>CAXRHZ010000048.1:0-70351 GCA_964230745.1 Maritimibacter sp. | reverse complement strand
GTCCAGAAGCGAACAATGTTCCAGCACTTCCCAGGTCTTCTCCTGCACCTCTTTGGACGAGGTGACGCTTTTCCAGAAGGAATAGCCCTGACCAAGCGAATGCAGCACGCCACAGCGCACGTTTTCCCGCACGGTCATGTTGGAGAAGATGTTCGACACCTGGAAGGACCGCGACAGGCCCATCCGGTTGATCTCGTACGGGGCAACCCCCGAGATCAGCGTGCCATTCAGCGACACCGTGCCGGATGTCGGGGTGTAGAGCCCCGAGATCAGGTTGAACAGCGTCGACTTGCCTGCACCGTTCGGGCCGATGATCGCGTGACGTTCACCCTTGGCAACATCCAGGGTCACGTCGTTGATGATCTTCGCGGGTCCGAAGCTTTTGCACAGGTTCTTGAGCGAAAGGGCAGGCGTCGTCATGCCGGCATCTCCTCTTTCTCGCGGGTCGCCAGGCGGAGGACATAGCCCCCCGCCACGATCGGCACGAAGATGGCAATCCAGGTCACGATATCGGCATGGGTAAAGTGCAGCCCGAAGGGTTCGAACGCCTCACCCCAGCCATTGGACCAGCGCACCGAGACTTCGACCAGGATGATCAGACCGATCAGCATCAGCAGGCAGCCCAGAAGCTGAACCGCCCACTTGCGCAGCAGCTCGGCCGAGTTTGCCCCCCGGATACCGTCCCAGAAGCCGAACACGATCCCGGCGATGCCACGCGGGGCATACATCACGATCAGCACGAACATCAGGCCCAGATACAGCAGCCAGGCTTCGGTGAAGTCCGACATCATCGAGGACATGTAGGTCAGCAGGACCGCGCCCATGATCGGGCCGGCGAAATAGGTGATGCCACCCACGTAGGCCATGATCAGGACAAAGCCCGACGGGATCAGCGACAGCGCTTCCGGCGTGAAGATCTCGTAGTTGACCGCAGACATGCCGCCCGCCAGCCCGGCAAAACCGCCCGAGATCGAGAACACCAGCCAGCGCACGCGCTGCGGGTTGTAACCGATGAACTCGACCCGCTGCGGGTTGTCGCGCACCGCTTCGGACAGACGGCCAAGCGGCGTGCGGGTGAAGGCGTACATCGCGATGACCGACAGGATCGTCCAGAAGGCCATGAACCAGTAGATGTCCGATTGCGGACCCATCGACAGACCGAAGACCTCGGGGCCGTTCATCCGGTCACCGGAAATGCCCTGTTCCCCGCCGAAGAGGCTGTCGAACATGAAGGCACCGGCAAAGATCAGCTCGGCCACGCCAAGCGAGATCATGGCGAAGGTCGTGCCCGACCGCTTGGTCGAGAAGGACCCGATCACCACGGCCGAAACCGCGCCACCGACAAAGCCCAGAACCGGCAGGAAGAAGGTCGGGAAAGCCCCCCAGACGCCACCGTCCTCGATCCAGTTCATTGCGTGCATGCACAGATAGCCGCCGAAGCCGAAGTAGACCGCGTGACCGAAGGACAGCATGCCCCCCTTGCCCAGCAGCATGTTGTAGGCCAGCGCGAAGACGATGTAGATCGCCATCTGGTGCATCAGCGCATACATGGTCCGCGACGGATCCGTCATCGGGATCAGCAGCAGGATCGCACCGAAGACCAGGAACGGCAGGAACCGCTGACGGAACTTCTGGGCACTGGACGGGGCCAGGCTTGCGTGAGTTTGCGAAACGTCGCTCATAGCTCTTGCTCCCCCATCAGGCCGCGGGGCCGGAAGATCAGCATCAGAACCAGCAGCAGGAACGGCAGCACCGGTGCCAGCGAGGACACGGTGATATCGCCGATCTCAGACGTCGGGCTGAGGCCGGTGAACCAGAAGATGTCCGCGAAGGACGCGCTGATACCCACGGCAAAGTTCTGCAGCAGCCCGATCAGGATAGACGCCAGGAAGGCCCCCTCCAGCGATCCGATGCCGCCGACGACGACCACCACGAAGACGATCGGCCCCATGAGAACGGCCATGGCCGGGTCCGTCACGAAGATGTTGCCGGCGATCACGCCCGCCAGACCGGCCAGCGCACAGCCGATGCCGAATACGGTCATGAAGATCAGCGGCACGTTGTGGCCCAGGTGACCCACCATGTGCGGATGGGTCAGCGCGGCCTGGATGATCAGACCCGCGCGGGTCTTCTTCAGCAGGAACCACAGACCGACCAGCATCCCGATGGCGATGAACAGCATGAACATCCGGTAGGCCGGGAAGGACGCGCCGTAGATCGTGAAGGCCGGGAAATCCAGCAGCGAGGGAATTTTGTAATCCACGGCGGTCTTACCGTAGACGATCTTGACGATCTCTTCGATCAGATAGGCGAGGCCAAAGGTGAACAGCAGCTCGGCGACGTGTCCATTGGCATGGACCTTGCGGAGCCCGTAGCGTTCAACCACCGCGCCGACCAGACCGACAAGGATCGGTGCGATGAACAGGGCTAGCCAGAAACTGGTGGCCCCCATGATAGTATAAGCGAAATAAGCGCCCAGCATGTAGAAGCTGGCATGCGCAAAGTTCAGCACGCCCATCATCGAGAAGATGAGGGTCAGGCCGGACGACAGCATGAATAGCAGAAGCCCGTAGATCACGCCATTCAGCAGCGCGAATACGATCGTTTCCATGATGACCTCGTTAGGTGTAAAAAGGGCGCCGCGCGCGACCGCACGGCGCCCCGATGCATCAAGATTTCAACGCCTGGGGATTATTCCGGGCGTTCCATCTCGCAGGTGGTGGGCTGCTCGGCGCTTGCTGCGTCGATCGAACCGCCTTCAACCAGCTTCCAGCCGTAGTCCACGTTGTCCACGCCGTAGGTGACGCCGTCACCGACCTTGGCAACGGTCGAGATGTACAGGTTCTGCTGTGCCTGGTGGTCTTCGGCGCGCATGGTGACCTGGCCACCATAGGCTTCGTCGATCGTCAGACCTTCCAGCGCCTTGGCAACCGGGATCGGATCAACCGAACCGGCCTTCTCGGCGGCAGCCTTGAACATGCGCATCGCGTTGAACGCACGGTGGTAGTAATAGTCGTAGTCCGGGAAGCGTTCCTTGTACTCTTCGATCAGCGCATACTGCTCGTCCGAGGCCTCGAGGTTCGTGATGCCCTCGGTCACCTGGTAGAGACGGTCGATCGCGCCTTCGCCGAGCGAGGAAACGGCACCTTTCGACCCGCCGTAGAAGGTCAGGTAGGGAATGTCGGACCCGCTTTCCGCGGCCGCCTTCATCAGGAGCTGCATGTCCGCGCCCCAGTTGCCGGTGATGACCGCGTCGGCACCCGACGAGATGATCTTCTGGATGTAGGGCGTGAAGTCCTTGACCTTGGCGAGCGGGTGAAGCTCGTTCCCGACGATCTCGATGTCGGGGCGCTTTTCGCTCAGCATCGACTCGGCGGCGGCCGCCACGGCCTCACCGAACACGTAGTCCTGGCCGATCAGGTAGACCGACTTGATCTCGTCCCGCTCGGCGATCCAGTCGGTGATCGCGGCCATCTTCATGTCGGCATGCGCGTCGAAACGGAAGTGCCAGAAGCTGCAAAGCTCGTTGGTGAAGGCGGGCGTCACGGCGGCATAGTTGAAGAACAGCACCTCTTCGCCCGGGTTGCGCGAGTTGTGCTTGTCGATCGCGTCGATCAGCGCGGCGGCGACGGAGGAACCGTTGCCCTGGAAGATGTAGCGCGCGCCGTCGTCGATGGCCTTCTGCAGCTGAACCAGCGATTCCTTCGGGTTGACCTTGTTGTCGTAGCCTGTGACCTCGATCATGTTGCCGTTCACGCCGCCGTCTTCGTTGATGTGCTCGGCGGCAAGCTGGAAGCTGGTGTAGGCCGCTTCACCCGACGGGCCCATGGGGCCGGAGAGCGGGTCGATGAAAGCCATTTTCACGGTTTCGGCGCTCGCGGCCGACATGGCGATGACGGACGTTGCCGCCGCCAGAATGGCGGTTTTCCTGAGTGTCATTGATTCCTCCCTTTGATCGGAAGCGCCCGTATGTGACCGCTTCCCATGTTTCGCAGTGAAAAACGATGTTCCAATCAAGTCAAGAATTTTGTGAAACTCAGTTTTGCATTGCAAAACGAGGGCCCTTTGTGCCGATATGACCAAAACGGGAGGAGAATCACCCATGCCGGATATGGGTCAGGAAAGTCTTGCCGACTTTCGGGCAGAAATCGCCGACTGGATCGACAGCAACGCGCCCGCGTCCCTGAGGGACCGTGCCTTCAGTGAAGACGACATCTGCTGGGGCGGCAAGCGTTGGGTCTTCAAGTCCGAGGACCAGAAAACGTGGCTGGAGGCCTGCGCTGCGCGTGGCTTGACGGCCCCCACGTGGCCCGAGCCCTACGGCGGCGCAGGGTACAGCCGGGCGCAGGACAAGATCTTCAAGGAAGAACTGGACCGGCTGCGCGTGAAGAAGCCGCTCGACAGTTTCGGGCTCTGGATGCTCGGCCCCGCGCTCCTGGCATTCGGGACCGAGGAGCAGAAACGCCACTTTCTGCCGCAGATCACCCGCGGCGAGATTCGCTGGTGCCAGGGCTATTCCGAGCCGGGGGCGGGGTCGGACCTTGCGAGCGTCCAGACATGGGCCGAGGACAAAGGCGACCACTGGATCATAAACGGCTCGAAGATCTGGACCTCCTACGCCGACCAGGCCGACTGGATCTTCGCCCTCGTGCGCACGGACCGCGAGGCGCCTAAGCACAAGGGCATCAGCTTCATGCTGATCGACATGGAGAGCGAAGGCGTCTCGACCAAACCGATCCGCCTGATTTCCGGCAAGTCGCCGTTCTGCGAGACATTCTTCGACAACGTCCGCGTGCCCAAGAGCTACGGCGAGAGCATCCCCGCCATCGTGGGCGAGGAAAACCGCGGGTGGGACGTGGCCAAGCACCTTCTCACCCATGAACGCGAGATGATCGGCGGCGGCGGCTCCGGCCTCACCGGCGGGCGGTCGGTGGCGAGCGTGCTGGCGGACGAGGGCACGACGGATCCCGTGATCCTCGGGCGCGCGATGAAACTCGGTGTGGACGAGCTCGCCATGAACCTGACACTGGAGCGCTACAAGGACATGGCCAAGCAGGGCGGCGTCGGAAACGCCTCGGCGATGCTGAAATATTACGGGACCGAGCTCAACAAGGCGCGCTTCGAGCTCCTGATGAGCGCCGGTGGGTCGGACGCGCTGGCGTGGGAGGGCGAATACGGCACCCTTGCGCCGGAGTGGCTGCGCACCAAGGCCAATTCGATCGAGGGGGGCACGTCCGAGGTGATGCTCGATATCCTCGCCAAGCGCGTCCTCGAACTCCCGGGCCAATGAGACAGACATGACGACTTTGATACCGACCGAAGACGAAACCATGCTGCGCGACGCCGCGCGCGGATTTCTCGACGATGCGGCCCCCGTCGCCAACCTGCGTGCGAACCGCGACGCGGGGCGGAGCCATGACCCCGACCTGTGGGACGAGATGGTGAAGATGGGCTGGGCAGGCGTCCTCGTCGGCGAGCGCGACGGCGGCTCGGACATGGGCTTTGCGGCCGCCAACACGCTGGCCGAGGAGATGGGGCGCACGCTGGTCGCCTCGCCGTTCCTGTCGACGGCCGTCATCGCCGCGACCGCGCTCCGCTTCGATGCGCAAGGCGCCGCGCTCGCTGCCATCGCGGCGGGCGAAAGAACCTATGCCCTGGCGATCGACGAGGGGCCGAAATTCGCCCCCGACACGGCGAAGATGACGGCCGCTGCCTCCGGCAACGGCTTCCGCCTCTCCGGGCACAAGACATTCGTGGGCGAAGGGACCTCCGCTTCGCGCCTTCTGGTCGTGGCGCGCGGCGATGCGGGCCTGACGCTCTTCGATATCGAAGCGGACCGGGCCGGGATCGCGCGACACAAGCTCGACCTCGTGGACAGCCGCGACCATGCGCACATCGACTTCGACGGTGTCGAGGCGACCGGCGAGGATGTCGTGGGCGAGGTCGGCGGCGCGATGGAGGTGCTCTCCCCCGCGCTTCGGGCCGGGCAGGCTGCGCTCGCGGCCGAGCTCACCGGACTGTCGGCGGGCGCGTTCGGCATGACCGCCGCATATCTCAAGGAACGAAAGCAGTTCGGACGTCACATCGGCAGCTTCCAGGCGCTCCAGCATCGCGCGGCACATCTGTGGAGCGAGATCGAGGTGACGGCCTCGACCGTCATCAACGCGGGCCGTGTGCTTGACGCCACCCCGGAGGAGGCCGACCTTGCGGTCTCGCTCGCCAAGGCGCGGGCGACGGAGACCGCAAACCTCGCCGTGCGCGAGGGGGTGCAGATGCATGGGGGGATCGGCATGACCGACGAATACGACATGGGCTTTTACATGAAGCGCGCGCGGGTCGCGGGCGAATGGCTGGGTGACTACGGCTATCACGCCGCGGTCGTGGCGCGGGCGCGGGGGATGGTGGCATGAATCTGACACCGAACGCGCTTTTCGACCTGTCCGGCAAGGTGGCTCTGGTCACTGGCGGGGCGACCGGCATCGGGCGCATGGCGACCGAGGGGCTGGCCGCGGCGGGTGCCCGCGTGCTCATCGCCAGCCGCAAGGGCGACGCCTGCGAAGCGGTGGCAGACGAAGTGAATGCGATGGGCCTTCCCGGCTCCGTCGAGGGCTTCGCGGGCGACGTTGCGAGCCAGGAGGGTGTCGATGCGCTGGCCGCCGAGGTGACGAAACGCACCACCGGGCTGCACATCCTCATGAACAACGCGGGCCGGACATGGGGCGCGCCGCTGGGCGAGTTTCCGTGGGAAGGCTGGGACAAGATCAACGCGCTCAACGTGACGGGGATGTTCCAGCTCACCCAGGCGCTTTTGCCGGTGCTCGAAGCCTCCTCCGATTTCGACGACCCCGCGCGGATCGTGAACGTGGGGTCCGTCATGGGCGACGTGCCGAAAGGGGCCGGGGCCTATTCCTACTCGGTGTCCAAGGCGGGTGTGCACCACATGACGCGCATTCTCGGAAACGAGCTGGCCGAGCGCCACATCACGGTGAACGCGCTGGCCCCCGGACCGTTCGAGTCCAAGATGACCGCCTTCGCGCTGGCCGACGATCGCCGGGCCGAAAAGACGGCGGAGGGCGTGCCGCTGCGCCGCCTTGGCCGTCCGTCGGACGTGGCGGCGACATTGCAATTCCTGTGCGGTCCCGGCGGCTCCTACGTCACCGGCGCCATCATTCCGATCTCCGGCGGCATCAATTGCCACGCCGGCGGCTCGCTGTTCGCGGAGTAGGCCATGACACTGGATGAATTCACCGCCCTCACCGGCACCGAGATCGGCGTTTCGCGCTGGTTCGAGATCACGCAGGAGCGGATTGACGCCTTCGCCGACGCGACCGAGGATCACCAGTACATCCATACGGACCCCGAGGCCGCAGCCAAGACGCCCTTCGGTGGCACCATCGCCCACGGCTTCCTCACCCTCTCGCTCCTGTCGGCCATGACCTATGACGGCGTGCCGAAAGTCGACGGGACCGTGATGGGCGTGAACTACGGCATGAACCGGATGCGGTTCCTGTCGCCGGTGAAGGTGGGAAGCCGCGTGCGCGCGCGCTTCACGCTGAAGGAGGTCGACACCTCCCGCCCCAACGAATTCACGACGATCACCGATGTGACCGTCGAGATCGAGAACGAAGACAAGCCCGCGCTCGTGGCCGAGTGGATCGGGCGCCGATACCTGGAGAGCACGACATGAGCGTTTCTTTCGAAGGCCGGGTGGCCATCGTGACGGGGGCCGGGGCCGGGCTGGGTCGCTGCCATGCCCTGGGTCTGGCCGAGCGGGGGGCCAAGGTCGTGGTCAACGACCTGGGTGTCGCGACGGACGGGACCGTGCAAGGGTCGGACGCGGCGAAAGCCGTGGTGGACGAGATCCGCGCGGCGGGCGGCCATGCCATCGCCAACGGCGCTGACGTGACGAGCGCCGAGGACACCCAGAAGATGGTCGAGGACGCCATCGCCGAGTTCGGCCATGTCGACATCCTCGTCAACAACGCGGGCATCCTGCGCGACAAGACCTTTGCCAAGATGGACCTCGGCGACTTCGCCAAGGTGATCGACGTCCACCTGATGGGCACGGCCAACTGCTGCAAGGCGGTGTGGAACCACATGGCGGCCCGCGAATACGGGCGGATCGTGGTCACGACCTCCTGCTCCGGCATGTACGGCAACTTCGGGCAGTCGAACTACGGCGCGGCCAAGGCCGGTGTCGTGGGCCTGATGAACACGCTCGCCATCGAGGGCGCGAAGAAGAACATCCGGGTCAACACGCTTGCCCCAACGGCGGCGACGCGGATGACCGAGGCGCTCCTCACGCCCGAGACGCTGGAACTGCTCCAGCCCGAAACCATCACGCCCGGCCTTCTTGCGCTGGTGGCCGAGGACGCGCCGACCAAGATGGTGCTGGGCGCGGGCGGCGGCTGTTTCGCGGAAATCCGCGTCACCGAGACGGAAGGCGTGGCGCTCGTCGGTGACGATCTGAACGTCGACGGCGTGGTGGCCGCGATGGACCGCATCCGCAATCCCGAAGGCGCTGTCGTGATGGACAATGCCTTCTCGCAGACCCGCAAATACGCACGGATGGGCGCGGCGGCCCGTGGCCTGCCGCTCCCGTGGAACGAATAAGGAAGGATACTCTCATGCGCGATGCCGTCATCGTTTCGACCGCCCGCACCCCGATCGGCAAGGCCTTTCGCGGTGCGTTCAACAACACCCAAGCGCAGGAGTTGATCGGCCATGCGGTTCGCAATGCCGTGGAGCGCGCCGGGCTGGAAGGCGGCGAGGTGCAGGACTGCGTCATCGGCACCGCGATCCAGCAGGGCTCCACGGGTGGCAACATCGGGCGGCAGGCGGCCATTCGCGCCGGCCTGCCCACCTCCGTCGCGGGCATGTCGATGGACCGGCAGTGCGCGTCTGGCATGATGGCCATCGCCACGGCGGCCAAGCAGGTCGTGCATGACGGGATGCAGGTCGCCATCGGTGGCGGGGTGGAATCGATCAGCCTCGTCCAGAACCAGGACATGCGCACCGACCACCTGCGCGACCCGTGGATCAAGGAACACGTCCCGTCGCTCTACATGACCATGCTGGAGACGGCCGAGATCGTCGCGGACCGCTACAACGTCAGCCGCGAGGACCAGGACGCATACGCGCTCCAGAGCCAGCAGCGCACGGCGGCGGCGCAGGAGGCTGGCAGGTTCGATGACGAGATCGTGCCGCTGACCTCGACGCAGGCGATCATCGACAAGGAAACCAAGGAGGTGTCCTTCGCCGAGGTGACGCTGGAGAAGGACGAGGGCAACCGGCCCTCGACGACCATCGACAACCTGTCGGGCCTGTCGCCGGTGTTTCGCGACGGGCAGGTCGTGCAGGAGGGCAAGTTCATCACCGCCGGCAATGCCAGCCAGCTCTCCGATGGCGCGAGCGCGAGTGTCATCATGGAGGCGAAAGAGGCCGAGAAGCGTGGGCTTCAGCCGCTCGGGCGCTACGTCGGCGTGATGGCCGCCGGCCTCGACCCCGACGAAATGGGGATCGGGCCGATCTACGCGGTGCCGAAACTGCTCGAGGCGCATGGCCTCAAGATGGACGACATCGGGCTGTGGGAGTTGAACGAGGCATTCGCTTGTCAGGTGCTCCATTCCGCCCGCGTCCTCGGCATTCCGAACGAGATTCTCAACGTGAATGGCGGCGCGATCTCCGTGGGCCACCCCTACGGCATGTCGGGCGCCCGGATGGTCGGTCACGCGCTGATCGAAGGCAAACGGCGCGGCGCGAAATACGTGGTCTGCACCATGTGTGTCGGGGGCGGCATGGGCGCGGCAGGGTTGTTCGAGGTGCTTTAAGCATCAAACAGCATTGCAAATAATTGAACACTTGTGTTCAAGTAGGACACCGGCATCCGGCCGGACAAGGAGGACAGAACATGGATCTGGGCGTCACCGAAAAGGTCAAGCCACTGATCGAAGCCGTGCGAAAGCTCATGGCGGACAAGATCGTGCACCTCGGCGAGGAGTACGAGCAGGAGATTGGGAACAACCCCCAGAACGACCGGTTCGTGCTGAACGACCGGCAGAAGGAGATCCTCGACGAGTTGAAGTCGGAGGCCAAGAAGCGGGGCTTGTGGAATTTCTGGCTGACCGACAGCGAGGCGGGCTACGGCCTGACCACGGTCGAATACGCCTACCTCGCCGAGGAGATGGGCAAGTCGCCCCTTGGGGCCGAAACCTTCAACTGCTCGGCGCCCGACACTGGCAACATGGAAGTGCTGGAGCGCTACGGGACGCAGGCCCACAAGGACCGGTGGCTGAAGCCTCTGCTCGATGGCGAAATTCGCTCGGCCTACGTGATGACCGAGCCGGGCGTCGCCTCCTCCGATGCCGTTCAGCTCTCGTTCGAGGCGAAAAAGGACGGGGACGAGTGGGTTCTGAACGGTGAGAAGTGGTGGATCTCCGGCGCAGGCGATCCGCGCTGCCAGGTCTACATCGTGCTCGCCCAGACCGACCCGGAGGCGGCCAAGCACGCGCGCCACACGATGTTCGTCATGGATGCCGACACGCCGGGGGTCGAGATCATTCGGCCGATGCAGGTCTTCGGCAACGACGACGCGCCGCACGGTCACATGCACATGAAGTTCACCGACGTGCGCCTGCCCGCCGATGCCGTGATCCTCGGCGAAGGCCGGGGGTTCGAGGTGGCGCAGGGGCGGCTTGGACCGGGGCGCATCCACCACTGCATGCGCGCCATCGGACAGGCCGAGCGCGCGCTGGAACTCATGTGTAAGCGCGGCCTGTCGCGTGAGGCCTTCGGCAAGAAGATCGCCACGCTCGGCGCAAACTTCGACATCATCGCCAACGCGCGCATGGAGATCGAGATGGCGCGGCTTCTGTGCCTCAAGGCTGCATATATGATGGACACGGTCGGCGTGAAGGAAGCGCAGCCGTGGATTTCGCAGATCAAGGTGGTCGCACCGCTCATGGCTACCAAGGTCGTGGACGAAGCGATGCAGATGCACGGCGGCGAGGGCATCAGCCAGGATCAGCCACTCGCGCGGATGTACACCAACCTGCGGACCCTGCGCTTCGCTGACGGTCCCGACGCGGTCCACCGGCGGCAGGTCGCGCGGGCCGAACTTCGCAAGTATACCAACGAGAAGATCTGAATGGGTCTTCTCACCATCATCCGTCACGCCCAGGCTTCTTTCGGAGCGGCGAATTACGACAAGCTCTCGGAGCTCGGTCATCGCCAGTCCTTCGCCCTGGGCGCGGCGTTGAAGGCGCAGGGCTGGTCGTGGCCCGACAAGGTGATGATCGGTTCGCAGGTCCGCCACCGGGAAACACTAGAGGGGATCGCCGAGGGCTATGGCGTGACGGCGGACCCGGTGGTGCATCCCGGTCTGAACGAGTTCGACTTCGCGGCGCTTCTGGAGGCGCACAAGCAGACCGACGCGCTGCCCGAGCACACAAAGGGCGACCGGGCCGCGCATTTCCGGCAACTCAAGGCGACGGTCCTGGCATGGCAGGCGGACGAGATCGACAACCCGCCGGAAACCTTCGGCGCCTTCGTGGGCCGGGTGCAGGATGCGATGGCGGCGGCTGACGGCGATACGCTCATGGTCTCGTCGGGCGGTGCGATCAGCCAGATGATCCGGCTCGTGATGGATGCGCCCGCCGAGCAACAGATCCTGTTGCAGCTCCAGATGAAGAACTGCGCCGTGACCAAGCTCGTGCAGGGCCGCAACGGCACCTACCTGCACGGCTTCAACGAAACCCCGCATATCGACGCCGCCAATGCGGACGAGATGCTGACCTACAGCTGAGGGAGCCATGTCAGACACCCAACAGCTCGACACCGAGGCCGTGGCCAAGTGGCTCGAAGCGCATATGGACGGCTTCAAGGGGCCGATTACGGCCGAGAAATTCAACGTCGGCCAGTCGAACCCGACCTTCCGGCTGGACACCCCTTCGGGACCGTATGTTCTGCGCCGCAAGCCGCCGGGGCAATTGTTGAAATCCGCCCATGCGGTGGATCGTGAATTCCGGGTGCAGTCGGCCCTGGCCGATACCGACGTGCCGGTCGCGAAGATGCACGTGCTCTGCGAAGACCCCGACGTGATCGGCTCGGATTTCTACGTGATGGAGGCGGTCGCGGGCCGCAATATCGACGACCCGCGTATCCCCGACGTGTCGAACGAGGAGCGCGCGGCGATCTATGCCGAAATGTGCCGGGTGCTCGCCGCGATTCACGAGGTCGATATCGAAGCAGTGGGCCTGTCGGATTACGGCCCGCCGGGCAACTACTTCGAACGCCAGATCGGGCGCTGGACCAAGCAGTACCGCGCATCCGAAACCGAGAGCATCTCGGACATGGACGCGCTCATCGACTGGCTGCCGGACAACATCCCCGACGACGACCAGCGGCGGCTGGTGCATGGCGATTACCGCATCGACAACATGCTGTTCGAGACCGACGGGCCGCGTTGCGCCGCCGTGCTCGACTGGGAACTGTCGACCATCGGGCACCCCTATGCCGATCTCGCCTCGCTCATCATGCAGTGGCAGATGCCGCCGGGCAACGAGGGGCGGGGGCTCGCCGGGGTGGACCGCCCAAGCCTCTCGATCCCGACCGACGAGGAATTCATCGCGATGTACTGCAAGGCGCGGGGACTGTCCGGCATTCCCGGCATGAACTTCTACGTCGCCTTCGCCTTCTTCCGGATGGGAGCGATCATCCAGGGCGTCTACAAGCGGGCGCTCGATGGCAACGCGTCGAACCCCGAACGGGCAATGCGGCTGGGCAAGGCAGTTCCGCAATTCGCGGCAGGGGGCTTGAGGGCGGCGCATGGCTGATTTCGACGGAAAAGTGGTGCAGATCACCGGCGCGGCCTCGGGTTTCGGCGCGCTTGCGGCGGCGGAGTTCGCGCGGGAGGGGGCGAAACTCTTGCTCTCCGACGTAAACGGCGACGGTCTGGCGGAGGTGGCACGTAACCTTGAAAGCCTCGGGGCCGAAGTCGTGACCGACGCCTTCTCGGTCTCCGACGATGCGGCAATGGCGGCCCACGTGGCGAAGGGGGTTGATGCCTTCGGCCGGCTCGACGTCGCGCTCAATAACGCAGGGATCGGCGGCGGGTTACGGCGTCTGCACGAAATCCCGCTCGAAGATTACGACCGGATCATGGAGATCAACGCGCGCGGCGTCTTCATCGGGATGCGTCACCAGTTGCCGGTCATGCTGGGTCAGGGCGCGGGGGCGATCCTGAACACGGCCTCTGCCGCCGGCCTCGTGGGTTCCGGCCAACTCGCCGCTTATGCGGCGTCGAAACACGCCGTGATCGGCATGACCAAGGCCGCTGCGGATGAGGTGGCGCGCAAGGGCATCCGGGTGAATGCGATCTGCCCCAGCTTCGCCTCCACCCCGATGGTCGAGGCCATGGGCGACACGATGGGCGAGCGCCACGGGATCAGCCGGGAAGAGGCATACAACGTCATCGCGAGCCGTGTGCCGATGCGCCGCGTCGCGGAGCCGATGGAGGTGGTGCAGGCGATGCTCTGGATCGTGTCCGACGCCAATACCTTCATGACAGGCCAGTCCATTTCAATTGATGGGGGGCTGACCGCTGTATAAGAGGTTAACGCATGGGCAAGGATGACCTGATCGACGACATCGATTCCGATGGCGACCGCAAGTTCGTGACCGCGCTGGCGCGGGGTCTCGATGTCCTGCGATGTTTTCAGCCCTACGAAACGAACCTCACCAACCAGGAGATCGCGCAGCGCACCGGGTTGCCGAAGCCGACGATCTCGCGCCTGACGCATACGCTGCGCAAGCTCGACTATCTCGTCTTTTCCGAGCGCACCGGGACATACCGCCTCGGCGCGGGCGTGCTGGCGCTCGGTTTCGGGGTGCTGTCCTCCATCGAGATGACCGACCGCGCGCGTGACGAGCTTGCCGCGCTCTGTGATGAGGGGCCGAACCCGCATATCACCTCGGCACTGGCCGAACAGCACCGGCTGCGCGCGGTCTATACCACCGTCCACCGCTCGAAAGAGGCGATCGCGCTGACCATCAACGTGGGCGCGCGCCTGCCGCTCTTCTACTCCGCCATCGGGCGCGCGATCCTCGTGGGCATGCCCGAGAAGCAGCGCACGGCGCTCGTCGACCAGGGGCTGCGTGACCTCCCGGACCAGCGTTCGCGGATCATCAAGGCGGTTGAGAACGGTTTGCGCGACTACGAGGAACACGGACTCTGCACCGGGTTCGGCGAGTGGAAGGAAGACGTCAACGGCCTGGCCGTGCCGGTCTTCTCGCTGAACGGCGACCGCATCCACGGGCTGAACGTGGGCGGGCCGTCCTTCTTCGTCGAGCCGGACGAGCTTCTCGAACACTATGCGGAACGCGTGAAACGGGCGGCCGTGAACCTGTCCTCCGGCGCACCGGGGAAACCCGCGGCATGAGCCTCGACCCCGCGCTTGTCGAAGACCCCTACGAATTCCAGAAGCTTCTCGGGTTCGAGATATCCGATTGGTCCGAGGATTACGCGCGGTTCGTGCTTCCGATCACCGAGAAACTCGGCAATCGCTACGGCATTCCCCACGGCGGTATCTACGCCACGCTGATCGATACGGTGATGGGCTTCGCGGCCTGTTACACCGGCGACCCCGAGTCGCGGCGGCTGGCCATGACACTCTCGCTTAACGTGAATTACCTGGCGCAGCCGAAGGGAACCATGCTGATCGCGGAGGGGCGCCGCACGGGCGGGGGACGCAAGAGCTTCTTCGCGGAAGCCTTGATCACGGACGACACGGGCGTGAAGGTCGCGACGGGGACCGGCGTTTTCCGCTATCGGAGCGGTTAGGCCGGCGGGGAGCCGCTTCCCTCAAAATTTGACCAAACGGAAAATATTGCCTTGCGCGCGCGCAGGTGCGAGGCTCACCGCGACACATCCGGAGATCGACGTGCAAACCGAACGAGACACAGCGAAGGCCCGGCTCGGGGCCGCGCAGCTGCCCGACGTGGTGGAGAAGCGCAATCCGGGCATGCCGCTCGACATGGACTGGGTGCGCGCGGTGCAGGTCAATACCTCCGCCGTCGAGCGTCGCGCGGGCACGATCGGTGCGCGCCGGTCGGTGAAGAAGGATTACCAGGCCGCGTGGCTCCTGAAGGCGATCACGCTGATCGACCTGACGACCCTTTCGGGCGACGATACCGAGAACCGGGTGCGCCGCCTGTGCGCCAAGGCCGCCCATCCGGTGCGCCACGACCTCCTCGACGCGCTGGGCGTGGACGGGATCACCACGGGGGCGGTCTGCGTCTACCACGACATGATCGGCGCCGCCGTCGATGCGCTTCAGGGCACGAACATCCCGGTCGCGGCCGTCTCCACCGGCTTTCCGGCGGGCCTGTCGCCCTTCGCCCTGCGCGTGGCCGAGATTGGCGAGAGCGTGAAGGCCGGGGCGCAGGAGATCGACATCGTCATCTCGCGCCGCCACGTGCTCGAGGGCGACTGGCAGGCGCTTTACGACGAAATGCGCACCTTTCGCGAGGCCTGCGGGGATGCCCACGTCAAGGCGATCCTCGCGACGGGCGAGCTCGGCACGCTCCGCAACGTGGCGCGGGCCTCGCTCGTCTGCATGATGGCGGGCGCGGATTTCATCAAGACCTCGACCGGCAAGGAGGGCGTGAACGCGACCCTCCCCGTGAGCCTCGTCATGATGCGTGCGATCCGGGACTACTACGACCGCACGGGCATCAAGGTCGGCTACAAACCGGCGGGCGGCATCTCGAAGGCCAAGGACTCGTTGACGTATCTCGCCCTGGTGAAAGAGGAGTTGGGCGATGACTGGCTCGACCCGCACCTGTTCCGCTTCGGCGCTTCGTCCCTTCTGGGCGATATCGAGCGGCAACTGGAGCACCACGTGACCGGGCATTATTCGGCGGGCTACCGCCACGCGATGGGATAGGCCATGCTCGCCTTCCTGCGCAGAAGCCGGACCGATGGCCGCCTCGTGGATGCGGAACTGGAAAACCTCGCCGCCTGGGCCGAACGGGAGTGGCCGCTCCTGTGGGAGTATCAGTTCGGCGTGACCACGCTGGAGGACGCGCTCGGAATGTTCCTGTCGGACGGCGCCGAACATGCGCGATCGGTCGAGGTCCTGGAACGCGCGCAGAACGCGGTGATCGCCCGCGCCCTTCTCAGCGGCATCGCCCGCGCCAATACCCATCCCCGCGATGAGCTGGAGGCCGCGCTCGGCGTGCCCCTGCCAAAGGAGCCCAGATGACCATCAAGGAAATCTTCGACAGCATGGACTACGGCACCGCCCCCGAAAGCGCGTCCGAGGCGCGCGCATGGATCGACGCGCATGATGGCGCCTTCGGGCTGTTCATCGACGGTGGCTGGACCAAGCCGGGCAAGACGTTCGAGACGAAAAACCCGGCGACGGGCGACGTGCTCGCGCAAGTGACCCAGGCGGGCGCCGACGACGTGGATCAGGCGGTACAGGCCGCGCGCAAGGCACAGCCGGGCTGGGCGAAGTTGTCGGGGCATCAGCGGGCCCGGGTGCTCTACGCGCTCGCGCGCCTCGTGCAGAAGCACAGCCGGCTTTTCGCCGTGCTCGAGACGCTCGACAACGGCAAGCCGATCCGGGAGAGCCGCGACATCGACGTCCCCCTCGTCGCGCGCCATTTCTACTACCACGCGGGCATGGCGCAGTTGCAGGATGCCGAGCTGCCTGATCGTGAGGCATTGGGTGTCGCCGGTCAGATCATCCCGTGGAACTTCCCCCGCCTGATGCTCGCGTGGAAAATCGCGCCGGCCATCGCGATGGGCAACACGGTGGTTCTGAAACCCGCCGAATACACGTCGCTCACCGCGCTCCTCTTCGCGCAGATCTGCGAGGAGGCGGGGGTGCCCAAGGGCGTCGTGAACATCGTCACCGGCGACGGCGTGACGGGCGAGGCGATCGTGACCCACGAAGGGATCGACAAGATCGCCTTCACCGGCTCCACCGACGTGGGCCGCATCATTCGGCAGGCTACGGCGGGCAGCGGCAAGTCCCTCACGCTCGAGCTCGGTGGCAAGTCGCCCTACATCGTCTTTGACGACGCGGACCTCGATTCCGCGGTCGAGGGGCTGGTGGACGCGATCTGGTTCAATCAGGGGCAGGTGTGCTGCGCGGGCTCCCGGCTTCTCGTCCATGAACCTGTCGCGGAGCGGTTCTACGAGAAACTCAAGGCGCGCATGGCGAAGCTGCGCGTGGGCGATCCGCTCGACAAGTCCATCGACGTGGGCGCGCTCGTGGATCCGATCCAGCACGCCCGCGTGACCCAGATGGTCAACGAGGGCGCGGGGGAGGGCGAGGTCTTCCAGGCCCCCGCCGAGATGCCCGCGACCGGCTGCTACTACCCGCCCACGCTCATCACCGGCATGTCGCCCGCCGCGCGGCTCATGCAGGAGGAGATTTTCGGTCCGGTCCTCGTCTCCACCACTTTTAGGACGCCGGAGGAGGCCGTCGCGCTCGCGAACAACACGCGCTACGGCCTCGCCGCGACGCTGTGGTCGGAAAACGTGAACCTCGCGCTGGACGTGGCGCCCAAGCTGGCCGCAGGCGTCGTCTGGGTGAACGGCACGAACATGTTCGACGCGGCCGCGGGCTTCGGCGGCGTACGCGAGAGCGGCTTCGGACGCGAAGGCGGGTGGGAGGGCCTGCTGGCCTATACCAAGCCGAAACGCAAGGCGCCGACGCTGAAACCGATCCCCGCCGTGGCGGCCCCCAAGGGCGCCAAGGTCGACGCGCTCGACCGCACGGCGAAACTCTACATCGGGGGCAAGCAGGCGCGGCCCGACGGCGGTTATTCGCGCCCGGTCTGGTCGAAGGGCGGCGACCTTTTGGGCCACGCAAGCCTCGCCAACCGCAAGGACGTGCGAAACGCCGTCGAAGCGGCCGCGGGCGCGGCGGGTTGGGCCAAGACCACGGGCCATGCCCGGGCGCAGATCCTCTACTACATCGGCGAGAACCTCTCGGCCCGGTCAGATGAATTCGCCCATCGCATCAACGCGCTCACCGGTGCCCGCAACGGCAAGGCCGAGGTCGAGCGCGCCATCGACCGGCTCTTCACCTACGCGGCCTGGGCCGACAAGTACGACGGCGCGGCCAAGCCCGTGCCGCTGCGCGGCGTCGCGCTCGCCATGCACGAACCGGTCGGCGTCATCGGCCAGTTCTGCCCGGACGAGCACCCGCTCCTCGGCCTCGTGAGCCTCGTCGCCCCCGCCATCGCGATGGGCAACCGCGTGGTCGCCGTCGCCTCCGAGCCCTTCCCGCTGGCCGCCACGGATTTCTACCAGGTCCTCGAGACGTCGGACCTTCCGGGCGGTGTGGTGAACATCCTCACCGGATCGCACGCGGAGCTGGCCGCGCCGCTCGCCGGGCATCTGAACGTCGATGCGGTGTGGAGCGCCTCCGGCGCGGATCTCTCCTCGCTCGTCGAATACGAGAGCGCCGGGAACCTGAAACGGACCTGGGTCAACAATGCGCGCGCCAGCGACTGGATGGGTGCGGACGGCGAGGGGCGGGAGTTCCTCGCACACGCCACCGAGATCAAGACCGTCTGGGTGCCTTACGGCGAATGAGGGGTTGCGCCGGGCTTCGCCCGTCGCGGTGGCCGCGAATGCCGACCCCTTGTGCCGACTGAAACCGGGCAGGGGGGCCTCAGCCCCCCTCGCGCTGCGCGCTCACCCCCGAAGGTTTCCTGAAACAGAGAAGCAGGACGCGCGCCCGTCTTCTTCGTTTAGAGACACCTCGGAGGGGTTGCCATTGTCTCGCCATTGGTCCGAGAGACAATGACGACGGGGGAGGCAGGGCCTCCCCCAGTCGGTCGTGGCGGGCGTCGGCCCGTCGTGAAGTACCTAAAGCGCGACGCCGTTCTTGCGGAACAGGTCCTTGAGGTCGGCCTCGGGGCGCGGGCCGATGTGGCTGATGACCTCGCCCGCCGCGATGACGCCCATGCGCCCGCAGGTCTCGAGGTCGCGGCCCGTCGCGTAGCCGTAAAGGAATCCGGCGGCGAATTGGTCGCCCGCGCCGGTCGTGTCCACCGGGTCGATCCGGTTCACCGGCACCACCGCCTCGCGGTCGCCCTGCATCAGGACCACGTCCGATCCGGACCGGGTGCAGACCGCCAGCCCGCATTCCTGCGCCGCCTGTTCGAGCGCCGCGGAGAGGTCGGTTTCGTAGAGCGACTGCCACTCGTGCTCGTTCCCGATCACGAAATCCATCTCGCGCACGAAGCGGCGGAAGTCGGCGCGGTGGCGCTCCACGCAGAACGGGTCGGAGAGCGAGATGCCCACCTTGCCGCCGGCCTTGTGGGTCAGCTCGGCAGCGCGGTTGAACGCGGCCTTGCCCTTGTCCTTGTCGTAAAGATAGCCCTCGAGGAACATCACCTCGGTGTCGCGCGCGGCTTCCTCCGGCACGTCCATCTCGGAGATTTCCGAGGAGATGCCGAGGTACGTGTTCATCGAACGCTCGCCGTCCGGCGTCACGAAGATCATGCAGCGCGAGGTGGGAAGTTCGCCGTCCTTGACCGGTGCGTTGACGAAGGCTGTGCCGTCCTCGGCCATCTCATGCGCGTAGAAGCGCCCCAGTGCGTCGTCACGAACCCGCCCGATGAACCCCGTGGACAGGTCGAGGTTGCCCAGACCGGCGAGCGTGTTGGCGACTGAGCCGCCCGGCGCCTGCACCCGGTTCTCCATCGCGCCATAGAGGAGCTCGCCCCGGTCCTTTTCGACCAGCTGCATGATCCCCTTCTCGATCCCCATGAGGTCCAGGAACTGCTCGTCGGACTGGGTGATGACGTCGACGATGGCGTTGCCGATGCCGACGACCTGGAAGCGTTTGGTCAAAGGTTCTTCTCCTCGAATTGACAGAGGTCGCGGATGAGGCAGGCGGCGCATTGCGGCTTGCGCGCCTTGCAGGTGTAGCGCCCATGCAGGATGAGCCAGTGATGCGCGTGGAGTTGGTAGTCGGCGGGCACGTTGTCCTCGATCGCGCGTTCGACGGCGACCACGTCCTTGCCCGGGCAGATGCCGGTGCGGTTGCCGACGCGGAAGATGTGGGTGTCCACCGCCTGCGCCGGGTAGCGCCACCACATGTTCAGCACCACGTTCGCGGTCTTGCGCCCCACGCCCGGCAGGGACTGGAGCGCCGCGCGGCTGTTGGGCACCTCGCCGCCGTACTGGTCGACGAGGATGCGCGAGAGCTTGATGACGTTCCTGGCCTTCTGACGGAAGAGCCCGATGGTCTTGATATGCTCGGTCAGCCCCTCTTCCCCGAGGTCGAGCATCTTCTGCGGCGTGTCCGCGACCTGGAACAGGCTGCGCGTGGCCTTGTTCACCCCCGCATCCGTCGCCTGCGCCGAAAGTGCCACCGCAACGACGAGCGTGTAGGCGTTCACGTGGTCGAGCTCGCCCTTGGGTTCCGGCTCGGCCTCATGGAACCGGCGGAACACCTCGCGGATCGTGTTGTAGTCCATCTGCTTGGCCATGCCGGAGGTATCGGGGGTTTCGCCGGGGGGCGCAAGCGGAGCGGTCCGTCTTAACCTCGTGTTCGACAATTTCTGGAACGGTGGTGCGAAAAGGCCCAAGGAGTGCCGCATGGACCGCGCCCGTGAAACACACAGCTCCGCCCTGCCCGGATTCGGGCCGGGCACGCACCTGATGACGCCCGAGGGCGAGATGCCCGTGGAATGGCTCGTGACGGGCGACCGGGTCATCACGCGCGACCACGGGGTGCAGCCGATCCTGTGGCTGGGTCGTATCCGGCTCGACGCGCCCGACCGGGCCGGCGCGGCGCCTGTCGAGATCGCCGCGGGCGCCCTCGGGTCGGGCTGTCCAACCCATCCCACGTGGCTTTCGCCGTTAAGCCGCGTGCTCCTCTCCGGCGCGATGGTGGAGCTTCACGCGGGGGTGGACGAGGCGTTGGCTCAGATCGGGGATCTGCGCGACGGCATCCATATCATGCAGGTCAGGCCGGGGCGGGCGCATTACACGCAGGTCCTCTTGCCCGTTCACGACATGGTGCAGGCCAACGGCCTATGGGCCGAAACGCTGCTTCTGGACGCAGGCATGCTCGCGGCGGTCGGGCGGGACCTGCCGGCCGATCTGCGCCATCTACCCTCGCTGCGGCTGGGACACGACCGCGCCGCGCGCCTCTGCCTCGAGGCTTGGGAAGTGCGGGCGATGCGCGGGCGGTATGCGGATACTGTGTGCGAGATGATCCGCCACGTCGCCTGATCCGCGCAGCGCGCGCAAAGCGCAGGAAACGGGTCGCCGCCACGCCCCCGCGCGCCTAGATTGGCTTTGAAGGAGAAAGCCATGACCGCGCTCGACATGACCACGCCGACGACCGAAGCCGAAGGGGCCTATCACTACCACGTCATGCGGCGCGCGATCGAGGCGATCGACGGGGCGGGTGGCGCTCCCATGACGCTGGAGGCGCTGGCCGCCGAGGTGAACATGAGCCCCGCGCATTTCCAGCGGCTCTTTTCGAAATGGGTGGGTGTGAGCCCGAAGCGCTACCAGCAATACCTGACGCTCGACCACGCGCGCCGCCTTCTGCGCGAGAAGTTCACCACGCTGGAGACGGCCAACTCCCTTGGCCTGTCCGGCACCGGGCGGCTCCACGACCTGTTCCTGACGTGGGAGGCGATGAGCCCGGGCGACTACGCGCGGGAGGGGGAGGGGCTGACGATCCGCTGGGGCTGGTTCGACTCGCCCTTCGACCTGGCCCTCGTCATGGCGACCGACCGGGGCATCTGCGGGCTGGCCTTCGCCGCCGAAACCGGGGCCGAGGTCGCGATGACGGATATGCTCTCGCGCTGGCCCAGGGCCCGGTTCGTCGAGGACCCGACCGCGCTCGCGCCCGAGGTGAACGCCGTCTTCGACCAGTCGGGCGAGGCGCGGCTTCACATGATCGGCGCCCCGTTCCAGGTGAAGGTGTGGGAGGCGCTGATCTCCATCCCCTCCGGTCATGTCACCACCTATTCCGAGATCGCCGGGGCCATCGGACGCCCCCGCGCGGTGCGCGCGGTGGGCACGGCGGTAGGGCGCAACCCGGTGAGCTGGCTCATTCCCTGCCACCGCGCCCTGCGCAAGTCGGGGGGCCTGGGCGGCTACCACTGGGGCCTCAACGTCAAGCGTGCGCTTCTCGCCTGGGAATCGGCGCGGGAGGAGGCCGAAGCCTGAGCGGCGGTTTGCCGCCATCGTGATCGGATCCCCGAAAGGGCCGCTTTCCCCTTCCCGGGCGCCCGCTTATGGTGCGCGCGAAGATCGGAGTCCCAAAGAAAAGGTCCTGACATGAAATCCTTGAAACCAGCCCTCGTTCTGCCGCTCGTCTCGGTCCTCGCGCTCAGCGCCTGTGACACGATGGGTCAGCGCGAACGCACCGGGCTTGCCGCCGGTGCGGCGATCGGCGGCCTCGCCGGTGCCGCCATCCCGGGCAACCGCGCGGCCAGCGCGGCCGTGGGCGCTCTGGGCGGCGCCGTGGTCGGGGGCATCGTGGGTCGCGAACTCGACAAGCAGGCGGGCGACCTGCGCTCGAGCTTCTCCAACTCGAACATCCAGGTCATCAACAACGGCTCCTTCCTCAAGGTCGTGATGCCGCAGGGAATCCTGTTCGCCACCGACAGCGCGGACGTCTCCCCGGCGATCTACCCGGATATCGCGGCGCTCGCCCAGAACCTGCGCGAATACCCCAACTCGACCGTGCAGGTGCTCGGCCATACCGACAACACGGGGGCGGCGAGCTACAACCTGCAACTGTCCCAGCGCCGCGCGCAGGCGGTCGTGGGCCTCCTGCAATCCAACGGCGTGGGCGCGGCCCGGCTTCAGGCCATCGGCAAGGGCGACAGCGAACCGGTCGCCTCGAACCTCTCCGCCGAGGGGCGCCAGCAGAACCGCCGGGTGGAAGTGCTCATCATCCCGAATTGAGCGGGACGACATCGCGAAACGGGGCCGGACCAGTGTCCGGCCCTTTTTCTTCGGACAGACCCATTCGGGCTGGGCGAAGGCGCCCCGGGCCGGTAGGAGGGGTCATGCCGAAGTTCGCCGCCAATATCTCGCTCCTCTTCCGTGAGCTTCCGTTCCTCGACCGATTTCAGGCCGCGGCGGATCACGGCTTTGCCGGGGTCGAAGCGCTCTTTCCCTATGACGACGCCGTGCCGCAGATGACGCGGCGGCTCGCGATGGGCGGGCTCAAGATGGCGCTCATCAACTGCCCGCCCCCGAACTGGGCCGGGGGCGAACGGGGCTTCGCCGCCGTGCCGGGGCTGACCGAGCGGTTTCGCCACGACTTCAAGCGGGCCGTGCGGTTCGCCGACGCGCTGGGCGCCGAACATCTTCATGTCATGGCGGGCAAGGCCAACGGCCTCGTCGCGCGCACGACCTTCGTGGAAAACCTGCGCTGGGCCGCCGCCGAGGCGCCGAAACGCAGCCTTACCATCGAGCCGCTGAATACGCAGGACATGCCGGGCTATTTCCTCAACGACTTCGATCAGGCCGCCGGAATCCTGGACGAGGTCGGGGCGAAGAACGTGAACCTGCAGTTCGACATGTATCATGCCCAGATGCTCACCGGCGACGGCATGGCGGTGTGGGAGGCGCATGGAAAGCGTGCGGTTCACGTGCAGGCGGCGCAGACACCCGGGCGCACCGCGCCCGTGGCGGGCGAAATCGACTACCCGGCCTTTTTCGACGCCCTGGACGAGAGCGGCTACACGGGCTGGGTAGCGGCAGAATACTTGCCGGGGGATGACACGCGAAAAACGCTCGGCTGGCTGGACGGCGCGCAAGGCTCCTGACAGGATGCTGTCAGTTGGGGGGTGCTAATCAGGTTTCGTCAGAACATGAAGGAGACCTGATATGGATACGCAACCCATTGTCGTCTGGGCGGAAATCCCGGTGAAAGACCTGAAGACCTCGATCCGGTTCTATGATTCCGTTTTCGGCTACCGGACGGAAATTGACAGCAGCGCGCCCTTCGCCGTGCTGAACGGCGCGACCGGGGGTGTCGGCGCGAACCTCTTCGAGAACGCGGAGGCAGGCAAACGCGGCAACATCATCCATTTCGCGGTGAACGGCACGTGCGAAGCCGCCGCGGACCGCGTGCGCGATGCGGGCGGCCAGGTGCTGGGCGACGCGGTGGAGATTCCCGCCGGGCGCTTCATCATGGCGCTCGACCTCGACGGAAACCAGATCGGGCTGTTCGAGCCCCGGGCCGCATGAGCGAGGTCAGGGCATGAGACGGGCCGACCGCCTGTTCCAGATCGTGCAATACCTGCGCGGCGGTCGGCTCACCACGGCACGCAGCCTCGCCGAACGGCTGGAGGTGAGCGAGCGGACGATCTACCGCGATGTCGCCGACCTGATCGGCTCCGGCGTGCCCATCGAAGGCGAGGCCGGGGTCGGATACGTCATGCGCGCGGGCTACGACGTCCCGCCACTGATGTTCACGCAGGAGGAAGTCACCGCGCTCGTCGCCGGCGCGCGCATGGCCCGCGCCTGGGGCGGGCTGGAGATGGCGCGCGCGGCGGAGGAGGCGCTCGTCAAGATCGAGGCGGTCCTGCCGAAAAGCCTGCGCGACCGCGCGGCCCGGGTGCCGATTGAAGCGATCGACTTCCTCTCCGCCGATCCCGTCGACCGTGCCCGGCTCGATGTGCTGAACCACGCCGCACACGACCGGAAACGTGTGACGTTCCCTTACGAGGACGAGGGCGGGCGCGCGACGACCCGCACCGTGCGTCCGCTGGCGCTCCTTTACTGGGGCCGGGTCTGGACCCTGGCGAGCTGGTGCGAGCTGCGAGACGACTTTCGCATGTTCCGCGTCGACCGCATGGGGGAGGTGCGCGAGGGGGACGTGTTCCCGATGGAGGCCGACAAGTCGCTCAAGGCTTTCTATGCCTGCCATAACGGTCGCCCGCGCGACTGAAGCTCAGCTCCCGATCCGGGCCGGGTCGTCGCAGGTGGCATCGGGCGTTTCGGTGTCCAGGGTGACGTGCGTGATCGCGAACCGCTCGCGCAGCATGTCGCGCAGAGACGCCTTGATCCGTGCGACCTCGTCCAGGCTGGTCGCGGGCGTGACCAAGTGCGCTTCCAGCGAGGTGACCCGTTCGCTGATCTGCCAGACGTGGAGGTGGTGGACATTGGTGACGCCTTCGACCGTTTCCATCGCCGCGAGCACCTCGTCCGGTTCGATCCCCGGCGGGGTGCCGAGCATCAGCGTTGTCACGACACCCCGGATCTCGCGCCCGGCCATCCACAGGATGTAGCCGGCAATCAGGAGCGTGGCGATAGGGTCGGCCCAGCTCCACCCGAACCGCACGATGAGGATGCCCGTGATGATGACGGCGACCGATCCCAACGCATCCGCCACGTTGTGCAGGAACGCCGCGCGGATGTTCACGCTCTCCTTCGACAACCGGTAGGTGAGCCACGCCGTCACCGCATCCACCACGAGCGCGAAGGCCGAGACCCAGATCATCAGCCAGCCGATCACCTCCACCGGAGCGAAGAACCGCTCGATCGCCTCGTAGACGAGGTACAGTCCGATGATGATGAGCGTGGTCAGGTTGACGAGCGCGGCCACGAGTTCGGCCCGCTTGTAGCCGAAAGTCATCGTCGCATCCGTGGGACGCCGCCCGATCCGCCGCGCGACCCAGGCGATGGCGAGCGAGACGGCGTCGGACAGGTTGTGCACCGCATCCGCGATCAGCGCGACCGATCCCGACAGGAGACCGCCGACGATCTCGGCCACCGTCAGCGCGACGTTCACGCCCACCGCCGCGGCGACGGCGCGGTCCCCGCTATCGGGATCGACATGGTGATGGGTGTGGTCGTGTGGCATGGCATTCTCCCGCTGCCCGGCCTAGATAATTCCTCCAGTGACTAGAGGTTCAAGAGGTTTGTCATGCTCTCCATCGGTGAATTGTCGCGGGCGACCGGGGTGAAGGTGCCGACGATCCGGTATTACGAGGGGCTCGGGCTCATCGCCGCCGAGGAGCGCACGCAAGGAAACCAGCGCCGGTATTCCCGCGCCGGGCTCGACCGGCTGACTTTTATCCGCCATGCGCGCGACCTGGGCTTGCCTCTCGACACCGTGCGCGCACTCATCGACCGCGACCCCGCCGATCACGGACGCACCCACGCAATCGCAAAGGGTCATCTGGCCGACCTGCGCGAACGCATCGCGCGGCTCAAACGGCTGGAGGCCGAGCTTAGCCGGATCGTGGCGGCCTGCGACGGTGAGCAGGGGCACGAGTGCAACATCCTCGAGGCGTTCGGAAACCACGACGCCTGCGCCGCGGAGCACTGATACCCGCGCCTTCAGGTTGTGCAAATGCATGCCAACGGCAGGAACCCGATCACCCCCTCACGTGTTCGTCATTGCGGCTGGTTCAATCTCACTTATCCGGTTACGATTCCTGAAAACGAGCAACGCGCGGACCTGGGGGAACGCGACATCATGGGCCTAAATTCTTTCGTGAAACGGCTGTCGCTGTCCGTGTTCGCGGCAACGCTGGCAAGCGTATCCCCGGTCGTGGCGCTGGACGAAATCCAGTTCAACGTGGCGGGGGAAGAGGCGCTGGGCGACGAACTTCGCGATGCCTCGCTCCTCCTCGCTGCCGAGGCCGAGGGGCGGACCGACCCGCGCGACCTCCTCGCCACATCGCTCGCCGAATACGAACGCCTGCTCAACACGCTCTATGCCGAGGGGCATTACGGCGCCGTCATCAACATACGCGTCGACGGGCGCGAGGCCGCGGCGATACCGAACTACAGCGTGCCCGATGCCGTGCGCCGGATCACCGTGGATGTGCGTCCCGGTCAGCAGTTTCACTTCGGCCGCACGCAGATCACGCCGCTCGTTCGGGGCACGCGCAAGATTGACGAGTTCCGTGCGGGCGAGCCTGCGTATTCCACCGTCGTGGGCGACGCGGTCGACAGCGCCGTCGAGGACTGGCGCGAAGCGGGCCGGGCCAAGGCGCGTGTCCGCGATCAGGACATCACCGCGAACCATGCGACCGAGCTTCTGAACGCGCAGGTCTGGATCGACCCCGGCCCGCTGGTGAAGTTCGGCGACCTCGTCGTGACGCGCCCCTCCTACGTGCGCACGGAACGCATCCGCACCATCGCGGGCCTGCCCTCCGGCAAGGTCTTTTCGCCCGAGGAGCTGGAGCGCGCAGCGGACCGCCTGCGCCGCACCGGGGCCTTCGCCTCGGTCGTGCTGCGCGAGGCCGAGGATCTCGGCTCCGGCAATTCGATGGACATTCGGGCGACGGTGGCCGACATGAAGCCCCGCCGCTTCGGCTTCGGCGCCGAGATCTCCTCGCTCGAGGGTCTCGGGCTTACGGGCTTCTGGATGCACCGCAACCTCTTCGGCGGGGCCGAGCGGTTCCGCTTCGATGCGGCGGCCAACGGGATCACGCCCAGCCTCGCCAATCTCGACATCGAACTCGCCGCCCGGCTCGACATCCCGGCGGCCTTCGGCACGGACAACGACGCCTTCGTGATGGGCGAGGCGGCGATGCTGCGCGAACCGACCTTCACCGCCTGGACGGGCGAAGTGGGTGCGGGCGTGAAGCGCTATTTCTCGGAAGACCTCGTGGGCGAGATCGGGCTCGGCTACTCCTTCTCCCGCGTCACCGACAGCCAGGGCACGCGCAACTTCAACCTGGTGAAGGTCCCGGCGATGATCGAGTGGGACCGGCGCAACGACCCGCTGCGCGCCACGCGCGGCTTCTACGTCCGCGCGGATGTGGAGCCGTTCTACGAACTGACCAACGGCTTCGGTGTCTGGGGCAAGCTCGACGGACGCGTCTACCAGGGGTTCGGGGAAGACGACCGCTTTGTCGTCGCAGCGCGTCTTCAGGCGGGCATGGTGGTAGGTCCAACGCCCGCGCAAACACATCCCGATTTCCTGTTTTATTCCGGTGGTGGCGGCACGGTGCGCGGACAGCCCTACCAGGCGCTCAGCTTCCCGGCGGGCGGTGGCAACCGGATCGGCGGGCAGGCTTTCGCGGGCGGGCAGTTCGAGTTGCGCGTGAAGGCGACCGATACGATCGGCGTCGTGGGCTTCTTCGACGTCGGCTATCTTGGCGCGAACGGGTTCTTCGGCGGACCCTCGGCCTGGCATTCGGGCGCGGGGATCGGCCTGCGCTACGACACCGGCTTGGGCCCCATCCGGCTCGACGTGGCCTACCCGGTCACCGGCGGCACCCGCTCCCCCAACCCGCTGCGCAACGTCCAGCTCTACGTCGGGATCGGGCACGCCTTCTGATGATGACACGTTTCCTTTCCCTGATCGCCCTCCTGACATGGATCGCGCTCCCGGCAGCCGCGCAGGACGAGACGCCGCAGGAAGCAGAGGACAAGACGATCCTCGAGAACTTCCTGCAGGACAACCTGTCGAGCGAGGGGATGCAGGTCACGGTCAACGGCTTCTCCGGCGCCCTGTCGCGGCAGGCGACGATGGAGGAAATGACCTTCGCCGACGAGGACGGCGTCTGGCTGCGCCTCGAGGGCGTCACGCTGACATGGGACCGGTCAGCAATCCTGCAGCGCCGGATCGAGGTGCGGGAATTGTCCGCCGAAGAGATCGAACTCGTCCGCCTGCCGATGGGCGGCGGTGGCGGCCCGTCGAGCGAAGCTTCCGACTTCACTCTGCCCGAGCTTCCCGTCTCGGTGGACATCGACCGACTTGCGGCCGAACGGCTGATCCTGGGTGAGCCGGTGCTGGGCGAGCGTGTCGAGATGACGCTCGAAGGATCCGGCGACCTTGTCGGCGGGCAGGGTGAGGCGCAGCTCGACCTCGAACGCATCGACGGCCAGCGCGGGGCCTTCAACCTCGCCGCCTCCTATTCCAACGAAACCCGTGTCCTCGCGGTCGACCTCTCGCTCGACGAGGGGCCGGGGGGCATCGTCGCGAAGCTCGTGAACCTGCCCGGCGAACCGGCGCTCAGCCTTTCGGTGGAGGGAGAGGACACGTTGGACGATTTCACCGCCGACGTGATGCTCGCCACCGACGGGGAAAGCCGCCTCGCGGGCCAGGTGCGCGTGATGGCCGAAACGACGGAGACGGCGGAGGGCGAAACCATCTCGGACACACGGGTCGAGGCGGACCTCTCGGGCGACCTGCGCCCGCTCTTCACCGAGGAATACCAGGCCTTCTTCGGGGGTGAGAGCGTCCTGCACCTCGAGGCCACGCGGTTCTCCAACGGCACCACCCAGGTGGGCGACCTCTTTGTGCGCACCGACGCGCTGAACCTGCGCGGCGATGCCACGATCAACGACAAGGGCTGGCCGGAGCGCGCGCATCTGGAGGGGCGTGTCGCCAATGCGGACGGCTCCCCCGCCACGCTGCCCACGGGGGGCGAGCCGACGCGGATCTCCGCGCTTGACCTCGATTTCGACTACGACAGCCTGCGCGGGCAGGGCTGGACCGGCAGCTTCGACCTCACCGGGTTCGAACGCGGCGACATCGCGCTCGACAGCCTCTCGGTCTCGGGCGCCGGGACGCTGGAGCCGGGCGGGGCCGACGCAGTGCCCAGCGTGGACGGGAGCGTGACGCTGTCTGCCGCCGGGATCGACCCGGGCGACCCTGACCTCGCCGCCGCCATCGGCGACCGGATCGGCGGCAGCCTCACGTTCTCCAAGGGCGACAACACCCCCTTCAACTTCACCGACATCGCGATTTCCGGTGCGGACTACGGCCTCACCGGCGACGTCACCCTGCGCACCGAGGTGGAGCAACTCGACCTCGTGGCCGATATGGACGTGCGCCTCGCCGCCGACCGCCTCGCCCGTTTCGCGCCGCTCACCGGTCAGGACCTGACGGGTGCGGCGGCGCTGTCGATCCGGGGCGAGGTCGCGGTGCCCGATGGGCCCTTCGACCTCGAAATCGACGGCGAGACCCGCGATCTCTCCATCGGGATCGAACAGGTGGACGCGCTCCTCGCGGGCGAAAGCCGCTTGTCCATCGACGTGGACCGCAACCTTGAACGCACGGCGATCAACCGCTTCACCATCGCCGGGCCGGGCATCGCGGGTTCCGTCACCGGCGAACTGCGCTCGGAAGGCAGCACCATCGACGCGCAGATCGATATTCCCGACGCGGGACGGCTCGACGACCGGCTGGAGGGCAACGTCTCGCTCGTCGCGGATGCCGTGCAGGCGGGCGACGGCTGGACGGTCGAGGGCGAGGCGACGGCTCCCGGCGATGTCGTCGCCGATTTCACCGCGACCGCCACCATGACCCGCGACGGCGTCGGCCCGGTGACGGCGAGTCTCACTGCGGCGGCGGACAGCATCGCGCCTTATTCCGGTCTCGCGGGGCGCTCGCTCTCCGGCGGGATCGAGCTTGCCGCCAGCGTCTCGGGCGACCTGCGCACGCAGGCCATCGACCTCTCGGGCACCGCGCAGGGTCAGGACCTCGCCTTCGGGGCGGGGGATGCCGACCAGCTCTTCGCCGGGGCGAGCGAGCTGGCGTTCAACCTGCGCCGCGACGAGAACGGCACGCTTTTCGTCGACCAGCTCGAAGTGGACACGTCGCAGCTTTCGGTCAGCGCGGACGGCACGTCCGAGGGCGGGCAGAGCCGCGTGAACTTCGACGCGCGCCTCGCCAATGTCGGTCTGTTCGTGCCCGAAATCCCGGGACCGTTCTCGGCGCAGGGCACCGCGGTCCTCACCGGCGACGACTATCGCATCGACATCGACGGGCAAGGCCCGGACGGGATCACGCTCTCGGTCGCCGGTACGGTCGCGGGGAGCGGCGACCGCGCGAACCTGTCGATCAGCGGCGTCACGCCGCTCGAACTCGCCAACGGGTTTACCGGCGCGAACCGGGTGGACGGCACGGCGCGCTTCGATCTGGGCCTCAACGGCCCGCTCGCGCTCACCTCGCTCACCGGCACCGTCTCCACGTCCAACGCCCGCGTGTCGGTCCCGGCCGCGGCCATCGCGCTCGATCCGATCCAGGCGAACATCCGGTTCCTGAACGGTCGCGCGCGGGTGGAGGCGGCGGCGGGTGTCTCCTCCGGCGGGCGCGTCGAGGTGGCCGGTCCCGTCTCGCTCTCGAGCGGATACAATGCGGACCTCGTCGTGCGGTTGCAGGGCGTGGGCCTCACCGACCCGGCGCTCTACGACACGACCGTAGACGGTCAGATCACCGTGAGCGGCCCGCTCACAGGCGGCGCGCGGATCGCGGGGACCATCCGGCCCGGCGTGGTCGAGATCCGCATCCCCTCTACCGGCTTCGGCGTGGCGGGCGACCTCGAGGGTCTGACCCACATTAACGAGCCCGCCGCGGTGCGCGCCACGCGGGCGAAGGCGGGCAAGACCGGGGAGCAGTCCGCCGGTGGCGGTGGCGGCCCGGCCTATCCGCTCGACATCGTCATCGACGCCCCGAACCAGGTGTTCGTGCGCGGTCGAGGGCTCGACGCCGAGGTGGGCGGCCGTCTGATCTTGCGCGGCACGACCGCCAACGTGGTGCCACAGGGGGGGCTCAGCCTCATCCGCGGCCGCCTGTCGCTCCTTGGTAACCGGATCGAGTTGACCGAGGCGCGCGCGACGCTGGAGGGCAACTTCGACCCCTACATCGCGGTCACGGCACAGACGACGGTGGACGACACGACGATCCAGATCCGGCTCGACGGACAGGCGACGAACCCCGAGATCTCCTTCAGCTCCACCCCGGACCTGCCGGAGGACGAAATCCTCGCACGGCTGATCTTCGGCCGGTCCATCTCGGAAATCTCGGCATTGCAGGCCCTGCGCATGGCCAACGGCGTCGCGACGCTTACGGGCCGCTCCGGCGGTGGCGTGATCGGCAACCTGCGTGAGGGCTTCGGCCTCGCCGATCTCGACGTCGGGCAGAACGAAGGCGGCGCGGTCGCGGTGCGCGCGGGCACCTACATCTCCGAGAACGTCTATACGGGCGTCGAGGTGGGTGCGGACGGGCAGGCGGAGGTGAACATAAACCTCGATCTCACCAGGAACCTCACTGCGCGCGGCAGCGTCGCGACGAATGGCGAGACGTCGCTCGGCATTCATTTCGAGAAAGACTACTGAAAAGAAAAAGCGCCCCGCGTTCCCGGGTTTCGGAAGGTCACCCGGACACGCGGAAGCGCCGCTTTTGCGTGCTGAAATACTCGCTTAAATCCCCCAGTCAAAACCGTTCGCGCTCTCGCGCGTTGCTGACTGGTTCCGTGCCTTGATTGCCCCCATGCCGCCGGGGTGCTCCCGGTCGGGTATCATGTTGGACTTGGCGTCTTGGATTGAGAACCCCCTGAACAGGGGGGTCAGTCCGTGGTGATCGCGTAGAACTCCCCCGTGACCGTCGCCTCGTCCGCCGTTCCCGTGATCGCCGACGTGCCGCCGCGTGGTCTGATGACCATCTGCGCGTCCCCCGTGATCGCGCGCGCGTTCGCACCGCGGAACTCTCCCACGAGGCGCGACCCGGCACGCAGGCGATTGCGCACGCCCGTGTCGTCGTTGGTCAGCGTGCCGCCCATCGTGACCCACATTCCGGTGCTGTCGAAGCCGGTGCGGATCAGGGTATTGATGGGGAGGAGCCCGGGCGCGTCATCGCTCGAGATATTGCCTGAGAATGTCACCCGCTGGCCGTTGATGTTGCCCGCGAAGCCGCCCGCGGTTGCGGTGAAAGGCTCGGTGCTCGCAAAGCTCACGTCCATGATGAGGCCGCCCCGGATCGAGCCGGTCTTGGTTCCGCTCGCCATGGTGTCGACCTGCATCTCGCCCTCGTAGGTGCCGGTGCCGAACAGCGGAGCAGCGGCAAGCGCCAGCGCGTCGTTCGTGGCAAAGACGGTGTCGAACTGCGCCTCGGTCGTGGTGTTCGGGTCGAACTTGATCGTGGCGCAGCCGGCGAGCGCGGCACAAAGCACGGGCAACGCAAGCACTGGCGCGCGCAAGTGGATGGACATGCGGAAATCCCCCGGTCAGAAAAGCAGAACCGGGCAAACCGTAGCTGCCCGGTTCCTGTTTGTCTCGCAAGAAAGCCGTTACTGTTCGGCGTACCACTGGCCGCCAATGGCGCCGTTCGTACCCGTTCCCGTGCCGGTGAGCGCCGAGGTGCCGCCGTCCACGGCGATCGACCACCCGGTCGCACCGCCCACGATGCGGCCATTCGTGCCGAAGAAATTGCCGTTCATCGTCGAGCCCGGGTTGAGGGTGTTCTTCACCCCGGTGTCGTCATTGGTGAGCGTCCCGCCGATGGAGAGCGTCATCGCGCTCGCCTCGCCGCCGCCCGCGATGGCCGGGAGCGGCGTCGTGGCGAGCTGGTTGATCGGTGAACTGTCGGTGGCCTGGTCCGACGAAAGCGTGCCGGAGAAGCTGACATCGTTGCCATTCACAGTGCCCGAGAAGTTGCTCATCTCGGCCGAGAACGGCGTGGCGGAGGCGAAGTTCGCGTTCATCTCGACCGCGCCGCGGATCGATCCCGTCGTTCCGGTATTGTCCACGGTGAGAACCTGCATCTCACCGTTGTATGTGGCGCTGCCGGTGAGCGGCGTGGTGGTCGGCCCCTCGCTCATCGCGTCGAGAAAGGCGGCGTCGAATTCCGCCTTGGTGCCGCTGACATTCGCGCCCCCGGTCAGGAAGCAGCCCGACAGAGAGGTGGCGAGCGTGATCGCGACGCCAATTTTCATGATAGTCATTTGATGAACCCCCGGTAATCTGTGTGGGCAGAAAATGGGTCCGTGAACTCGTTCTGTCTCCCCCCGGTTCGGGGGGTATACCCCGTTTTCAGGGGGTGTTGCGCAATCCGGCTTCGCGGCAGGATCGTTGCAAAAGGGGATTAGGGGCGATGGTGCGTCTTTTTGCGCCGGTACAGATTTTCATCGGGATGGGTGTCCTTGCGCTGGCCATCGCGGCGGCAGCCATGCTGGGCGCCACGAACCAGCCTTGGCTGGGCCTGTCGCTCGGGCTGAGCGAAGGCGGAGAGCAGGTGGTGGTGGAGCGCAGCCGGGGGCCATCGGAGGCCGTGGGCGAAGGCCATGTCCTCCTGTCCGTCTCGCCCGAAGGGGACGGAATACCGGTTCCCGTCACGCCGGTCACGATCATCGAAGAACCGGACCAGTTGTCCGATTTCGATACCCTTGATGCCTTCCGTGCCTCGCAGGACGCCATCGCCCAGGCGCTTCGAAGGGGACCGGTCACACTCACCCTGATGAACGAGGCTGGGGAGGAGAGCGAGGTCACCGTCCGGCCGGAGCCGCGCAGGCCGCTTGCCGATCTGCCCGGGGTCTTCTGGCTGCAGGTCTTCGTGGGGCTCATCGGGATGTTCGTGGGGGCGTGGATCTGGTCGCTCTCACCGTCGGGCCGACCGCAGGCATACGTGATGCTCACCGGGCTGGGTCTGTCGGTATCGGCGACCGCCGCGGCCGTCTATTCCACCCGCGAGATCGCCTTGCCGCTCATGGCATATGAATGGCTGGGACCCCTGAATCTCATCGGAACCATGACTTTCGGCGTGGGCACCATCGGGCTGTTCCTGTGTTATCCTTCGCAGATCGGTCCCCGCTGGCTCCAACTCCTGCAGGCGGGTGTCATCTATGCCTGGGTGGCGGGTGCGATCACCCGCCTGATCGGCGACTATGCCGTGGCGTTCCAGTTGCCTGTCGCCACCGCGATGCTCGTCCTCGCGACCCTGATCCTGGCCCAGATCTGGCGTGCCCGGCGGTCCAAGGATCTGCCCGCGCGCGCTGCGCTGCGCCTGTTCGGCCTGTCGATCCTGATCGGAGCGGGAGGATTCGTCGGGCTCGTGACCGTGCCGGTGGTCCTCGGCCTCTCGACGCAATTGTCTCAGGGCTACGCCTTCGCGCTATTCCTGATCTGCTATATCGGCCTCGCGCTCGCGGTGCGCCGCCACCGGATTTTCAACCTCGAGATCTGGTCGTTCCGCATCCTGTTTTTCGCCGTCGGCGCCTTGCTCCTGATCGCGCTGGATGCCGCGCTGATCTACGGCCTGGCACTCGACCGCGCGCCCGCGCTTGGCGTGTCGCTCTTCCTCGTGGCTTTTCTCTACCTGCCCTTGCGGGACGGCTTGGCCCGCCGCATCGCGCGGTGGCGCGGGCAGAAGCCGCTGGAACGCTACTTCCGCGAGGTGTCGCGGGTCGCGCTGACCAAGGATCACGCGGCGATGCAGACGGCCTGGGACGACTTGCTTCAGGGCATTTTCGAACCGCTCGCTGTGGAGCCGGGACCGAAGGTCGTGCAACATGCCGCACTGGAGGCCGAGGGCGTGGACCTCGTCCTGCCGCCGGTGCCGCCGATCGCGTCGCGCCGGCTCAAATGGGCGCGGGGCGGACGACGGCTTTTCACGGACATGGACGTTCAGCGGGCCGAGGAGCTGGTCGACCTGCTCGCCCAACTCATCGAAGGGCGCGAAGCCTACGAGACGGGGGCGTCGGAGGAGCGCGCCCGGATCGCGCGCGACATCCATGACAACATCGGCATCCAGCTTCTCGGCGCGCTGCACTCGCGCGACGCAGGGCGCAAGGATGTACTGATCCGCGAAACCCTCGCGGATCTGCGCGAAATCATCGACAACCAGACCGGCCCCGGACTGGATCTCGGCAACCTCATCGCGGATCTCCGGTTGGAGCTGACCGAGGTGCTGGAGGGCGCGGGGCTCAAGGTCGACTGGCCGCTGGGCGCGGACCTGTCGGGCTACAATCTCAGCCCGCGCACGGCGCACACGCTTCGCTCCGTCCTGCGCGAAGCGGTGAACAATGCGGTGCGCCATGCCGGGGCGAGCACGGTGAGCGTCCGGTTCCGCGCGGTCGACGGCAGCGTGGCGGTTGACGTCTGCGACGATGGCCGTGGGTTCGATCCGGGCGACATTGCCGACCACGGGCAGGGGATGCGCAACATGGAGGTGCGCGTCGCGGCTTTGGGCGGGCTCTTCGACATCGGCCCCGCCGCCGAAGGCGCAGCGCGGCCCGGCACCCGGTTCCATGTCGAACTCCCGCTCGTCGAAACGGCCCAGGAGGGCGAACTGAGGGAGGCCGCGCAATGAAACAGGCCCTCATCCTCGAGGACGTGCAGGAAACGCGTGCCTGGCTTTGCGACATCGCGCGCCGCGCCTTTCCGGATATCGCACTGACCGAGGTGGCGACGGTGGCCACCGCCCATCTCGCCGTCGAGCGACAGGTGCCAGACCTCGCCCTCATCGACCTTGGCCTGCCCGACGGCTCCGGACTCGAGGTGTTGCGCAAGCTCAAGACCGTGGCGCCGCAGTCGATGGCCGTGGTGACGACGATCATGGGCGACGATGCCTCGGTCGTCTCGGCGCTTTCTGCCGGTGCGGACGGGTATCTTCAGAAGGACCAGACGCTCGAACAGATGGTGGCCCAGCTTCGCCAGATCAGCCACGGCATCCCGGCTTTGTCGCCCGCCATCGCCCGGCGCATCATGGGGCATTTTTCACGCACGGGGCCGGTGGTGAACGACGAAGGCAAGCTGACGGACCGGGAGAACGATGTGCTCGCCCTTATCTCGCGCGGATTGCGCAATTCCGAGGTGGCCGCCGAGCTTGGCCTCGCCGACAGCACGGTCGCGGGCTACATCAAGACGATCTACCGGAAGCTTGGGATTTCCTCGCGGGCCGAGGCGGCGTGGCATGCGACCCGCATGGGCCTGTCGCAGCCGCGCGGAAACTGATCTCAGCCGACGAGACCGAGGTCGCGGGCAATCATCGCCGCATGGGTTCGGTTGCGCGCGTTCAGTTTGCGGATGATCGCGCGCACGTGCATCTTCACGGTGACTTCCTTGATGTGGAAGCCGTGGGCGATTTCCTTGTTCTGGAGCCCGTCGCAGATTCCTTCGAGCACCTGGAGTTCGCGCTCGGACAATTTGCCGAGGTCGGTGGGGGCGGGACCGATGACACCGTCCCCGAAGACGGCCACGTGTGCCCCGGAGGTGACGAGGCCCAGGATATGGCCCAGCGTCCGGGACAGATCCTCCTCGCTCAGCGTGGCTGCCGCGCCCATGACATAGCACCGGCGGCGTTTGCCCACGGTCGTGTCGCGCGGCAGGATCATGCAAACCGGCACGTCGCCGAGCCGTCCGATCATGTTGAGAGCGATCTTGAAATCCGTGGATTCCGTGTCTGGCACGTGGAGCAGGATTGCGTCGATGTCCTGCCCGTTCGAGCGGATGTGTCGTTCGACCCGATGCATCTCCTGCTCGCCCGCAACGCGGATCGCCTCGTCGCCACATCGTGTCGACGCAACGGCGTCCATCACGCTCGCCGTATGACTGGCGACGAATACCTTCACGAACTGCCCCCTTGTTTCACGCCGGATAAAAAGACGGCGCGTCCCTATTAAACGAGCAATTGCACAACACGCGGGGGCCAACCACCTATCAATAAGGATAAAATTCGGCGGGGATCAGCGTGGAAAGGCCTGAAAACGCACGGATTCTCGTGAGGTTTTTTCGGGTTTTGCGAAACGCGAAAATATTCGCCAACTCGGAGTCAGGAAAAGGTAAGGTTAACCTTACCGTGTGGTTATCCGGAGTATACTTTTCAGAGAATCACCCGCTCCACGGTCCACCATACTCCCAATGCGCCGATGGCGAGCGAGGCAGGTATCACAATCCGCTGACGATACCAGCTTCGATGGCCGAACCAGTGGCCAATTGCGAAGAACGCCACCGCGATGATTGTGAGCTGACCGAGCTCGACCCCGATGTTGAAGGCGATGAGGCTCGCGATGAAATGGCCGGGGCTGAGCCCGATATCGCCCAGCACCGAGGCGAAGCCGAGCCCGTGCAGGAGGCCGAAGGCAAAGACGACAGCGAGCCGGAGGCGCGACAAGTCCGGTCTGAGGATGTTCTCAGCCGCGACATATGCGATGGAAAGCGCGATGAGCGGCTCCACCACCGAAGCGGGCACCGTCACGATCCCCAGCGCGGCGAGCGCCAAAGTGATGGTATGCGCGATGGTGAAGGACGTGACCTGGTAGAGCAGGGGGCGCACCCGAAGCGAGAAGAAGAACAGCCCCAGCACGAACAGGATGTGGTCGAGCCCCTTGGGCAGAATGTGGGTGAAGCCCAGCCCGACGTAATCGACGAAGCTCTCGAACCAACCCAGCTGCGTGCTCCCGGTCCGGGGCAGGGGGGGAGAGGTCTGACCGGGGCCCAGGAAGGCGGAATAGGCCTCTTGCCCTTCCGGCAGGTCCGGGGCGATCTGGCGCAGGATCATCGGGCCGTATTCCGGCGCCCAACCGAAGGACACGTCGCTCCCGTCGTCCGGCAGGTCCGCGGAGAGGACGATCCGTGATTCCCGCGGCAGATCCTCGCTCATCGCCTCCGCTGTGCCCGCGTCCTCCAGAACGGGGGCGAGCGGCGTCTCACCGGCCGAGAGCCGGATACCCTCCGCGAGCTCCGGCCAGGCCTCCCGCAACCGCGCGGCGAAGTCGTCCGGCGGCAGGGCGCGCAGCGCGTCATAGGCCTCCGCACGCGGCGAATTGTTGGTGTCCGTGATCGCCGACAGGTCGATTCCGGCCACGAGCGCTTCGCCCTGAAGAATGACCGTCAGCTCGACACGGTCTTCGCTCACGGTGATGTCGGCCACGGCGGGCGACATCTCGTGCGCACTGGCGGCCAGCGGCGTCACCAGCATCACGATGGCGACAGCGGCGGCACGCGCGATTGACACGACCCCGTGCTCTGCCACCCTGCACATCCACGAAACCACCGGATATCCCATGCGCTTCACCGCCCTCCTCCTCGCCTGCCTCTGCCTCGCCCGCGCGGCCTTCGCCCACGAATTCTGGATCGCGCCCCACGCCTACGAAGTGGCGCCGGACGAACCCATCGTCGCGGATCTCAGGGTGGGAGAAGGCTTCGAAGGCTCTCGCCAGACCTACTTTCCCAACCGGTTCGCGCGGTTCGAGGTGAAGATGGGCGAAACCCTCCGGCCTGTCGAGGGTCGGATCGGTGACAGACCCGCGATGACATTTGATGCGCCTGAGCCGGGGCTCGCGGTCATCGTGCACGAAACGAAGGGCGACAGCCTGCAGTACCGCACCCGCGACCTGTTCGAGAGCTTCGTGGAGCACAAGGACCTCGGCGACGTGCTCGCCCGCCACGCGGACCGGGGTTTGCCCGAGCTCGAGTTTCGCGAGGCCTACACGCGCTATGCCAAGTCGCTCGTCGCCGTAGGCGAGGGGGCGGGGGCCGACACCGAGGTCGGTCTGAAGACCGAGATCGTTGCCCTCGCCAATCCCTATACCGACGACCTGTCCGACGGGTTCCCGCTGCGCGTCCTCTACGAAGGTGCCGCCCGTGCCGACGCGCAGGTGGAGGTCTTCGCCCGCAACGCCGAGGGCACCGTCACGCGCACCTTCCACCGCACCGATGTTTCAGGCATCGTGACGATCCCCGTCTCGTCCGGCACGGAATACATGGTGGACGCCGTGGTGATGGAAGACACCGGCAACGAGGACCCCGAGGCCGGGCCCGTCTGGCACTCACTCTGGGCGAACCTCACCTTCCGGTTGCCGTGAGACTCAGCGCCGCGCGGCCTCCACGAGATCCATCACATAAGGTCCCATCGCCTCGACGTTGAGTTTCACGCCGGTGGCGTTGGGGTGGATGCCGTCCGGCTGGAACACCTGCCCGCGCGTGACCTGACCTTCGGCTTCCGCCTGGGCCATGCCCCGGAAGACATAAGGGAAGAACATCAGGTCGTTGCGCTCGGCGAGGCGCGGATACATCTCGTCGAACGCCGCCTTGTATTCCGGGCCATAGTTCGCCGTGGCACGGTAGCCGACCAACAGGATCGGCAGGTTCTTCGCCTCGATCTTGTCGATGATCTGCTCGAGGTTCGCTTCCACCGTGTTGATTGGCAGGCCGCGCAACAGGTCGTTGCCCCCGAGCGCGACGATCACCCCGTCGATTTCCTCCGTGAGCGACCAGTCCACGCGGCTCAGGCCGCCCGCCGTGGTATCGCCGGAGACGCCGGCGTTCACCAGCTCCACCTCTGCCCCTCGCGCCCGCAGCCAGCCCTCCAGCTGCGGGACCAGCCCCGCCTCCTCGGGGAGCCCGTACCCCTGCGTGAGACTGTCGCCCAATGCAAGAATCGTGACCGGCTCGGCCATGGCGGGCAACGTCAGGAAAGGGATTATCAACAAAGACTTGGATATGCTGCGCCGCAGCCCATATGCGAATGACGTGACCCTGGAGAAGGCCCGCCCGATGACCGATACCGTTCTCGACCTCGACGACGCGAGGCTTTCACTGATGGGCAACGCGGGAACGGTGGACATCCTGCGCGGCATCACGCTCTCGGTCACACGCGGGGAAACCCTCGGGCTTACGGGGCCAAGCGGATCGGGCAAGTCGTCTCTCCTCATGCTCATGGGCGGGCTCGAGCGCGCCACCGGCGGCCGGGTCGCAGCCTTGGGGCAGGACCTCGGGCCGATGGACGAAGATGCGCTCGCCCGGTTCCGTCGGGATCATATGGGCGTCGTGTTCCAGTCATTCCACCTCATCCCGACGATGACAGCCATTGAAAATGTCGCGACCCCGCTTGAACTTGCTGGTGCCCGCGATGCTTTCGAGCGGGCCGAGGCGGAGCTTCGGGCGGTCGGGCTCGACCACCGCACCGGACACTACCCGGCGCAGATGTCGGGGGGCGAGCAGCAGCGCGTCGCGCTGGCCCGCGCCGCCGTGACCCGGCCCGAGATCCTGCTCGCGGATGAACCGACCGGCAACCTCGACACCACGACCGGGCAGGCGATCATGGACCTGCTCTTCGGCCTGCGCGACCGGCATGGCGCCACGCTGGTCCTTGTCACCCACGCACCGGAACTCGCCGAACGCTGCGACCGGGTGGTGAGCCTGGCCGACGGGATGATCGCATGAGCGTCGCCTGGCGGATCGCGCGGCGGGAACTGCGCGGGGGCCTGTCCGGCTTCCGGGTCTTCCTCGCTTGTCTCGCGCTGGGTGTCGCGGCCATCGCCGCGGTCGGCTCTGTACGCTCCGCCATCCAGGCGGGGATCGAGGCGCAGGGGGCGGTGCTTCTGGGCGGCGATGCGGCGGTCGAGCTGACCTACCGCCGGGCGTCACAGGCGGACCTCGACTACCTCGCCGGCGTAGCGCAGGAAGTGGGCGAGGTGATCGACTTTCGCTCCATGGCGCGCCTGCCCGCGGTCGGGGACAGCGCGCTCACGCAAGTGAAAGCGGTGGACGAGACCTGGCCGATCTACGGTGCGCCCGTGCTCGACCCGCCGATGCCGCTGGACGAGGCGCTGGGTGAGCAAGACGGGCTTCCGGGTGCGGTGATGGCGCCGCTGCTGATAGACCGGCTGCAACTGGACCCAGGCGACACCTTCATGCTCGGCGCGCGCGAATTCCGCCTCGCCGCCGCGCTGGTTTCCGCCCCGGACGACGGCTCCGGCGGCTTCGATTTCGGCCCTCCGACGCTCGTGCGGATCGAGGCCCTGGCGGACAGCGGCCTGATCGCGGAGGGCACCCTGTTCAACTCGCAGTACCGCCTGCGCCTGCCCCCCGGCACGGACCTCGCCGCGCTCGAGGCGCGCACGATGGAAGCGATGGAAGGCTCGGCCCCGCGGTGGTCCGATGCCCGCAACGGCGCGCCGGGGGTGAGCGAATTCGTGGACCGGCTGGCAAGCTTCCTCGTCCTCGTGGGACTTGCGGGCCTCGCCGTCGGCGGGGTCGGGATTTCCGCGGCCGTGCGTGCCTATCTCGACGAAAAGTCCGAGGTGATCGCCACCCTCAAGACGCTTGGCGCGGGGCGGTCGACCATCTTCGGCGTCTACGCCATCCAGATCGGTGCGCTCGCGGTGGTCGGTATCGCGTTGGGCCTGATCCTCGGCGGCCTCATCCCCGTGGTCTTCGGCCCGATCATCTCGGCCGCACTGCCAATCCCCGCCGACATCTCGGTCCGGGCGGCCCCGCTGGCAGAGGCGGCGCTCTACGGCGTGATCGCCGCCGCGCTCTTCACCCTCTGGCCGCTCGCCAAGACGGAAAGCGTGCGCGCCGCGGCGCTGTTTCGCGACGGGGGCACGCCCGAGGGGTGGCCCCGCCCGCTCTACATCCTTGCGACAGGCATCTTGCTGGCCCTTCTCGTGGGCACCGCCGCGTGGTTCTCCGGAATGGCCGAGATCGCGCTGTGGTCCGCCTTCGGCATCTTCGCGGCCTTCCTCCTGCTCGTGGGTGCGGGGCGGCTCGTGCGTGGCCTCTCGCGCCGTCTCGCGCGCACCCGTGCGCTGCGCGGCCGCCCGATGCTGCGCATGGCGCTCGCCTCGGTCGGCGGGCCGGGAAACGAAGCGACGTCGGTCGTCCTGTCCCTAGGCCTCGGCCTGTCGGTCCTCGCCGCAGTGGGGCAGGTGGACACCAACCTGCGCGGCGCGATCGAGCGTGAGCTTCCAGACATCGCCCCCAGCTTCTTTGTCGTCGACATCCAGCCCGACCAGATTGAGCCGGTGCGCGCGCGGGTGACGGGCGACCCGGCCGTCGAGCGGATGGACAGCGCGCCGATGCTGCGCGGCATGATCACCGAGATCAACGGGCGCCCGGCCTCCGAAGTGGCGGGCGATCACTGGACGCTCGAGGGCGACCGGGGTGTGACCTACTCCGCCGCACTGCCGGAGCGCACGCGGATTACCGAGGGCGAGTGGTGGGGCGAGGCGTATGATGGCCCGCCGCAGATCAGCTTTGTCGCCGAGGAGGCCACCGAAATGGGTCTGTCCATCGGTGACACGATGACGATCAACATCCTCGGACGCGAGATTACCGGCACACTCGCCTCCTTCCGTGACGTGGACTTTTCGACCGCCGCGATGAATTTCACTATTGCGATGAACCCCTCGGCCCTTGCGGGCGCGCCGCACAGCTTTCTTGCCACGATCTATGCCGAGGAGGAGGCCGAGGCCGGGCTCATGCGCGACATCACCCGGGCCTACCCGAACATCACCATGATCTCGGTGCGCGATGCCATCGGCCAGGCGACCGATCTCCTGGGTACCATCGCGGCCGCGATCACCTACGGCGCGCTCGTCACGCTCGCGACCGGGGCTGTGGTGCTGGTCGGAGCCGCGGCTGCGGGGGAGCGGGCGCGCACCTACGAGGCCGCCGTGCTCAAGACGCTGGGGGCACCGCGCCGCAGGATCCTCGCCGAATTTGCGCTGCGCTCGGCCATTCTGGGTCTCGCCGCGGGGCTGGTCGCGGTCTTTGCGGGCGGGATGGCGGGCTGGGCGATCTCCACTTTCGTGATGGACACCGCGTTCGTGTTCGAGCCTGTCTCGGCCCTCTTGATCGTCGCGGGCGGCATCGGCGTCACCCTGCTCGCGGGCCTCGCCTTCGCGTGGCGCCCGCTGTCGGCCCGCCCGGCGCGGGTGCTCAGGGCGCGGGAGTAGGCGGCGGAGACTTCGCGCGCTTTGCCCGCCGCCGCTCCTCCTCCGGCCCGTACCAGTCCTCGTCGCGCGTCATCCACATGGTCGCGGCGAGCGCGATGAAGGCGAGCGTGGATCCCGCGATCAGCGCGTAGTCGGTGGATTGCAGGATCAGGTAGAGCACGGCGTAAAGCACCACGAGCATGACGAAGAGCACCATCGTGCGTGCTCCGAGTTTCAGCCCGAACCAGCCGAACAGGGTGATGAGCGCGATCGTCGCGGCGGAGGACAGACCATAGGCCAGCCCGAAGCCGATCTGTTCGGCATAGGCGACCATGAGCAGCACGAAGATCGACTGGCTGAGTCCGATCAGGATGTATTGCACCGGATGCGCGGGCCGCGTCGTATGCCGGTCGATCAGGAGCACGGTCAGGAAGGTGAGCGCGATGAAGAGGATGCCGTATTTCGCCGCCCGGAATGCCTTCTGGTAGAAGTCGTTGGGCTCATAATACGCTACTCCGAACGCCATGTCGGATCGCATCGTCTCGGTGTAGTCCACCCGCGCCACCTGCGGCAGGGTCCGGGCGAGGTGCGGGATGGTCCAACGCGCCTCGAACCCGGCATCGGTGATGGTGGACCCATCGGGCAGAAACCCCCCGGTAAAGCTTGGATGTGGCCAGTCGGAGGTCAGCGTCACGTCGGTCTGCCGCCCGACCGGCGCGATGCGCAAGTCCTGCGCGCCGTTCAGGCCGAGAGAGAAGCTATAGTCGCCCCGCTCGCGCGGGTCGCCGATCTCGGCCGTGACGCCCGCGAGCCGCCCGGCGGAGGCGAGCGGTTCGATCGGCACCTCCTCGCCCTCCACGACCAGCGTGGCTTCTCCCCGCAAGGCCGCGTTCGAGCTGATGTTGAACGTCAGATAAGCGGCATCCCAGCGGATGACCTCATCCCCCGATGCCTGCGCCGCGATCTGTTCGGTGGGAAAGTCGAAACTCATGTCCACCGCCGCGCGGTAGACGGGGACGTTGAAGATGCCGCGATGGCGCATCTCGGTCTGGGTGTCGATGGTCACGTCGAACCTGCCCGGGTTCACGTAAATCGCCTCGCGCCAGACCGTTTCGCGCCGGGTGACGCTGCGCATGAGGGGGTTGCCCTGTGCATCGAGGCGCACTTCGCCCGATGCCGGGTCGGTCACCTGTTCCCGAAGGGTGCGCTCGACGGTTTCCTGCACCGGCACAACGAGCGTGGGGCCCGAGATGACCTGCGGCCCGCCCCATTCGCGGCCCACCTCGCGCATCGCGTCGCGGGAATAATCCTTGCGCGAGTTGATGACCTCGGAGGCGAGGATGAGGGGGATCACCATGAGAAGCGTCAGAACGCCCACGATGATGAACCGGTATCCGAGCGAACGGCGCATGGGGACCCTCCCTGATCGATGAGCCGATCATTATCCGGAATGCGGGCCTGCGCAACGCCGCTCATCGCGGGGCCGGCCCGCTCTTCGCGATGAAAGCGCACGGCGCTTGAAGAGCGGCCCGGGAATGAAAAAACCCCGCCGGTGGTCCGGCGGGGTCTCCTTCCGTGGGCGCGCGTCGATCCTCAGATCGTGCGCTGCACCATCATCTTCTTGATCTCCGCGATGGCCTTGGCCGGATTCAGACCCTTGGGGCAGGTCTGTGCGCAGTTCATGATCGTGTGGCAGCGGTAGAGCTTGAACGGGTCCTCGAGGTCGTCGAGCCGCTCGCCCGTCGCCTCGTCGCGCGAGTCGATCAGCCAGCGATAGGCGTGGAGCAGCGCGGCGGGGCCGAGGTAACGGTCCGAGTTCCACCAGTAGCTCGGGCACGACGCCGAGCAGGAGGCGCACATGACGCATTCGTACAGACCGTCGAGCTTCTTGCGGTCCTCGATCGACTGGCGCCATTCCTTGTGCGGCGGGTTCGTCTTGGTCTCCAGCCACGGCATGATCGAGGCGTGCTGCGCGTAGAAATGGGTGAGATCGGGGACCAAGTCCTTGACCACCTCCATGTGCGGCAGCGGATAGATCTTCACGTCGCCCTTGATCTCGTCGAGACCGTAGATGCAGGCGAGGTGGTTGCCGCCGTCGATGTTCATCGCGCAGGAGCCACAGATCCCTTCGCGGCAGGAGCGGCGGAAGGTCAGCGTCGGATCGATCTCGTTCTTGATCTTGATGAGCGCGTCCAGAACCATCGGCCCGCAGTTGTCCATGTCGACGAAATAGGTATCGACGCGCGGGTTCTGGCCGTCTTCCGGCGACCAGCGATAGATCAGGAACTTGCGGACGTTCTTGGCCCCGTCCGGCTTCGGCCAGGTCTTGCCCGTCCGGATCTTGGAGTTCTTGGGGAGGGTCAGTTGAACCATGGTCGTCTCCTTAGAACGTCCGCGCCTTGGGCGCGATTCGCTTGAGTTCGATGCCGCCCTGATCCTCTTTCGTGAGGGGATCGAGGATCACGGGACGGTAGCTCAGCGTCACCTTGGTGTCCTTGACCTTGGCGATGGTGTGCTTGCGCCAGTTCTCGTCGTCGCGCTCGGTGTGGTCTTCCATCGCGTGGGCGCCGCGGCTTTCCTTGCGCGCTTCCGCCCCGGCGATGGTGGCCAGTGCGTTGGGCATGAGATTGGTCAGCTCCAACGTCTCCATCAGGTCCGAGTTCCAGACCAGCGAGCGGTCGGTGACCTTGAGGTCGTCGAGCTTGCCGGCGATGTCTGTCATCTTGGCGACACCTTCCTTGAGCGTCTTGTCGGTGCGGAACACGGCGGCGTCGGCCTGCATCGTCTTCTGCATTTCGAGCCGCAGTTCGGCGGTCGGCGTGCCACCATCGGCGTGACGCAGCCCGTCGAACCGGTCGAAGGCCGCGTCGATCGACTTCTGGTTCGGCTTGGGCGTCGGCGACTTGGCGTCCACCACCTCACCGGCGCGGATCGCGGCGGCGCGGCCGAACACCACGAGGTCGATGAGCGAGTTGGAGCCCAGGCGGTTCGCCCCGTGGACCGAGGCGCAGCCGGCTTCACCCACGGCCATCAGGCCGGGCACGACGCGGTTGGGGCTGCGCGAGGTCGGGTTCAGCACCTCGCCGTAGTAGTTCGTCGGGATGCCGCCCATGTTGTAGTGAACCGTCGGAAGAACCGGGATCGGCTCTTTCGTCACGTCGACACCGGCAAAGATCTTGGCGCTTTCCGAGATGCCCGGAAGCCGCTCCGACAGTGCCTCGGCGGGCAGGTGGCTCAGGTTCAGGTGGATATGGTCGCCATCCGGCCCCACACCGCGGCCCTCGCGGATTTCCATGGTCATGGAACGGGAGACGTAGTCGCGGGGGGCAAGGTCCTTGTACTGGGGCGCGTAACGCTCCATGAACCGTTCGCCCTCGGAGTTGGTGAGATAGCCACCTTCGCCGCGCGCGCCCTCGGTGATAAGGCAGCCGGAGCCGTAGATGCCCGTCGGGTGGAACTGCACGAATTCCATGTCCTGAAGCGGCAGGCCGGCCCGCGCCACCATCCCGCCGCCGTCGCCGGTGCAGGTGTGGGCCGAGGTGGCGGAGAAATAGGCGCGACCATAGCCACCGGTGGCCAGCACGACCATCTTGGCCGAGAAGACATGCATGGTGCCGTCGTCGAGCTTCCAGCACACGACGCCCTGACACTGGCCGTCGTCCGACATGATCAGGTCGATGGCGAAGTATTCGATATAGAACTCGGCGTTGTTCTTGAGCGACTGACCATAAAGCGTGTGCAGGATCGCGTGGCCGGTGCGGTCGGCGGCGGCGCAGGTGCGCTGCACGGCCGGGCCTTCGCCGAACTCGGTGGTGTGGCCGCCGAACGGACGCTGGTAGATCTTGCCCTCTTCGGTGCGCGAGAACGGCACGCCGTAGTGCTCGAGCTCATAGACGGCGGCGGGCGCTTCGCGGGCGAGGTATTCCATCGCGTCGGTGTCGCCGAGCCAGTCGGAGCCCTTGACGGTGTCGTACATGTGCCACTGCCAGTTGTCCGGACCCATGTTCGACAGCGAGGCGGCGATGCCGCCCTGTGCAGCGACCGTGTGCGAGCGGGTCGGGAAGACCTTGGTCACGCAGGCGGTTTTCAGACCCTGCTCGGCCATGCCCAGCGTCGCGCGCAGACCGGCGCCACCGGCGCCTACGACGACGACGTCATATTCGTGGGTTTCGTATTCGTATTCAGCCATGTCTTGTCCCTCAGGCGCCCAGCGAGATGCGGATGACGGCGTAGACGCCGACGAGCGCGAACAGCGTGCAGAGCAGGCGGGTGGCGATGATGATCACCATACCAGCGCGGCCATGCACGTAATCTTCGACGACGACCTGCACGCCCTGGAAGAGGTGCAGGAAGCCGGTGATGAAAAAGGCGATCGCGATGATCGCGTTCACCGGATGGGCATAGGCGGCCTTCACCTCTTCGTAGCCGCCGCCAAGGTTGTAGGCGAAGGGAAAGACGAAGAGCGGCACGAGGAACAGCAGCGCGATGGCGCTGATGCGCTGTTCCCAGAAATGCCCGGTGCCCTGCTTGGCAGAGCCGAGGCCCTCGACGCGGGCGCGGTCGGTCAGATAACGCATGATGTTCCCCTTAGCCGACGATGATGGTGACGATGACCATGACGACGGCAAAGCCGATGCCGACATAGGCCGAGCGCTGCGACGTCTTCAGCCCGAAATGCGAACCTGTATCCCAGATCAGGTGGCGCACGCCGTTTGCGAAGTGCAGCCAGAGCGCGCAGATCGACAGGAAGAAGACGATATCCCCGAACCAGGAGGTGAGCACGGCGCTTGCCGTCTCGAAGTACTCCGGCCCGGTCGCGAGCGCGAGGAAGTACCAGACGATCAGGACACCGGCAAAGCCCATCGCGACGCCGGTGATCCGGTGCAGGATCGACAGTTTCGCATTGAGCGGAAGGCGGTAGGCCTGAAGGTGGGGGGAAAGGGGGCGGTTGCCCGGGTTCACATCAGCCATGAAGCGACCTTTCGATGCAGTTGGCGACGAGCTGTTTGCAATTCGGCCCCATCCATAGAGAAAAATGACCGAGAGTCACGCCCGGATTCCCCGAAAACGGCCCTGTCCGGCGCTAACGTGAAGATTTTGTGACTTTTGTGATCACGCAGACTTTATGTGTGATCACACTCTGCGACGGCCGCCCGTGCGGTTGCTACCGGGCCATTCGGGCCAGTTCCTCGCCCAGTTCCGTGCAGATCTGGATCTCCATGAGGTCCGGATCGAAAAAGGCATTGGGTTCTCCGCAGGGGATCACGCTGACGTTGACCCGCTCGGGCAACACCATCTCGGTGTTGAGCCGCGCCACCTCGCGCGCGACGAATTGCGCGAGATGCGTGTCCTCGTCGAGCACCCAGTCGAGCCGGATCGAATTGCCCGGCCCGTCGGTGGCGAGCCCGTCGAGCACCGCGTTCCACGACCGCGCGGCCAGTTCGTATTCCTCTTCGCATGTATCCGCGCGCGGTTCGGGCAGCTGGAATATCTCCACCAGCTCCGCCCGCGTGTCCACGTCTGCGCCGTACATCAGGCAGGCGAAATTGTAGTAGCGTTGCAGGTCCGGCGCGTGCACGTCCCACAGGGCGAGGTCGTCGCGATGGTCGCCGGCCCCTTCCGCGAAGAGCCAGTAGTTGCGCGCCACGTCCCCCGCCATCCGCTGCACTTTCGCATCTTCGTGGAGCCGGTTCATCAGAACCACGGCGAAGGTGTCGGCGGCGAATTCCTCGGGCCCGAAGACGGGCAGCTCGAGGATGTCGATCAGGGCGTGGGCAAGCTCATGATACAGCGTCTCGGTGACGTTGGCCTCGACGTAGAGTTCCACGGGATCGCGCCGTTCCACCGCCTGCTGCGGGGCGCTCTGCACGCGGTCGAAGGTATAGACGTCTTTGGTCCCCTGCGCGGAAGCTGCAAGGGGGAGAAAGGCGAGGGCGATGGCAGTCGCGAGGCGCATGCCTTATCAGGCAGGCATCAGCGCCCAGTAGTCAAGATCGAGCAGGACGTGGGGCAGGTATTTCCCGTCCTCGCCCTTGAGCGCGAAGTCCTGGTGATCGCCCTTTGTCGCCACCAGCCGCAGGCGCACCGCCCCCACGCCCGGCGCCGGGGTGTCGGCCTTGTCCAGCACCTCGGACCATGCACGCACGGTGTCGCCGGTGAAACACGGGTTGGCATGGGCACCAGCGTTCAGCCCCACGATCATCTGCGCGTTGGCCAGCCCGTTGAAGCTGAGCGTGCGCGCCATCGAGATGATGTGCCCGCCGTAGATGAGCCGCTTGCCGTCCTCGCGGTTGGTCGCGTCGAAATGCACCTTGGCCGTGTTCTGCCACAGGCGCGTGGCGATCATGTGCTCGGCTTCCTCGATCGTCACACCGTCAACGTGGTCGATCTTCTCGCCGATCTCGTAATCCGCCATCCGATGCCGCTCGCCCGCCAGCTTGAATTCGTAGCGCGAGAAATCCAACCCCTCGGGGATCACCAGTTCCTCGGCGGGCACCACCGGCTTCAACTCCGGCACCAGCGTGTCCGGCGCGTCCGCGCCGAGGTTCTTCTTCCGCACCATGACCCAGCGGATGTAGTCGAGCACCGCCTCGTCATGCTGGTTATATCCGGTGGTCCGGACATAAACGACGCCCGACTTGCCGTTCGAGTTCTGCTTGAGCCCGATGACCTTGGATTCCGAGCGCAGCGTGTCGCCCGGCCAGACCGGCTTCAGCCAGCGGCCTTCGGCATAGCCGAGGTTGGCGACCGCGTTGAGGGACACGTCCGGAACGGTCTTGCCGAAGACCACGTGGAACGCGGCGAGGTCGTCGATGGGCGACGCCTCCAGCCCGCACTCCCGCGCGAATTCGTCGGAGGAATAGAGCGCGTGGCGGGACGGGTAGAGCGCGTGATAGAGCGCACGCTCCCCCCCGGACACGGTGCGCGGCACGGCGTGGGTGATCACCTCGCCGATGCGATAATCCTCGAAAAACCGGCCCGGATTGGTCTTTGCCACGCTATTGCTCTCCCAGCTTGATGTCGGGGTGGTACTCGCCGGGGGCGTCCTTGGTCACGGCCTGCCCGCAGCGCATGACGCCGTTGGCCGCGTCGAAGGCGTAAGTGGGTGAACCGTGGAGCGACCAGCCCTTGTTCAGGGCCGCCGTAACCTTGTGGCAGAACTCCGACGTGTCGTCGGCCGAGAGGAACCGGTAAAGCTGCATGTCGTCCTCCTCACCCGAAGACCGGGTAGCCGAGCCAGTAGTGAACGCCCGCGATGGCGGCGAAGACGACGACGGTGCCGACCACCGCACCGATTTCCTTGCCGACCGGGAACGGCCCGGTGTTCTTGGCGGGCTTGTCCTGGCGGTTGATCGCGATGACTTCGTAGACCGCCCAGGCGAGGAAACCGCCGAACAGGATGAACGACTCCACGTCCCCGTTCACCAGGAGGTGCGCGATGGCCCAAGCTTTCACGGCGGTGAGTTGCGGGTGGCGGATCTTCGACGTGATCCAGGTCTTCATGCCGGACGCCGCGAACAGGTAGACCGCGAAGAGCGTCAGCAGGTTGTTGATCCCCACCATCGCCGGGCTGCGGCCCCAGAAGAACGCGCCCTCGGCCATACGGTAACCGATGACCATGAGCACGATGGCGAGGACGGACAGCAGCGCGATCGGCCCCTTGGCCTTGTCGCCCATCTTGGCGCGCTGGGCGGGGGCATAGCGTTTGAACGAATGCGCCGCGATCCAGAGCGCGACACCGAGAATGAGAACCAACATGACTTATCCTTCGAGACTGGCGATGGCCTCTGCCTTGGCGAGCAGAGCTTTCGCCGTCACGATATGCAGATTCTCCACGATCTTTCCATCGACGACCGCCACGCCCTGACCGGAGGCCTCGACCTCCTCGAAGGCCGCGATCTGGCGGCGGGCGAGTTCGATGTCGGCCTCGGACGGCGCGTAGACCTCGTTCGCGATGTCGATCTGGGCGGGGTGGATCAGCGTCTTGCCGTCGAAACCAAGGTCGCGGCCCTGTTCGCATTCGGCCCGCAGCCCCTCGTCATCCTTGAAGGCGTTATAGACACCGTCGACGATCAGGACGTTGTCCGCCCGCGCCGCGATGATAGACCATTGCAGGCTCGTCATCACGGTCGAGCGGTCCGGCGTCACCCGGCATCCCAGTTCCTTCACGAGGTCGTTCGTCCCCATGACGATCCCGGCGAGCCGGGGGTGTGCCGCGACTTCACGCGCGTTCAGGATGCCCGAGGGGGTTTCCATCATCGCCCAGAGCGGCACGTCGGGGATCATGTCGGCCAGCGTCTGCAGGTCGTAGGCCGAGTTCACCTTGGGCAGGAGCAGCGCGTCGATGTCGGCGCCCTGCATGGCTTCGACGTCCTGACGGCCCCAGACCGTATCGAACCCGTTGATCCGCACGATCTTCATCCGTTGGCCGTAGCCGCCCTTGTCGAGCTCGGAGCGCAACGTGGTGCGCGCGTCGGCCTTGGCATCCGGGGTCACCGCGTCCTCGAGGTCGAAGATGATGGCATCGGCGGCGAGCCCCCGCGCCTTCTCCAGCGCCCGTTCCTTGGAGCCGGGGATGTAGAGCACGGAGCGGACGGGACGCATCGACTGGGTCATGATTCTACCTCGGAGCAATTTTGTTGCGCGAAACCAACATGGCGCGCATGAATTGGCAAGACCGAATTTGCCGCAATGCAGAATGACCCCGCGCGCGTCCCGCAACGTCCGGCTCGTTAACCGTTCGTTCGCCGTGCGCTGGGCAATGTCCCTGCACAGGCCGGGCGGCGGGCACCCACAGAGCGTGCCGCGAAGGGGAGGGCCCGGCGAACGCAAACGGACCCGCTGCGCGCAGGTCCCGACCGAAAGGACAGGCCCATGACCAGGACCCTTCTCGCCCTCGCCGCCGGCGCGCTCATCGCACTGCCGCAGATGGCCGCCGCCCAATCCACGAACTGCGCGCCCCGTGACCGGCTCGTCGCGCACCTCGCCGACCGGTTCGGGGAAGCGCGCCAGTCAATCGGCCTCGCCTCCGGGAGCCGGGTGGTGGAGATGTTCGCCTCGCCCGACACCGGCACGTGGACGCTGGTGATGACCACGCCGGACGGCCGCGCCTGCATCATCGGGGCCGGGCAGGCCTGGGAGCGGCTGGACGAAGAGGTGACGCCGGCGGGCCAGCCCGCCTGAACCTCACGTCAGCGCGTCGAAGACCAGCTTGGCCCCGGTGATCGTGAGCAGGACGTAGGTGACCGTGAAGTAGAGCCGTTCGGGCATGAGATCGTGCAGTTTCACGCCCATCCAGACCCCGACGACCGCCGCAGGCACGAGCATCAGGTCGATCAGCGCTGATTGCCATGTGAAGATGCCCAAGAGCAGGTAGGGCACGAATTTCATCAGGTTGATCGCCCAGAAGGCCAGCACTGTCGTCGCCTGATAGGTCGTCTTGTCGATCCGTTGGCTGAGCAGGTAGACCGCGAAGGGCGGCCCGCCCGCATGGCTGATGAACGAGGTGAAGCCACCGACCGCGCCCGCGACGGCCCCGGCGACGGGTCCCAGCGGGCGCGCGGCGACGCCGATCACCCCGGTCTTGCGCCCGAGCTGGAACGCGACGAACCCGAGCGCCACCGCCCCGATGAGGAGTCGGAAGACATCCGGATCGGCCACCTTGTAGACAAGCGCCCCAACAGCCACGCCGGGGATCGCGGACAGGATGAGCAGGCGCGAGATCGGCACGTCCCACTTGCGCCAGTACGGTTTCAGCGCGGTAACATCCATCAGCATGAGCAGCGGAAGCATCAGCCCCACCGCCTGGCCCGGCTCCAGAATCAGCGCCAGGAGCGGCGTCGCGGCGAAGGCGGCGCCCGAGCCGAAGCCGCCCTTGGAGATCCCGGCGAAGATCACCGCCGGAATGGCCACGGCGAAGAACAGGAGGTTGATTTCCAACGGGTGTCGCTCCGGAAGTGCCTGATGCGTCTCACCTTTAGCGGTATCAGCGGCGCCTGCAACCCGGCTCGCCGCAATGCAGCGCCCTTGCGCGACCACCTGAACGGGGCTAGGCAGCGCAAGGACAGATAACCTGATCGGAGATCAAACACATGGCTCGACCCAAGATCGCGCTCATCGGTGCAGGCCAGATCGGCGGCACGCTCGCCCACCTCGCCGCGCTGAAAGAACTCGGGGACGTCGTCCTCTTCGACATCGCCGAAGGCACCCCGCAGGGCAAGGCGCTGGACATCGCGGAAAGCGGCCCGGTCGAGGGCTTCGACGCGACGCTCAAGGGCACGAACGACTACGCCGACATCGCGGGCGCGGACGTCTGCATCGTCACCGCCGGTGTGCCGCGCAAGCCCGGCATGTCGCGTGACGACCTCCTCGGCATCAACCTCAAGGTGATGAAGGCCGTGGGCGAAGGCATTCGCGACAACGCGCCGGACGCCTTCGTGATTTGCATCACCAACCCGCTCGACGCGATGGTCTGGGCGTTGCAGCAATACTCCGGCCTGCCGCAGGAGAAGGTCGTCGGCATGGCCGGCGTTCTGGACAGCGCGCGGTTCCGCCACTTCCTGTCGGTGGAATTCGACGTGTCGATGAAAGACGTCACCGCCTTCGTGCTCGGCGGCCACGGCGACACGATGGTTCCGCTGGTGCGTTACTCGACGGTCGCCGGTATCCCGCTCCCCGACCTGGTGGAAATGGGTTGGACCACGCAGGACAAGCTCGACGCGATCGTGCAGCGCACCCGTGACGGCGGCGCCGAGATCGTCGGCCTGCTCAAGACCGGCTCGGCGTTCTACGCGCCCGCCGCCTCGGCCATCGAGATGGCGGAAGCCTACCTCAAGGACCAGAAGCGTCTCCTGCCCTGTGCGGCCTGGGTCGACGGTGCTCTGGGCCTGAACGGGATGTACGTGGGCGTGCCCACCATCATCGGTGACAAGGGCATCGAGCGGATCGTGGACATCAAGATGACCAAGGACGAGCAGGCGATGTTCGACAATTCGGTCGAGGCCGTGAAGGGCCTCGTCGAAGCCTGCAAAGGCATCGACTCGAACCTCGGCTGAGCGCAACAGTCGTCGGAATTGTTCAAGGGCCGGAGGAAACTCCGGCCCTTTTTTCGTGCATCGTGTGTTGCATAACGCATTGAAGAGCAGACAGGATTCTAGGATTCTAGGATTCTAGGATTCTAGGATTCTAGGATTCTAGGATTCTAGGATTCTAGGATTCTATGGGCCCGGTGCGCCTACCGCGCGGCCCCGCGACCCGCAGAAGCGCCTTCTGCCGCGCCTGCACCTCCGCTGCCGTCCGCTCCAATGTGCCCCGAAGCGCCGCGTCGAGCCGGGCCCCGGTCATGTCGATCACCGCGTGCGGCGCTATTGCCGCCACGGATCCGGCAATGTCGACCCCAACGTCGTGCAGCGCGCCGCGGGCCCGCAAGGCGTCGAGCGTTTCTTCGTTCAGCCGATAGGTCCGGTCGAACCCGTCGAACGCCGCGGCCTTCACGTCGTCCGCCGCGATGATCTCGCGCAGGGCCGCATAGCGAGCGGGCCGCATCAGTACCCGCCGGTCGCTTTGGGCGGCGTAGCGCAACTGCTTGAGCGCCCAATGGATCGGGGTCAGCCCTTCGTGATGCAGGATCCGCATTGCCGCGGCGCGCCGGCTCGGCCGCGGCCCGTCCGGTCCCGTCACCCGATGCGTCACGGCATGGTGTGGTGTGCGGGCCGGGACCATCGGCTTCGCCGAGGCATAGCCGGCGAGCCCCTTGGGTTCGAGGAACGGCGCCTGTGCCCCGTAGACCGATGCGAGGTCGCCATTCACCGGCCTGCGATACACCCCGCCGAAAAGCCCCCGGTCACCGGGGCGGAACACGCGCTCCCATGGCGGAACGGCGAGCCAGTCGGCCGCTCCGACTGCATCGATCTCGCTCCACACCCCGTCGGGCGCCCACAGAAACTCGTCCGCGTCCAGATGGACAAGCCAGTCGGCCAGCCCCTGCGCCACTGCCCAGCGGAAGTTCGTGTTCTGCCGGGGCGTCTGAAACTCCGGCCGCCGGTCCCACCCCATCGCCCGCCAATGCGCTGCGTCGCACCGGATCACGCGCACGCCCTCGATCCCGGCGAGAACCTCAGCCGCCGGGTCGGCGGCGTCATCGAAAAACAGCGTCACCTCGGCCCCGAGCGACAGGTGATGACAGGCGAAGGCGAGGACGAGGTCGAGCGGCTCACGCACGGTCGCCACGACGGCCCACCGCCGCTCAGCCATTCCTGCGCGCCCGCCGTTTTTGTCGCACGATGGACCGGGAATGGGCTGCGAGCTCCGCCGCGTGGTGCCGGTCGAACGCCGCCATCGTGAAGTCCGGCATCAGCTCAGGCGCGACAGCCTTCACCGCCGCCGTCACGTCGACGTGGTAGTCGAACAGCGCCCCCGCCTCTGCCAGCGCCGCCGCCTCGTCCTCGGACAACCGGTAGAGCGCCTCGTAGACGCGCGCGCCCGCCCGCTCGGGGTTCTGCGCCTGCAGGATCGCCCCGATCGAGGCCATGCGCTGCCGGTTCAGAAGCTGGTTCATCGCGGCCCCCTGCGTCGCGTAACGCAGGTTTTTAAGTGCCCAGTGCGCGGGTGTGATCCCGTCGAAGTGCAGGATGCGTGCGCCCCGCGCCTCGACCGAGGGCAGGGCCGGAGCGCCCTCGGCCGCCCGCACCTTGTGGATCGCCAGGAACCCGTCACCGGGCCGCCCCATGGCCTTGCCCGCCGAGTAGCCGCCCATGCCGCCCGACAGCGCTGCCGCGCGTTTGCCATAGACGCGGTCGGCCAGGCCGGGATGGTCGTGGAGAGGACCGCGAAAGACCCCGCCAAAGATGTCGCGGGTGAGCGGCCCCGACCAGCACCGCTCGAGGTTGGGGATATGGAGCCAGTGTCCCTCGGCCACTCCGGCCACCTCGTCGGCCAGCGGGCCGGGCAGCCAAAGTAGCTCGTCTGCATCGGTATGGAGCAGCCAGTCGAGGTCGCTGTCCGCCATCACGCGGTTCGCGTTCTCGGTCTGGCGCTTGGTCTGCAGCGCGGGCGGCGTCTCGAACCCGGCCGCGTGCCAATGCGCGTCATCGCACAGGGTCACCTCGACACCGGGTATACCCGCCACCAGAGCGGCCGCCGGATCCTGCGGATCGTCGAAAAAGAGATGTACCGACGAGGCGCCGATATAGAGGTGATGGCAGGCAAACCCTATTATGAGGGCGGCCGGTTCGCGCACGGTTGCAACCACGCCCCAACGCGGCAAGATGGCCTGTGCAGTCGATACCATGAGTGTCACATGTGGGTCGTTACGGCGAGGCGAGAGGGCCAACCTTGGGTTATTGCGCATGGTCTGTCCAGATTACCCTTTCGTTTTAGCTCCCGACCCGTCAGAAAAGAGAAAAGACGAAAGTTGGACATGGCAGTTAAACGACGCGCGGATTTTGCCGAGAACCGGCTGCGGATACTCGCCGCAGCGGATGAGATATTCGTCGAACGGGGAGTCGGCGCACCGCTGGATTCCATCGCGCAACGGGCCGGTGTCGGTCGCGCCACCTTCTTTCGCCATTTCCCGGACCGCCGCGCGCTCATCAACGAGATGCTGGAGCTTTTCCTCGTGAAGCTGGAGGAGGCGAGCGCGGACCTCGACGTCACCGACCGATCGATCTTCGACATCACAGGTCAGCTTTACGACGAGATGATCCATTACGCGCCGATCGCGGATTTCCTGCGGGCCCAGAGCCGGGAGGACCCGGTGCTGCTCCAGGCCATCGACCGGTTCCACGCGCTCCTGCGCCCGCACCTGCAACGGGCGGTCTCCGCAGGGCAGGTCCGATCCGATCTGCGGGAGGCCGATATCGTGATCTTCGCGGTGATGCTGGCCGCGGCCGCGACGACCCCCAACATCGGGCCGGAGGGGCGCCGTGCCGCTTACGACCTGATGCTGCGCGGGCTCCACAAGCAAAGCTGACCGATCAGCGCGCCCGTCACATGACCGCACCCTCGGACCCATGCACGTGATTGGCGGGCTCGGGGCGCGTGTGCGCCGGGTTCTCGGCGCCGGACGCCGCTGGCGTGGCGGCCCGCGCTGGGGCGTCGTGGCGCAGGTGCGCGAACCCCTTGAACTCCTCATCCCGTTCGTGGCGCACCATCTTGGCGCGGGGGCCTCCCGCGTCACGCTGTTCATGGACGATCCCGACGATCCGGCCATCCCGGTTCTGGAAGGCATCCCGGGGGTCGATGTCGTGCCCTGCGACGCGGCGCACTGGTCGCTTATTCCGGGGGGACGGCCGGCGCGAAAGCTCGACCGGCAGGTGGCGAATTTCACGTTCGCGCACGCGGAATCGGACCTCGACTGGATCGCCCATATCGACGCCGACGAGTACATCGTTGCCCCGGGCGGCGTGCGGCGTCTACTCCGTCGTCTCGGGGCGCGTGACGGCTGGATCAATCTTCCGCCGCTCGAACGGGTCTGGACGGAATCCGACACCCGCGACACCCTGTTCGGGGGACACCTGCGCAGCGCGCTTCCGGGCGGGGTGCGCGAGGTGCGCGAGATTTTCGGAACGGGCATGCCGCAGCTGGAGCCATCCGGTCTCGCGGGTCACCACGGCGGCAAGGTGCTTGCCCCTGTCGGTGCAGACCTAACTTTCAGGATGCACCGTGCGCAGGGTCCGGACGGGGAGGCGCGGATCCCGCCGTCGGAGGTGGGGGAGATCGCGCTCGTGCATTTCGAGGCGCTGACGCAGAAACACTGGACGCTCAAACACCTGAGACAGGGGCTCGCCATCCTCGAGGGGGCGCAGTCCTTCCGCCCCGCGCGCCGGGCCGTGACGCTGGAGATCGTGCACGCGCCCGATCCGCTCGCGGAGGCTGCACGGCAGTTCGAGCGGACCTACGTTCTGTCCGATCCCGTCGCGTCGCGCCTTCGCGCGGGGGGCCATCTGCGCAACATGCCTATCGACCCGGCCCGCGCCGCCGCCCGGCACCTTCCCTCGATGCCGGTCGACCTGAGCGCGGCGCATCTCGACCGCGAGATCGACCCGATCCTCGCGGATACGCTGGAGGAGGTTCTGGCGCGCCGTGACGGGACAGCGCCCGGAACAGGCGGAGCGGGCGAAGGGCGGCCCGAGCCTGTATGCGCAGGGCAAATCGACTCGGAAACGGGTGCGACCGGCTGACGCACCGGGTATTTGTGATCACGAGTTTGCGGGGTGTGATCACAGACTTCCGGATTCTTGCCGATTTTTGCGGTAACATGGAAAAAGACGTTTATCGGCGGTGATGCGGCGTGCATGAAGGGCGCGAACGCAAACCAGATGGGACGAGTTCATGAACATCCATGAATATCAGGCGAAGGCGCTCCTTCGCGACTATGGCGCACCGGTCTCCGACGGCCGCGTCGTGCTGAAGGCCGAGGAAGCCAAGACCAAGGCGAGCGAACTGGACGGCCCGCTCTGGGTCGTGAAGGCGCAGATCCACGCCGGTGGCCGCGGAAAGGGCCACTTCAAGGAAGAGAGCGCGGGCGAAAAGGGCGGCGTGCGCCTGACCAAGTCGGTCGAGGAAGCCGCCGAGGAAGCCCGGAAGATGCTCGGCCGCACGCTGGTGACGCACCAGACCGGCCCGGCGGGCAAGCAGGTCAACCGCATCTACATCGAGGCGGGTTCCGGCATCGAAACCGAGCTTTACCTCGCGCTCCTCGTGGATCGCGTGACCAGCCGCATCTCCTTCGTCTGCTCCACCGAGGGCGGCATGGACATCGAGGAGGTCGCGGCCTCCACCCCCGAAAAGATCCTCTCCTTCTCCGTCGACCCGGCCACCGGCGACCAGCCGTTCCACGGCCGCCGCATCGCTTTCGCCCTCGGCCTCACCGGCCCGCAGGTCAAGCAGTGCGTGCAACTGATGGGCACGCTCTACAAGGTGTTCACCGAGCGCGACATGGAAATGCTGGAGATCAACCCCCTGATCGTCACCGACAGCGGCGACCTCAAGGTGCTGGACGCCAAGTTCGGCTTCGACGGCAACGCGCTCTACCGCCAGCCGGACGTGGCCAACCTGCGCGACGAAACGGAAGAGGACTCGAAGGAACTCGAAGCCTCCAAGTACGACCTCAACTACATCGCGCTCGACGGTGAGATCGGCTGCATGGTGAACGGCGCGGGCCTTGCCATGGCGACGATGGACATCATCAAGCTCTACGGTGCCGAACCCGCCAACTTCCTCGACGTGGGCGGCGGCGCGACCAAGGAGAAGGTGACCGAGGCGTTCAAGATCATCACCTCCGACGACAACGTCAAAGGCATCCTCGTGAACATCTTCGGTGGCATCATGCGCTGCGACGTGATCGCCGAGGGCGTGATCGCCGCGGTCAAGGAAGTGGGCCTCAAGGTGCCGCTCGTCGTCCGGCTCGAAGGCACGAACGTCGAGAAGGGCAAGGAGATCATCGCGAACTCCGGCCTCGACGTGATCGCCGCCGACGACCTCAAGGACGGCGCGCAGAAGATCGTGAAAGCGGTGAAGGGCTAAGGCCCGGGCGGATGGTCTTCGTCGTTCCGACATACGACATCGTCTACGCGGCCGTGCCAAAGGCCGCGTGCACGTCGTTGAAACGGGCCATGTACCGGCTCGAACACGGAACGGCGTTCACGGGCGAGGTCCGGAACGGTCGCCGGCTGGGTCTCCAGCAGGCCTTCCCGACCACGCGGTTCGACCGGGGCGATTTCGCCCAGTTGTCGGACCCGTGGCTTTTCGCCGTGATCCGCGATCCGGCCGAACGGGTGCTCTCCACCTGGTCGGAGCGAGTCATGGGCGCGGGCCGGCTCCAGGTCGCGAACGACCGGCGCATGGGCAAGGGGCTGACCCGGATCATGCGCCGCGTGACCGGCGGGATGGGGGCGCAGCCGATGCTCGACCCGCGCCCGTCGCTCGACGCCTTCGTGCTGAACCTCGACCACTACGCCTCGGCCTACCCGGCAGTTGCCCATCACGTGCAATCGGCGAGCTGGTTCCTCGGCCCCGACCTCGGGGCCTACAACCGGATCTACACGATGGCCGAGCTCGACCGGCTCGAGGCCGACATCCGCGCGCGCACCGGGGTGGCCGATTTCGCCATCCCCCACCGCAACGCATCCCCCAAAGCCTACCGGGCCACGATCGACGACCTGTCGGACGCGGCCCATGACTCCCTCATGACGTGGCTGGCGCCCGAATACGAATTCCTGGGACAGTGGTTCGATATGCCCCGCCGCGACCAACGCAACACGCAACAGACAGGAACCATATAACAATGGCCGTACTCGTTGATGAAAACACCAAGGTCATCTGCCAGGGCTTCACCGGCTCGCAGGGGACCTTCCACTCGGAACAGGCGATCGCCTACGGCACCAAGATGGTCGGCGGCGTGACCCCCGGCAAAGGCGGCCAGACGCATCTCGACCTGCCCGTGTTCAACTCGGTCCACGAGGCCAAGCACGAGACCGAAGCCAACGCTTCCGTCATCTACGTGCCGCCGCCCTTCGCCGCCGACTCGATCCTCGAGGCTATCGACGCCGAGATGGAGCTCATCGTCTGCATCACCGAGGGTATCCCGGTCATGGACATGATGAAGGTCAAGCGCGCGCTGGAAGGGTCCAAGTCGGTCCTGATCGGCCCGAACTGTCCGGGCGTCATCACGCCTGACGCCTGCAAGATCGGCATCATGCCGGGTCACATCCACAAGCGCGGCACCGTCGGCGTCGTGTCCCGTTCGGGCACGCTCACCTACGAGGCCGTGAAGCAGACCACCGACGTGGGCCTTGGCCAGTCGTCCTGCGTCGGCATCGGCGGCGACCCGATCAAGGGCACCGAGCATATCGACGTGCTGGAATGGTTCCTCGCGGATGACGAGACCGAGTCGATCATCATGATCGGCGAAAGCGGCGGTTCCGCCGAAGAGGAAGCCGCGCAGTTCCTCGCCGATGAGGCCAAGAAGGGCCGCAAGAAACCCGTCGCGGGCTTCATCGCGGGCCGCACCGCGCCTCCGGGCCGCCGCATGGGTCACGCGGGCGCCATCGTCGCCGGCGGCAAGGGCGGCGCCGAGGACAAGATCGAGGCGATGAAATCGGCCGGTATCGTCGTGGCGGAAAGCCCGGCGGGCCTCGGCGAAGCCGTGCTGAAAGCCATCGGCAAGTGACCCTGGCCGGGCGGCATAACGACACGCGGGGCGGGGGGCCGGTGACGGCCTGCCGCCTGTCGCGTGTCACGACCCGCCCGGTCGCCCGCGCGGCGCGTTCGACTGTCTCGCCGCGTGAAACCCCTCGTGGTCTCGCGATCTTGATGACGCATGATCCCGATCGGGACGGGGACGTGCTTAACTTCTCGACCATACTCACGGATACAAGGTGAGCTCCCATGACCGAGCTCCGAATGCCGACAACCCCAGCGATCCAGTGGTGATCCCATGACCGAACAAAGCCCCAACGACCAGTTCCATGCTTCCAGCTTCATGCAGGGGCACAATGCCGAGTATCTCGAGCATCTCTACGCGATCTACGCAAACGACCCGAACGCGGTCGACGAGGCGTGGCAGGCGTTCTTCCGCGAGCTCGGCGATGACGAGCTGTCGGTGAAGGCCGAGGCGCAGGGCCCCTCCTGGACGCGCGCCGACTGGCCGCCGCAGCCCAACGACGACCTGACCCACGCGCTCGACGGTCAATGGCCGGCGGAGCCCGAGAAGGCGCCCAAGGATCTCGCCAAGAAGATCGCGGACAAGGCCAAGAACCGCGAGATCGAGGTTTCCGAGGACGCGATCAAACGCGCCGTGCTCGACTCGGTCCGCGCGCTCATGATCATCCGGGCCTACCGGATCCGCGGCCACCTCGCCGCCGACATCGACCCGCTGGGGATGCGCGAGACCTCGGGGCACGCCGAGCTGGACCCGAAATCCTACGGGTTCCAGGAAAAGGACATGGACCGGCCAATCTTCCTCGACAACGTGCTCGGGCTCGAAGTTGCCACCATGCGCCAGATCATCGACATCGTGCAGGCGACCTACTGCGGCACCTTCGCGCTGCAATACATGCACATCTCGAACCCCGAGGAGGCCGGCTGGCTCAAGGAACGGATCGAGGGCTACGGCAAGGAAATCCGCTTCACCCGTGAAGGGCGCCGCGCGATCCTGAACAAGCTGGTCGAGGCCGAGGGCTTCGAGAAATTCCTCCACGTGAAATACATGGGCACCAAGCGCTTCGGCCTCGACGGGGGCGAAGCGGTGATCCCGGCGATGGAGCAGATCATCAAGCGGGGCGGTAACCTAGGCGCGAAAGAGGTCGTGATCGGGATGCCCCACCGCGGCCGCCTCTCGGTGCTGGCCAACGTGATGTCCAAGCCCTACCGCGCGATCTTCAACGAGTTCCAGGGCGGCAGCTTCAAGCCCGAGGACGTGGACGGTTCCGGTGACGTGAAATACCACCTCGGCGCGTCCTCTGACCGCGAGTTCGACGGCAACACCATCCACCTGTCTCTTACCGCCAACCCTTCGCACCTCGAGGCGGTGAACCCTGTCGTGCTGGGCAAGGCGCGGGCCAAGGGCGACCAGATGGGCGACCCGGATCACCACAAGGTCATCCCGGTTCTGCTCCATGGCGATGCGGCCTTCGCTGGCCAGGGCGTCGTGGCCGAATGCCTCCAGCTTTCCGGCATCCGCGGCCACCGCACCGGCGGCACGATCCATATCGTCGTGAACAACCAGATCGGCTTCACAACCGCGCCGCACTTCTCGCGGACCTCGCCCTATCCCACGGATATCGCGCTGATGGTCGAGGCGCCAATCTTCCACGTGAACGGAGACGATCCCGAGGCGGTCGTTCACGCCGCCCAGGTCGCGACCGAGTTCCGCCAGAAATTCCACCGCGACGTGGTCATCGACATCTTCTGCTACCGCCGCTTCGGCCACAACGAGGGGGATGAACCCATGTTCACCAACCCCTTGATGTACAAGGAGATCAAGACCCACAAGACGACGCTCCAGCTCTACACGGATCGCCTCGTCAAGGACGGGCTGATCCCCGAGGGCGAGATCGAGGACATGAAGGCCGCGTTCCAGTCGCACCTGAACGAGGAGTTCGAGGTCGGCAAGGATTACAAGCCGAACAAGGCCGACTGGCTCGACGGCCGCTGGTCCCACCTCGACAAGCAGGGCGAGGATTACCAGCGCGGGGAAACCGCCGTTTCCGAGGAGACGTTCCAGGAGGTCGGGCGTGCGCTCTACACCCCGCCCGAGGACTTTGCGCTCCACAAGACGGTGAGCCGCCTTCTCGAAGGCAAACGCGAGATGTTCGAGAGCGGCAAGGGCTTCGACTGGGCCACTGCCGAGGCCGCCGCGTTCGGCTCGCTTCTCACCGAGGGGTACCCGGTCCGCCTCGCCGGCCAGGACTCCACCCGCGGCACCTTCTCGCAGCGCCACTCCGGCCTCGTGAGCCAGGAGACCGAGGAACGGTATTACCCGCTCAACAACATCAAGCCCGGACAAGCGCGTTACGAGGTCATTGACTCGATGCTCTCGGAATACGCGGTGCTGGGCTTCGAATACGGCTACTCGATGGCCGAACCGAACGCGCTCACGCTCTGGGAGGCCCAGTTCGGCGACTTCGCCAACGGTGCGCAGATCATGTTCGACCAGTTCATCTCGTCGGGCGAATCCAAGTGGCTGCGCATGTCCGGCCTCGTCTGCCTCCTGCCGCACGGCTACGAGGGGCAGGGGCCCGAGCACTCCTCGGCCCGGCTCGAACGCTTCCTTCAGATGTGCGGCGGGGACAACTGGATCGTGGCGAACTGCTCCACGCCCGCCAACTACTTCCACATCCTGCGCCGGCAACTTCACCGCTCCTACCGCAAGCCGCTGATCCTGATGACGCCCAAGTCGCTGCTGCGTCACAAGCTCTGCGTGTCCGAGGCGGCCGACTTCACCACCGGCTCGTCCTTCCACCGCGTGTTGTGGGACGATGCGGACGGTCAGAAGAACACCGGGCGCTCCACCGCCACGCTCAAGGCCGACGACAAGATCCGTCGCGTGGTCATGTGCTCCGGCAAGGTCTATTACGACCTGCTCGAAGCCCGCGACGAGGCGGGGATCGACGATATCTACATCCTGCGGGTCGAACAGTTCTATCCGTTCCCGGCGCTCTCGCTGGTCAAGGAGATGGAGCGGTTCCCGAACGCGGATGTCGTGTGGTGCCAGGAAGAGCCCAAGAACCAGGGGGCCTGGAGCTTTATGGAGCCCAACATCGAATGGGTCCTGTCGCGCATCCGCGACGAAAACTACCGGCCGAAATACACCGGCCGCGCCGCATCGGCCTCGCCCGCGACGGGTCTGGCCAGCCAGCACAAAGCACAGCAAGCCGCGCTCGTGAACGACGCGCTGACCATCGAAGGATAAGAGATCATGAGCACCGAAGTCCGTGTTCCCACGCTGGGCGAAAGCGTAACCGAAGCCACCGTCGCGACCTGGTTCAAAAAGCCGGGCGATGCGGTGGAGGCCGATGAAATGCTCTGCGAGCTGGAGACCGACAAGGTCACGGTCGAGGTTCCGGCCCCCGCCGCGGGCACGCTTGGCGACATCGTCGCGAACGAGGGCGAGACCGTCGGCGTCGACGCGCTCCTGGCCACGATCGAGGAAGGGGCGGGCGCCAAGCCTGCCAAGAAATCCGAGGCCAAGGACGCGCCAAAGGAAGAGGCCGCGGACGAAGCGCCGGCCAAGTCCTCTGGCGGTGGCGACAGCGTGGACATCATGGTCCCCGCGCTCGGCGAGAGCGTGAGCGAGGCGACCGTCTCCACCTGGTTCAAGAAGGTCGGCGACACCGTCTCGGCCGACGAGATGCTGTGTGAACTTGAGACCGACAAGGTCTCCGTCGAAGTGCCCGCGCCGTCGGCCGGCACCATCGCCGAGATCCTCGCGGACGAAGGCGAAACGGTCGCGGCCGGTGCCAAGCTCGGCGTGATCTCCGCCTCCGGCGATGCGCCCGCACCCGCGGCCAAGGCCGAAGAGCCGAAGGGCGATGAGGCCTCTTCGGGGGGCTCGGACAAGGACGTGGAAGACGCGCCCTCGGCCAAGAAGATGATGGCGGAAGCGGGCCTCAAACCCGAGGACGTCAAGGGCACCGGCCGCGACGGCCGCGTGATGAAGGACGACGTGCAGGCCGCCATCTCGGCCTCCAAGGCCGCGCCGAAATCCTCCGCCCCCGCCGCCCCGGCCCAGGCGCCCCGCGCCCCGGTCTCGGCCCAGGACGAGGCCCGCGAAGAGCGCGTCAAGATGACCCGCCTGCGTCAGACCATCGCCCGCCGCCTCAAGGAGGCGCAGAACACCGCGGCCATGCTCACCACCTACAACGAGGTGGACATGACCGAGGTCATGGCGCTGCGCAACGAGTACAAGGACCTGTTCTTCAAGAAGCACGGCATCAAGCTCGGCTTCATGTCCTTCTTCGTGAAAGCCTGCTGTCACGCGCTGAAGGAGGTGCCGGACGTCAACGCCGAGATCGACGGGACCGACGTGATCTACAAGAACTACGTCCACATGGGCGTGGCGGTGGGCACGCCCACGGGTCTCGTCGTGCCGGTCGTGCGCGACGCCGACCAGATGAGCTTCCACAACATCGAGGCGACGATCTCCGAACTCGGCACCAAGGCGCGCGACGGTAAGCTGTCGATGGCCGACATGCAGGGCGGTTCGTTCACCATCTCGAACGGCGGCGTCTACGGCTCGCTCATGTCCTCGCCGATCCTGAACCCGCCGCAGTCGGGCATCCTCGGTATGCACAAGATCCAGGATCGTCCGATGGTCGTAAATGGCGAGATCAAGATCCGTCCGATGATGTATCTCGCCCTCAGCTACGACCACCGCATCGTCGACGGCAAGGGCGCCGTGACCTTCCTCGTTCGGGTGAAAGAAGCCCTTGAGGATCCGCGCCGCCTGCTGATGGACCTGTGATTCCCGGCGGGTTCATGCAAACGATCCGGCCGCCCCGTGAACACCGGGGCGGTCGCGTGCGTTCCTCCGATGAAAGGAGGTCCGCGCCATGCGACACACGCGCCCCGACATCTTCTCGCGGTCGAAACACCGCCCCGAGACGCAGGACGACCAGCACGCCCGAATGCAGTTTCGCACGCTGGTCGATGCCGACAACGCCCCCGGCCTGGAGTTTCTTCAAGGCACGGCCTGTTTCGAGCCGGGCGACGGTGAGTCGCTTCATCGTCACCAGATCGGGGAGACCGCCTATGTCATGTCCGGACACGGCATCGTCACGCTCGACGGCGAGCAAAACGTCGTCGGACCGGGGGACATGGTCTTCGCGCCCGCTGGCTCCGTTCACGGCTGGCGTGCGGGCGAAGAGCCGCTGGAACTGCTCTACAGTTTCCCGGTCAGCCGGTTCGAGGACGTGGAATACCTGTTCGAAGACTGACGCCGCGCGCGTCATGCCGGAGGCGCGATGAATGACGGTCGCGCTCTGGGGCCTTGTCGGACTGGCGGTGCTCGTCCTCGTCTACGTCAGCGTGGACAGTTTCATGCTGAAGGGCAGCGTCGGCAACGCCTGGACCGTGGGCGCGCGGGACAACCCGCCCGAGATCGGCGCGCTCGCGGCCCGCGCGCACCGGGCGCTCTGGAACCTTCTGGAAACCGCACCCGCCTTCCTCGCCCTGGCACTGGTGGCCCATCTGACGGGGCGCGGCGGCGGCTGGATCACCTGGGGCGTCGCGCTCTACCTCGCCGGGCGAACGACCTACCTCCCTGCCTATCTCTCCGGTCTGCCGTGGCTGCGCACCGTGATCTGGCAGGTGTCTATGGTGGGCATCGTCCTCTTGCTGATCGGCGTGCTGGCCGGGTAAGGGGGCAGGGATGAGCGACGGGATCGATGGAGAGGCGCGCGCGGAACGCGAACGGATCGCCGAGACGGCGCAGGCCGAGCTCGCGGCGCTCGAAGCGGGCGTGATCCCGATGCGCCGGTTGGTGAACACTTGGGCAATCCGCACCTTCGTCTTCGCGATCATCGTCATCCTCGTCGCGCGCCTGTCCGACGCGGGACGCGACTGGGTCCTGCCCGCCATAGCGATCTACGGGGTCTTCTCTATTTCCCTCGCCCTCCTGATGCGTCACCTGCACCAGCGCCGGATCGATGAGACCCGTGCGCGGATCGCCGCCGCCACCCGCTCGCTCGACCGTGAACTGGGGGTTTGCGATGATTGACCCCCGACTGTCCCCCGCGCGATATGGCCGCGCTCCATCCCGGAGCGTTTCAAGAGGTTGTCCCATGCCGCTCCGCCGCGCCGTCCCCGTTCTCGCCGTCCTTTCGCTCGCCGCGTGCGCGATGCCGATCGAGGTCGACCAGCCGCCCGTGCCCTACATCACGCTCAAGCCTTTGAACGAGGTCGGGCAGTCGACCTTCACCGTGCGCGCCTTCAACGCCGAAACCGGCCGCGCGCGCGAGATGTCGGGCATCCCCTGCACCTTCAGCGGGGACGGTTTCGTCTCCACCTTCACCGCGCCCGCCGTGGTCACCGCCCCGAACATGGGCACCCGCACGCCGCCCGCCTCGGTGAAGTGCAGCTACGACGGCCGCACCCGGACCCGCTCGCTCACGCCCGTGAACGAAACTATCGGTCAGATCGCCGGCACCGTCTCGGCGGGGGCGAACGCGGGCGTGGTCGGCGTGCTCGTCGGCGGGGCCGTGGCCGCCGCCCAGACCGTCACCCGCGACAAGAACGCCGATGTCTGGGGCTACCCGGATGTCGAGATTACCTTCGACTGATGCCGCCGCGCGCACATATCGCCCCCGCCGCACAGGCGACCGCCGCAAACCACCGTCCGCGGCGTGTGGCGATGTTTGTCCAGACCGCAGATCGTGAAGGATCGTCATGACACCGGAGCTCACCGTCCTTGCCCTCGCCGCGCTGCTGCAGGCCGTGCAATTCGCGCTCATGGCGATCCCCGCCAATATCGAGCTCGGGCCGGGCAAGACCACGTCGCCCCGCGACGCCTCCCGGCTGCAAAAGCCGCTGATCGAACAGGTGTCGGACGGCACAGGCCGCCTCATGCGCGCCTTCACCAACCATTTCGAGGCGTTGATCCTGTTCACCATCGCCGTGGTGATCGTGACCATTTCGGATCAATCGACGCTTTTCACCGCGACCTGCGCGTGGGTCTATCTGGGGGCGCGGGTGCTCTACATCCCCGCCTATTATTTCGGTTGGTCGCCTTGGCGGTCATTCATCTTCTTCGTGGCGTTCCTCGCCACCTTCGCAATGATCCTCGCGGCGCTGTTCTGATGCCCGGGATGCATATCAACGTATGTACGCCGTGTGCACACCATGTGTACGCGCTGTGCATCAGGAAAAACGGCCAAGGAGGGACCCATGGCAGAGTATGATGTGATCGTGATCGGAAGCGGCCCGGGCGGCTATGTCTGCGCCATTCGCTGTGCGCAACTGGGGCTCAAGGTAGCCTGTGTCGAAGGGCGCGAAACGCTGGGCGGCACCTGCCTCAACGTCGGCTGCATCCCCTCCAAGGCGCTGCTCCACGCGACCCATTCGCTGCACGAGGCCGAGCACAACTTCGCCGCCATGGGCCTCAAGGGCAAGTCGCCCTCGGTCGACTGGAACCAGATGAAGGCCTACAAGGACGAAACCGTCGCCTCGAACACCAAGGGCATCGAATTTCTCTTTAAAAAGAACAAGGTGGACTGGCTCAAGGGCTGGGGCAAGATCTCCGGCAAGGGCGAGGTCACGGTGGGCGACGAGACCCACAAGGCGAAGAACATCGTCATCGCGACGGGCTCCGAGCCCTCCAGCCTCCCGGGCGTCGAGGTCGACGAGAAGGTGGTCGTGACTTCCACCGGCGCGCTGGAACTGGGCAAGGTGCCCAAGAAGATGGTCGTGATCGGCGCGGGCGTTATCGGGCTCGAGATGGGCTCGGTCTACGCGCGCCTGGGGACCGAGGTTACGGTGGTGGAATACCTCGACCACATCACCCCCGGCATGGACGGCGAAGTGTCCAAGCAGTTCCAGAAGCTCCTGAAGAAACAAGGGCTTGAGTTCATTCTCGGCGCCGCCGTGCAGAAAGTTGACGCGACCAAGACCAAGGCCAAGGTGACCTACAAGCTCAAGAAGGACGACAGCGAAGAGGTGCTCGACGCCGACGTCGTCCTCGTCGCCACGGGCCGCAAGCCGTTCACCGAAGGGCTCGGTCTGGAAGAGGCCGGGGTCGAGACGAACGACCGCGGCGTGATCCAGACGGATCACTGGAAAACCAACGTGGACGGCATCTGGGCCATCGGCGACGTGACCCCGGGCCTGATGCTCGCCCACAAGGCCGAGGACGAGGGGATGGCAGTCGCCGAATCCATCGCGGGCCAGGCGGGCCATGTGAACTACGACGTGATCCCGGGCGTGATCTACACGGTGCCGGAAGTCGCCGCCGTCGGGAAAACCGAAGAGACGCTCAAGGACGAAGGCCGCGCCTACAAGGTCGGCAAGTTCTCGTTCATGGGCAACGCCCGCGCCAAGGCGGTTTTCCAGGGCGACGGGTTCGTCAAGATCCTCTCCGACAAGGAAACCGATCGGATCCTCGGCGTCCACATCATCGGCCCCTCGGCGGGCGACCTGATCCACGAAGCCTGCGTCGCGATGGAGTTTGGCGCCGCGGCCGAAGACCTCGCCCGGACTTGCCACGCCCACCCGACCTTCTCGGAAGCGGTGCGCGAGGCGGCGCTGGCTTGCGGGGACGGCCCGATCCACATGTGACGAGGGGTTGCGCCGCGGGCTTCGCCCGCGTCGCGGCGGGGCCTCGCTGCGCTCGGACGGACGACCTCTTGCCGGAGTGTGTTGTGTCGACCGGGTTGGGGGGCTGTCTGCCCCCCTCGCCCTTCGGGCTCACCCCCCGAAGGTTTCCGGAAACAGAGAAGTTGAACGGTCC
>CAXRHZ010000047.1:0-47079 GCA_964230745.1 Maritimibacter sp. | reverse complement strand
TCGGTCGCGACAAGTCGAAGTAAAGGCGGGAGGGGGGCGCTGCCCCCCTCTTGAGCCCAAGGGCTCAATTCACCCCCCGGGATATTTTCGGCAAGAGGATGAGGGCAGGGGTTTTCTCTGGCTGATCCTGCCGCGGGGGATCCTGCAGGAGGGGGCGCGCGCTTTCCCCTGCACCGCATCAGAACGGCGATGATCATGAGTGTACCTTCCCTTTCCACCCGCGAGCTGACCATCCGGTTCGGCGGACATGTGGCCGTCAACGCGGTCAGCTGCGATTTCCATCCCGGAGAGCTGACGGTGATCGTCGGCCCGAACGGGGCCGGGAAGACCACCTATTTCAACCTGATCTCGGGTCAGCTGACCGCGAGTTCCGGGACGGTGACCAAGGACGGGACCGATATCACCCGGCTGTCGCCCTCGGCGCGGGCGGGGCAGGGGATCGGGCGGGCCTTTCAGCTGACCAACCTGTTTCCGCAGCTGACCGTATTGGAGAACATCCGCCTGGCCGTGCAGGCGCGGGCCGGGCAGGGCTGGCGCATGTTCCGGCCGGTGTCGCAGTTCCGGGGCCTGACGGAGAAGGCGGAACATTACCTGGAACGCACCCGGCTGACCGCGCTGGCGCATCAGACCGCCGCCAACCTGCCGCATGGCGATCAGCGCAAGCTGGAGGTCGCGCTGCTGATGGCGATGGAGCCCGACATCTACATGTTCGACGAACCCACGGCCGGGATGAGCCTGGACCATGCACCCGATGTGCTTGACCTGATCGCGGGAATCAAATCCGACCCGACCAAGACCGTGCTTCTGGTGGAACACAAGATGGACGTGGTCCGCGCCCTGGCCGACCGCATCATCGTGCTGCACAACGGAGAGCTTCTGGCCGATGGCGACCCGGCAGAGGTCATGTCGAGCCAGATCGTGCGCGACGTCTACCTGGGCAATGCGACGGAGGAAACCGCATGAGCCTTTTGTCCCTGCGCCAGATGAAAACCGACATCGGCCAGTATTCCGTGCTGCATGATGTCACCTTTGACGTGCCCGAGGGCGGGGTGTTCGTTCTGCTGGGCCGCAACGGGGCCGGCAAGACGACCACGCTGCGGTCGATCATGGGGCTGTGGCAGCCCTCGCCCGGCTCGGTGCTGTTCCGGGGTGAAGACATCACCGCCCTGCACACCGCCCAGATCGCCCGCAAGGGGATTGCCTATGTGCCGGAAAACATGGGGATCTTCGGCACGCTGACCGTGGATGAGAACCTGGTTCTGGCCACTGCCAGCGGGCGGTTCGATCCGGCGCGTCTGAAGCGCATCCACGCGCTGTTCCCCGCGCTAGAGAAATTCCGCGACAAACAGGCCTGGAGCCTGTCGGGCGGGCAGAAGCAGATGCTGTCGGTCGCCCGGGCGATCATCGAGCCGCGCGACCTGATCCTGATCGACGAGCCGACCAAGGGTCTGGCCCCCTCGATCATCTCGGCGATGGGCGAGGCGTTTCGGGAGATCTCGGAAACGACCACGATCCTGCTCGTCGAACAGAACTTCTCTTTCGCCAAGAGCCTGGGCCGCGACATGGCGGTGATCGACGACGGGCAGGTGGTCCACACCGGCTCGATGGCCGATTTCGCCGCCGACACGGCGTTGCAGGACCGGCTTCTCAGCCTGTCGATGGAGACGAGCTGATGCGCCACACAGTGAACCCGGGTTTCGCCGCGAAACCATTTCTCCCTTATTATCAGAATGTTAACGGAGGGTCCGTCGCGTGAACATCGTTGAACGCTTTGGAGGTGTCTTCCTCCTCCCGGTCGCGATCGCGATCATCGCCTTCGTCCTGATCGGCGCGCCCTCGTCCTGGCTGACGCTGACCGTCGCCGGGCTCGCGATGGGGATGATGCTCTTTCTCATGGCCTCGGGCCTGTCGCTCGTCTTCGGCCTGATGGACGTGCTGAACTTCGGCCACTCGGCCTTCGTGAGCTTCGGCGCCTTCGTGGCCGCCAGCGTGCTCGCCTACTTCGGCGGCTGGCTCGGCTCCGACAGCATTTTTCTCAACATCATGGCGCTGGTCTTCGCCATCGCGGCGGCCATCGTCTTCGGTGCCGCGCTGGGCTGGTTCTTCGAGCGGGTGATCGTCAAACCCGTCTACTCCGACCACCTGCGCCAGATCCTCATCACGATGGGCGCGCTCATCGTGGCCGAGCAACTGATCCTCGCCACCTGGGGCGGCACGCCGACCAACGTGCTGCGTCCCGCGTTTCTCGAAGGCACGATCATCGTGGGCGGCTCCTCACTCGAGGTCTACCGCCTGTTCGCCTTCATCGTGGGGGCGGTCGTCTATGCCGGTCTCTACCTGCTCCTCAACCGCACGCGCATGGGCCTCCTGATCCGCGCGGGCGTGGAGAACCGCGAGATGGTCGAGGCGCTGGGCTTCAAGATCGACCGGCTTTTCATCGGGGTCTTCATGCTGGGCTCAGCACTCGCCGCGATGGGCGGCGCGATGTGGGCGGGGTACGAGACGCTCATCACCCCCGCGCTCGGGGCCGAGATGATGGTCATCGTGTTCATCGTCGTCATCATCGGCGGCCTCGGGTCGATCCAGGGCACGCTCCTGGGTGCGATCATGGTGGCGCTGATGCAGAACTACGTGGGCTTCCTCGCGCCGAAACTGGCGCTGGCGTCCAACATGCTCCTGATGATGGCGATCCTGCTGTGGCGGCCCTACGGCCTCGCCCCGGCGGTGAAGTGAGGAGGGGACCATGAAAGGCAACACAACCGTCAAGTTCATCGCCTTCGCGATCTGGGGGCTCCTGCTCTTCGCCCCGTTCTTCTTCCAGGAAGTGCGGCAGGTCGAGGTGGCCGCGCGCATCGCGGTGTTCATCGTGCTGGTCGCCTCCTACGACCTGCTGATCGGCTACACCGGCATCGTGAGCTTCGCGCATACCATGTTCTTCGGCTTCGGCGCCTACGGGGTCGCCATCGCGATGAAGGAGCTGGACAACACCTGGGGCTACTGGATCATAGGCACGCTCGCGGGTGTCCTCGTGGCCGCCGTGGTCGCGGTGCTCATCGGTCTCCTGTCGCTCAGAGTGAAGGCGATCTTCTTCGCCATGATCACGCTGGCGGCCGCTTCGGTCGCGCTCGTGCTGGCCTCGCAATTGTCGACCTTCACGGGCGGCGAGGACGGGATCACCTATTCCAACCCGGACGTGTTCAAGCCCGCGACCAAGCTTCTGACCGATGACGAGGGCAAGGTGGCGCGCATCATGGGTGTGCGGATGAACGGCAAGATCGCGGCCTATTACTTCGTCTTCGCCTCCTGCGCGCTGATGTTCTGGGTCCTCCTGCGCATCGTGGGCAGCCCGCTCGGCACCGTGCTCAAGGCGATCCGCGAGAATGAGGCGCGCGCCGAAGGCATCGGTTACCGCGTCGTCGCCTACCGCACCGCCGTGTTCGTCATCGCAGCCGTGGCCGCCGCGCTCGCGGGCGCGATCTATGCCACCTGGCTGAAATACACCGGGCCGGACACCACGCTCAGCTTCGCGATCATGATCGACATCCTGCTTATGGTCGTGATCGGCGGCATGGGCACGATGTGGGGCGCAGTGATCGGGGCCACGCTCATGGTGCTCGCGCAATACTACCTGCGCGACCTGATGGAGGTGGCCGCCACCGCGACCGAGGCGATCCCGCTCCTGCCGGAGCTTCTCAGCCCCGACCGCTGGCTCCTCTGGCTCGGCATCATCTTCATCCTGCTGGTCTACTTCTTCCCGGCGGGCATCGCGGGCACGATCATGCAGCGGCGGGCGGCGAAATGACGCCCCGGTCGGTCTACCTCCCTCTGATGGGCCACGAGCTTCACGTCATGGAATGGGGCGACCCGGCCAACCCGGCGCTCGTCATGTGGCACGGGCTGGCCCGCAACGGGCGCGACTTCGACGAACTCGCGCGGGCGCTGTCCGAGACGCATTTTGTGCTCTGCCCGGACACGATCGGGCGCGGTTACTCGTCGTGGTCGGACCGGCCCGAGGAGGACTACCTCCTGCCCAACTACGCGCGCATGGCGATGGCGATGCTCGACCATTACGGCATCGCGCGCACGGCGTGGTTCGGCACGTCGATGGGCGGCCAGATCGGGATCACGGTGGCGGGCGATGTGGCGCCGGAGCGGATCACCGCGCTCGTCATAAACGACATCGGTCCGGTGGTGCCCGACCCCGCGCTCGACCGGATCGTGACCTATTCCTCGGACCTTCCGACGTTCGAGCGGCTGACGGCGGCGGAAAGCTGGCTGCGCGAGATCTATGTGCCGTTTGGCCCGGCCCACGACTCGTTCTGGCGCCGCATGGCCGAGGCCTCCGTGCGACGGCGGGCGGACGGGCGGCTCACGCTCCATTACGACCCGCGCATCATCGAGGTGCTGGACGCCGACCGGGGCGCGATGGACCTCTGGGCGGCCTATGACCGCATCACCGCCCCGACCCACGTGATCCGCGGGCTGACCTCGGACCTGCTCACCGCCGAGATCGCGGACGAGATGGCACGGCGCGGACCGAAGCCGGAGGTCACGGTGTTCGAGACCTGCGGCCATGCGCCATCGCTTGCGTCGCCCGAGGATGCGGTCTTCGTGGCAGGCGTGCTCAAAGCCTTGTCCGACAAGGCGCCGGCATAGGCTGACCCAGCGTCACGGGACCGACATAAAGACCTGCTATCTCACTTGGAAAAGTGTGCAGGTTCGAAAATGGCAAGCCTCTCCCCGATCCAGTTTACGGGCGCCGATGTGCTGCGTGACGGCGCGCTCTCGCGCGAGCCGCTCATCCTGCGTGACGGGCGGATAGGGAGCGGTGACGCGCCGGAGATCGACCTGTCGGGCTACCTGATCCTGCCCGGCCTCGTGGACCTGAACATGGGGCCCTTGCACCGGCCCGGCCAGCCGGGGGGCCCCTCGCTCGACCACGTCGCGGCGCTCCGGGCGCTGGACCGCGAGGCGGCGGCGCACGGGATCACGACCGGCTGGGTCGCGCAGGGCTGGTCCTGGCTCGGCGGCCACCACGCGCCGCAGCGCGCGCTCGACGTGATGGCGGCGCTGGAGCAGGTGCGCGGTGGCACGATGACCGACCTGCGCCTGCAACTGCGCGTCGAGACCCACATGCCCGACACCCGCGCGGCCCTGATCGCAGCCCTGACCGCGCACGAGGTCGACCAGGTGATCCTCACGAACACGCTGCCCGAGGCGATCCAGATGTCGCACCGGGCGAGCCACCTGTTCGCCGCCTGGGCCGAGACCGAGGGGCGCACGCCGGAGGAGGTGCTCAAACGCCTGCGCGCGGCCAAGGATGCGGCGCCTGACGTGCCGCGCCACCTCCTCGCCCTCGCCGAGGCCTTCGACGCGCGCGGCATCGTCTACGGCAGTCACGACGACCCGGACGGCGAGACGCGTGAGCAGATGGGGCAGCTCGGCGCGCGGGTGGCGGAGTTTCCCCTGCGCGCCGGTGCCGCCGCCGTTGCGCGCGCCAACCGCAACCCGATCGTCTTCTGCGCCGCCGACGTGTTGCGCGCCGGGCCACGCCCCGGCGGCGTGTCCACGATGGCGCTCATCACCAAGGGCAAGGGCGACGCGCTCGCCTCCCGCGACCACCCGGCGACGCTCGCGGCGGCGGCCTTCGCGCTGGTGGAGGCCGGGGTGCGCAGTCTGCCAGAGGCCTGGGCGATGGTCTCCGCCCGACCCGCCGCGATCATGGGCCTGCCGGACCGAGGCCGGATCGCGATGGGCCTGCGCGCCGACCTCGTCCTTCTGAACACCGAGACGCGGGGGATCGAGGGCACCTTCGCGGGTGGCCGGGTGGCTTTTCTCTCCGGTGCGCTCGCACACCGTTTCTTGGCGTCGCGCGCCGAACTGGCCCTGGCCGCCGAGTGACTTGCGCGACTCCTTCGCGCCCGGCACTCTTCCCGCATGACCGAGATCAGCGAAACCGACCTGGCCAAGCTTCTCGCCCGCGCCGCCGTGGGCCGCTCCCGCGTGCTCGTGGCGGTGTTCGGCGCGCCGGGATCGGGCAAGTCGACACTGGCCGCGACGCTTGCATCCTCGGTGCCGGGGGCGCAGGCGATCCCGATGGACGGCTTCCATCTCGACAACACCACGCTCGCCGCGCGCGGTCTGCTCGACCGTAAGGGCGCGCCGGAGACCTTCGACGGTGCGGGCTTTGCCGGTTTCGTGCGCGCGCTCGCCGCCGGGCGTCAGGCGACTTATCCCACCTTCGACCGGACCGCCGACGCGGTGATCCCCGACGGCGGACGGATCGCGCCGGACACGCATATCTACGTGGTCGAGGGGAACTACCTCCTGCTCGACGAGGACCCCTGGCGCGACCTTCACCGGCTGTGGGACATGACCGTCGCGCTCGAGGTTACAGAGGAGGAGCTGGAGCGCCGTCTGGTGCGCCGCTGGATGGACCACGGCCATGCCGAGGAGGACGCGCTGCAACGCGCCCATGCCAACGACATGGTCAACGCCCGCGTGGTCCGCGACCGCTCCCGCCCCGCAGGCTACGTGATCCGGTTCACAGGGTGAGGTAGCTCTGCTCCACCACCGCCTCCATCGCAATGTAGGTGGAGGTGGCCGAGACATGGGGGAGGGAGGAGATCGTCTCCCCCAACACCCGCCGGTAATCCGCGATATCGCGCGAGCGGACCTTCACGAGGTAATCGAAGCCGCCCGCGATCATGTAACATTCCTCGATCTCCGGCACGCGCCGCGCGGCATCGTTGAACTCCGCGAGCGCGGCCTGCCGCGTGTCCAGAAGCCGCACCTCGACATAGGCGACGTGCGAGAGGTCGAGCTTCTCGGGGGCGAGGATCGCGCGGTAGCCCCGGATGATCCCGCGCTCTTCCAGCGCCCGCATCCGCGCGGCCACCGGTGTCTTGGACAGGCCGACGCGCCGCGCCAGCTCCACGATGGGCAAACGGGCGTTCTCGGTGAGGGCCGCGAGAATCTTCCTGTCGATGGGGTCGATGATGCCTGTTTCGTCCATAATGGCACTGAAGTTTGGTCGATCTGGCTACAGAGTTGCGAAACTCGGACGATAAGTCCAGCGTTGAGACGGTATCCTTCTCCAAAGGAGACCGACATGCGCGACACGACCACCCCCCTTTTCGACGACACCGCCAAGTTCCGCCCGCAGGCCGAGATGATCCCAGACCTCATCGCCGGCACCGAGCTGTCGGACGCCGACCGGGCGACGATCCACACGAACGCCGCCCGCCTCGTCCGCCAGATCCGCGAGGGCGAGGCGCCGGGGATCATGGAGCAATTCCTTGGGGAATACGGGCTGTCGACGGAAGAGGGCGTGGCGCTCATGTGCCTCGCCGAAGCGCTCCTGCGCGTGCCGGACCCGGATACCATCGACGCGCTGATCGAGGACAAGATCGCGCCGTCCGACTGGGGCAAACACGTGGGGCAGGCGGCCTCGCCGCTGGTCAACGCGTCGACATGGGCGCTGCTGCTCACGGGCCGGGTGCTCGACGACGAGCAACGCGGGCTCGCGGGCACGCTGCGCGGCATGGTGCGCCGGCTGGGCGAGCCGGTGATCCGCATTGCCGTCGGTCAGGCCATGCGCGAGATGGGGCGCCAGTTCGTGCTGGGCGAAACCATCGAGGGCGCGATCCGCCGCGCGCGCAAGCAGGAGGCGCGCGGGTACACCTATTCCTACGACATGCTCGGCGAGGCGGCGATGACCGCACGCGATGCCCGCCGGTATGCAGAAAGCTATGCCCATGCCATCGAGGCGATCGGGCAGGCAGCGGACCAGGGCAGCGTCGCGGCCAATCCCGGCATCTCGGTCAAGCTCTCCGCGCTCCACCCGCGCTACGAGGTGGCGCAGGAGGCGCGTGTGCTGGCCGAAGTCGTGCCCCGTCTGCGCGACCTCGCCCGGCAGGCCGCGCGCGCCAACATCGGGCTCAACATCGACGCCGAAGAACAGGACCGGCTCGTCATTTCTCTCAAGGTGATCGAGGCGGTGCTCGCCGATCCCGAGCTTCACGGCTGGGACGGCTTCGGGGTCGTCGTGCAGGCCTATGGCAAGCGGGCCGGCGCGGTGATCGACTGGCTCCACGCCACCGCCGAGCGGCTTGACCGCAAGCTCATGGTGCGGCTGGTCAAGGGCGCCTACTGGGACACCGAGATGAAGCACAGCCAGGTGGAGGGGCATCCCGGCTTTCCGCTCTTCACGACCAAGCCCGCGACGGACGTCAGCTACCTCGCAAATGCGCGCAAGCTCATCGGGTATTCCGACCGGCTCTACCCGCAGTTCGCCACGCACAACGCCCACACGGTCGCCGCGATCCGCCACATGGCGCGCGGCATCGACTACGAATTCCAGCGGCTGCACGGCATGGGCGAGGCGCTCCACGACATCGTCATGCGCGAGGAAAGGACACGTTGCCGCATCTACGCGCCGGTTGGGGCGCATCGCGACCTGCTGGCCTATCTCGTGCGGCGGCTCCTGGAGAACGGGGCGAATTCCAGCTTCGTCAACCAGATCGTCGACGAAAGCGTGAGTCCCGAGGTAATCGCGGCCGACCCGATCACGCAGGCGACCGAGGTGCGGCGTGCCGATGTGCTTGCCCACCCGTCCGCGATCTTCGGGCCGGGGCGGCAGAACTCAGCGGGCTTCGATCTTACGGATGAAGCGACGCTGGCACGCATCGACGCCGCCCGGGATGCGGAGGTCCCGGATGCGGGGCCATTGGTGGCGAGCGGCGAGGGAACCGGAACGGCGCGCGACGTGGTGAACCCGGCGACCGGGGACGTGGTCGCGCGCGTGACCGACGCGGACGAGGCGACCGTGGCCGGGGCGCTGGACGCGGCGACGCCTTGGGCCGCGACGCCCACCGAGCGCGCGCAGGTGCTGCGCCGCGCCGCCGACCTCTACGAGGACCACTATGGTCCGCTCTTCGCCGCGCTCCACCGCGAGGCGGGCAAGTCGCTCGCCGATGCCGTGGGCGAGCTGCGCGAGGCCGTCGACTTCCTGCGCTTCTACGCGAACGAGGGCGAGAAGCTCGACGCCCCGGCCCGCGGGATCATCACCGCGATCAGCCCGTGGAACGTCCCGCTTGCGATCTTCACCGGCCAGATCAGCGCCGCGCTCATGGCCGGAAACGCGGTCATCGCAAAGCCCGCGGAACAGACGCCGCTGGTCGCCGCGATGGCGGTCCGGCTCCTGCACGAGGCGGGCGTGCCGCGCGACGCGCTGCAATTCCTGCCGGGCGACGGGGCCACGGTCGGGGCTGCGCTGACCTCGGACGCGCGGGTGGACGGTGTGGTCTTCACCGGCTCCACCGACACCGCGCAGATCATCCGCCGCGCGATGGCCGAGAACCTCGCCCCCGGTGCGCCGCTCATCGCGGAAACCGGCGGTTTGAACGCGATGATCGTGGATTCCACCGCGCTCCCCGAACAGGCGGTGCGCGACATCGTCGCCTCGGCGTTCCAGTCGGCGGGTCAGCGGTGTTCGGCCCTGCGTTGCCTCTACGTGCAGGAGGACGTGGCGGACACGCTGATCGAGATGCTGACCGGCGCGATGGACGAACTGTCGCTTGGCGACCCGTGGCACCTGTCCACCGACGTGGGCCCGGTGATCGATGGCGAGGCGCAGGCGGATATCCTGGGCTATCTCGAGGCGAACAAGGCACGGGTGGTCCACCGGGTCGATGCGCCAACGGCCGGCACCTTCGTGCCGCCCACGCTCCTGCGCGTCGACGGTATCCGGGACCTCGAACGCGAGGTGTTCGGTCCCGTGCTTCACGTCGCCACCTTCCGCGCCGATGCGCTTGAGGCGGTGATCGACGAGGTGAACGCGCGTGGCTTCGGCCTGACCTTCGGCCTGCATACGCGGATCGACAGCCGGGTGGAGGATTTTTCGCGCGCCATCCGCGTCGGCAATGCCTACGTCAACCGCAACCAGATCGGGGCCATCGTCGGCAGCCAGCCGTTCGGGGGTGAGGGGCTGTCGGGCACCGGACCCAAGGCAGGCGGGCCGAACTACGTTCGCCGTTTCACCGCGGCGCCGGTCAATGCGGTGAGCGAGAAGGCCACGGGCACGGCAGACATCAAGGCCGTGCAATCCCGCCTGGACAACGCATCGGAGCAGGTGGTGTCCGAAACCCTGCTCCCCGGCCCGACGGGGGAACTCAACCGGCTGACGCACTGGTCCCGGCCTCCCGTGCTTTGTCTCGGTCCCGGCGCGCAGGCGGCGGATGCGCAGGCGCGCGCCGTTCGCGCCCTGGGGGGCATGGCCGTGGAGGTCGCCGAGGCGCTCCCGCCCGAGGCGCTCGAAACGCTCGACGGGTTCTCCGGCGCACTCTGGTGGGGCGACGACGACACCGCCCGTGCCTATGCCCGCGCTCTTGCGAGGCGCGACGGGCCGATCCTGCCGCTCATCACGGGGCAGCCGGACCGCGGGCATGCCTGTCACGAACGGCATCTCTGCGTCGATACGACCGCCGCTGGAGGTAACGCGGATTTGCTTGCACGCTCGTCCGGATGACCGGAACCAATACGCAGGCGCGCAGTTGAAACTGCGTATTTAACTGCGCGTCTGGACACATGTTGCAACGAAGCGACCAGCCCCTGCTGAACAACACCCATGCGGTGATCAACGTGCGCTCCGGGCGGCGCGACGGACCGAACGTGGCCGACTCCCTGCATGACTGCGTGGCAAAGGCGGGCGGGCGGCTCACCCTTCATATCGACGAACGCGGCGGGTCGATCGAGAAACTGACGCGCCGCGCGCTCGATGCCGGTGCCTCGGCGGTGATCGCCGCGGGGGGAGACGGCACGATTTCGAGCGTTGCGAACGTGCTCGTCGGCCGCGGTGTGCCCATGGGCGTGATCCCTCTGGGCACGTTCAATTACTTCGCCCGCGCTAACGGCATTCCCGAGGATACCGCCGCCGCGCTCGACGCGATCTGTCACGGGCACAAGGCGCCGACCGACATCGGCCAGATCAATGGCAAGGTGTTTCTCAACAACACCTCCGTCGGCGTCTATTCCCAGATTCTCAAGCAGCGCGAGGATACCTATGCCCAGTTCGGGCGCAGCCGCATGGCCGCCTACTGGTCGGTTCTGCGTGCGCTGGTGAAATTCTACGACCCGATGACGATGAAGATCGAAGTGGACGGCAAACAGATGTCGGTGCGCTCGCCGCTCGCCTTCGTGTGCAACTCGGCCTACCAACTCGAACGTTTCGCCCTCGACGGTGCCGACGCGGTTCGCAAGGGCGAGCTGGCGCTCTTCCTTGCCGATGACGTTGGGCGTCTGGGCCTCGTGCGTCACGCGGTGAAACTCGCCACGCGCCGGATGCGCGAAGGGCGCGACTTCCGCCTCGTCACCGGGCGCGAGATCGTGATCGATCCGGGCCGCCACAAGCGGCTCGTCGTGCGCGATGGGGAAAAGGAGCCGATGCGCGGTCCCTACCGGATCACGCTGGAGCGTCACGCGCTCGACATCATCCGTCCACCGCATGTAGACGGGGCTTCATGAGCCGTCTGGTTCACCTGTCCGACCTGCATTTCGGCCGCGCGCGGCCCGAGCTTCTGGCCCCGCTGGCTGAGGCGGTGGCGTCCGTTTCGCCCGACCTCGTCGTCGTCTCCGGCGACCTCACGCAACGCGCCCGCAGCCGGGAGTTCGCGGCGGCAAGGGAGTTTCTCGACGGCCTGGGCGCGCGCTGGCTCGCCGTGCCGGGAAACCATGACATCCCGCTCTACCAGCCGTGGGACCGGTTCCTGAAGCCCTTCCGCAAGTACCGCGAGAATATCGCGCTCGACCTGGAACCCTGCCACGAGGGCGAGGACTACCTCGTGGCAGGTCTCAACACCGTGGATCGCTTCGCCCACCAGCGCGGCACGGCGCGGCCCGGTGGGATCCGGCGGATCTGTGCCCTCTTCGAGGAGGGCGGGGCCGACCGCTTCAACATCCTTCTGGCGCATCATCCGTTCGAACAGGACAGGACCAGCCACAAGGCGCCCATGCGGCGGCGGCGCAAGGCGCTCGACCGATTGAAAGGGTGTCACACGCACCTCGTGCTCACCGGCCACCTTCACATGTGGCATACCGGTCCGTTCCTGACACAGCCCGGGCGTAGCGGGCCGATCCGGGTCCACGCGGGCACCAGCCTGTCCAACCGTCTGCGGGGTGAAGTGAACGATTTCGCCATCCTCGACATCGAGGGCGATCTGCTTACCGTCACGCGCATGGCGGTGGAAGCGGAGCGGGTGGATTTCACCAAGCGCGACGTGGCGCGGTTTCGCCGTGAAGGGGCCGGGTTGGTCGCCCTCGACTCCTCAGAAATCGACCGTCACGCCGGGAAGCCGTAGCGCCTTCATCAGGTCGCGCAGTTCCTGGCGGGCCGCGACGTTCGAGATGTTCATTTGGCCCACGACGCCGACGTCGCGCAGGTCGAGCAGGGTCAGGCCGCGCGGGAACAGCTCGCGGAAGATCACCCGCTCGTTGAACCCCGGGGCGGTGCGAAAGCCGATGCGCCGCGCGAGGTTCTCGATTGCCTCGCCCATCTTTTTCTTGTTGTGCATCGCCTGTGCGCCCAGCCGGTTGCGCACCACGATCCAGTCGATGGGTTTCAGCCCGGCCTGCGCGCGCAACTGCCGCGCGTTCCAGACCATCTCGGCATAGACGGAGGGCGACAGGACCTTGCCGCTGTCGGGGTCGACCTGTGCCAGCAGGTCGAAATCCACGAAGCTGTCGTTGAGCGGTGTGACGAGCGTGTCGGCCAGCGTGTGCGCAACCTGGCTCAGCCGGGTGTGGGAACCGGGACAGTCGATCAGGATGAAGTCGCAGGTCGGCTCGATTTCGGCCACGGCCTGCGACAGCCGCCGGTCATAGGGGTTCTCGCCGGGGTTGAGCGTGGCAGGATCCACCTCGGGCAGTTCGTGGTAGACGGGAGAGGGGAGGTCGATCCCCTCGCTCGCGATGGTCGTGGAGCGGTTCGCCATGTAGCGCCCGAAGGTGCGCTGCCTGAGATCGAGGTCCAGAACCCCGACCCGATGCCCCAGCCGGGCCAGCGCCGTGGCGATGTGCATCGACACGGTGGACTTGCCGGCCCCGCCCTTTTCGTTCCCCACGACGATGATATGCGCCACGCCCGGCCCCCGATTTTATCCCATATGCGCCTGTTCCGGCGCTTTGGCGCACTCTATCTTGTGGCGCCGGGATTTGGAAGCGGACTTCCTATCGACATCCTGTCTCCGACCCGCCGACGAGGATGCCTGCAACACTGTGTTTCCGGACCAGCCCTAGTGAGACCGTGGGAATTCACCTTAAGATCTCGACGGTTACAGGCGAGCAGAGTGTTTTCGTTGTGTCGCATCGCCGCGAAACGTCGAGCTGCGCCGAGGGGACATGAAACTCGAACTGACGTATCAGGCGCCGACCGGACTGGTCGTGACCGAGGAGCTGTTCGGCGGCAACACGCTCTATGCGCGCAATACGCTCGACCCCGACGGCAGCTTCATCGAGGCGCTGGGCCAGCTTCACGTCCACGGACTGCGCTATCCCGGCGGTGCGATGACCGAGGTCTGGGGGGCGGCGTTCTACGACGATCCCAATACGCTCGCGGCCCATGTGACCGATGCATACAGTTTCGTCGGTCTCGACGATTTCCTCGACTGGAGCACGGCGAACGACCAGCCCGCGACCATCGTCCTGCCCACGAGCCACCTTTTTATCGGCGATCCGATCGGAGCGGCGGCCCGGCCGCTCGATGCCGCCGCGGTGGCCCGGGTCGGTACCTTTGTCGCAGATCTCGTCGCCCGCCATCCCGATGCCGAGATAGCGGGGTTCGAGATCGGGAACGAGTACTGGGACCCGGTCGACCGGATGACTTCCGAAGAATACGGCATCCTCGCCGATGCCGTGGCGGTCGCGGTGCAGGCCGGCCTAGACTCCGTGCTGGGCGCGGATGCACCACAACCTAAGATCTACGCCCAGTCCGGCCAGCAATGGGGCCGCGATTTCCTCGAGGGCGGGGCCTATGCCGATGCCGGCATGTCGTGGCCGGAAGAGGTCACGCAGGCGAACGCGGACGTGTTGGCTCGGTTGTCGGACGAGGCCAAGGCTGCCATCGACGGTGTGATCCAGCATTACTACTACGTCGAACCGACCGATCCGCTGACCCTTGGCGATACCGCGCCGGAGCGGGCGGACCGTTACTTCCGCGAAATGGTCTGGGACATGCGCCAGTGGAACGCGGCCTTCGACCCGGCCCGCCACGGCTCGCTCGACATCCTCGTTTCGGAATGGGGACCCGCCTGGGCCGCCCGTGAGCAATGGGGGCTCAAGTCCGCCGGTGTCACGCTCGAAATGTTCGAGGGGCTTCTGCGGATCGGAGCGGACGCGGCGCATGTCTGGCCCATCGAGCTCGACGGGTCGGTCGATTTCGCGGGGAGCCACACCGACCGCGACGGGGCGGACAGCGACAAGCTCACCTCGCGCGGGCAGGCGTTCCGGCTGATGGCGGAGCACACGATCGGGCTGGAGCTTCTGAACAACGGGTTCGACGCGGAGGATGCGGCGGTCGAGACGGTGGAGGTCAACGCCTACGGCAACGACGATCGCTTCGTCGCCTTTATCATGTCCCGCTCGGAGGAATCGCAGAACGTCGAACTCGACGTCTCCGCCTATGTCCCCGGGTTCAGCCAACTCACCGGCCAGCGCATTTCGCTGATCGAGGACGGAGCCCACTGGAACGAGGCGCGCTGGTTCGCGCAGACCGAGGCGGTGAGCGCGTCCGAGCTGGGCGGCGGCACCCTCATCGACGTGGACCTCGCCCCGTTCGAGGTGCTCATGGTCGAATACCGGATCGATGCGGACGGCAGCTTCGCGCCGGATCGGGCAGAATTCCTGTCGGGCCGTATGATCTCGGACCGTCTATACGGCACCGACGGGCGTGACGAGATCTGGGGCCGGGCGGGGCACGACCACATCGAGGGGCGCGGCGGCGACGACTATATTCAAGGGAACAAGGGACGTGACAAGATCCTCGCTGGCAGCGGCGACGATTTCAGCAAGGGACGCAAGGGGCCGGACACGATGCTCGGCGGTGCAGGCAATGACGACCTGCGCGGCAACCGTGGCCATGACCGGATCTTCGGCGAGGGAGGCGACGACCACCTCAAGGGCTGCCGTGGCGAGGACTGGCTATATGGCGGCCAGGGGAACGACCGGATGATCGGCGGACGGGGCGAAGACGTGCTCGTCGGCGGGCCGGGTCACGACGTGATGACCGGCGGGCCGGGGGCGGACCGCTTCGTGTTCAACAGCTGGGGCGCCGATGTCATTACCGATTTCCGCCCGGGTGAGGACGTGCTCGACCTGGTGGAACTCTCGACGCGCTATGCGGCGCTCGACATCAGCGCGGCGACCGCCCAGGTCTTCGGTTCGACGCGGGGCGGAACGCTGATCGACCTCGGTCCCGGGACGGTCTTCCTTGCGGGGGTTTCGGTCCACGACATCGGGGCCGACGAATTCATTTTCTGACGGGTCAGACCGTCGGCCGAGCGAAGACATTAAGCGTTAGGCAGGGCCGGAACGAAAAACGCCGCCCCGGGGGGGCGGCGTTTCGTTTCGCTCGCGCGGGCTGGCTCAGAAGCCGAGGCCGGCGTACTTGTTCTTGAACTTCGACACGCGGCCGCCGGTGTCCAGCAGGCGCGAGTTGCCGCCGGTCCAGGCCGGGTGAACGGTCGGGTCGATGTCGAGCGACAGGGTGTCGCCCTCGGCGCCCCAGGTCGATTTCATCTGGACCACGGTGCCGTCGGTCATCTTCACGTCGATGACGTGGTACTCGGGATGGGTGTCTTTTTTCATGTCGCGGATCCTTGCACCGGGGTCTTGCCATCGTCCTTGGGACGGTAGTTGGTCTGTTCGGCGATACGCGCCGACTTGCCGCGACGCGAACGGAGGTAGTAGAGCTTCGCGCGACGAACCTTGCCGCGGCGCACCACCTCGATGTGCTCGATGTTGGTCGAGTAGAGCGGGAAGACCCGTTCCACGCCTTCACCGAAGGAAATCTTGCGGACGGTGAACGAACCCGCGATGCCTGCGCCGTTCTTGCGGCTGATGCAGACGCCTTCGTAGTTCTGCACGCGGGTGCGCGTGCCTTCCGTCACCTTGTAGCCGACGCGGATGGTGTCACCCGCTTTGAAATCCGGAATGTTCTTGCCAAGCTCGGCGATCTGCTCGGCTTCCAGTTCTGCGATCAGGTCCATCGGACCACTCCTATTCTGCTCACGGTTGGCCCGCGAAGGTGTGTGTGCCTCAGAGCTCCGGTCTTCGCCTGGGTCCGCGCGTCGCGCCCATCGGAGGTTCAGGTCACTGTTCCTTGTCGCATCGTCCGGCCGACCTGCCCGCCGAAGAAGCGGGTGCCCTGGCACTGGACAACGATCCGGTGGCCCCACGGGACCCCGGACGGGCAGCGTATAAGAGCAGAATCACTTCCGATCAAGGGGGATGCGCGCGGGAAAACTACTTGCACGAATGTGCAAATACGCATAGGCAGGCATTACTTGCACATTTGGGAAAATACTTATGGCGACCGATCAACTCAGCAGGACCTTCGCAGCTCTGGCCGACCCGACGCGGCGGGCGATTCTGTCGCGGTTGGCCAGGGGGGATGCAACGGTCAGCGACCTGGCCGAACCCTTCGAAATGAGCCTGCCGTCCATCTCCAAGCACCTGTCCGTGCTGGAGCGCGCCGGCCTCGTCAAGAAGAGCCGAAGCCGCCAACAGCGGTGGTGCCGGATCGAAGCCCGCCCGCTTCGCGACGTTCACGAATGGGCCGAGGTCTACCGAACCTTCTGGGAAGACAGCCTGATGAAACTTGGCGAACACTTGGAGAAAGGGGGAACCCATGACCAATGAAGACATAGGTGAACTGGAGATTCTGCAACGCTACCCACACCCGGTCGACGCGGTGTTCAAAGCCTGGTCCGACCCGTCCGAGGTCAAGCCGTGGTGGGGGCCCAGGGGTTTCTCGGCAACGACATTCGCATGCGATTTCCGGGAAGGCGGCGCCTGGCATGCGGTTATCGTCGGGCCGGAGGGCGAACCGCTCGGTCAGAGCGGACGCTACACGCGCATCGAAACCGACAAGGTGATCGCGTTCACTTTCAAATGGGATGACGCGGGCTCGCCCGAAACAGACGTCACGGTCGAGTTCGAGGCGCAGGGCGCAGGCACCCTCGTGACCTTTCGGCAGGCCCCGTTCTCATCCGACCGAAGCCGGCGAAGCCACGAAGAAGGCTGGCAAGAATGTCTCGACCGCCTGTCAGGTCACCTGGGAGGAGCGGTAACATGAAAACTCTCACGGGAAGCTGTCACTGTGGCGCCGTCGCGTTCGAAACTCGGTTCGAGGGACAGGTCGAGACCAGCAAGTGCAACTGCTCGATCTGTACGAAGTCCCGGTTCTGGAAAACCCTGGTCCCGAGCGAGGCATTCACGCTCCTAAAGGGAGAGGATGCACTTTGCACCTATCGTTTCGGCTCGGAAATCATCGCTCATCGTATCTGCGGCATCTGCGGTGTGAAGGTATTCGGCACCGTCAAGACGGACGACATGGACCTGGTCGCTGTCAGCGTCCCGTGCCTCGACCTGGGGCCGGAAGCGCTGGCCGCGTTGCCGGTTGCGTTCGAGGACGGGCGACACGACGAACACGCGCGCACGCCGGGCATCACGTCCTACCTGTAGGTTGCACCCGGCTAACCGGTGGGGCGTGACCCCGTTATTGCATGACGTCCGACCACTCGGGGTGGCGGGCATACTGCGCCTTCACGAAGGGGCAGAGCGGCACGATCCGGTAGCCACCCTGCCGGGCGTCCGCGATCAGCGCCTCGACCAGCGCCTGGCCCACGCCCTGACCCTTCAGCGCCTCGGGCACCCCGGTGTGATCGGCGATGATGACCCTGGGGCTCATGCGCGAATAGGTCAGCTCCGCCTCGTGGCCGTCGACCGTGGCGACGAAACGCCCCTTGGTCTCGCCTTCTTCCTTGGTGACGTCGATGCTCATCGTGCCTTGAACCCCGCTTTCGCATGACTGCCGTCGCAGAACGGCTTTTTTCCGGACTGTCCGCAGCGGCAGAGAAACATCTTCTCGCCCACCGCGATCTGCCGTCCCGAGGCCGCGACGACCTCCACGTTCCCCTCTATCTTCACCGGCCCGTCTGGGAGGGGCGTGATCGTCAGGTCGCCGCCGATCCCGGTCTCGCGGGCATCCTGCGCCTCCGGTTCGCTCGTCGCCGTGAAACCGGCCTTGATATGGGAATTGTCGCAATAAGGCTTGTTTTTCGACTGCCCGCAGCGGCACAGGAGCACGCGGGTTGTCGGAGCCTCGTCGATCCACAGGTCGCCGCGCAGCTCGTTCGGGCCGTTTTCCCACAGTCGGACGGTGTTCACCTGCGGCACCTGCTCGCCCATGCCGCCGTCGTGGCGGGTGTAGCTCAAGGCACCGGAGGGGCAGGCATCGACGACCCGCGCGATCTCGGCCGCGCGCGCGTTCTCGGGGAACATCCAGCCCCCCGGCGTACCCGGCCTGAACACGTCGGGCAGGCCGAGGACGCAACGGCGGGCGTGGATGCATTTCGATCCGTCGAACTGGATGGTGATCTCGTCACTCGTGGCGCGGGACATGGCGGCTCCTGACGTGAAGGTTGGTCAACCGTAGCGCCGGGGAGGCCGCCGCGACAAGCACCGTCGCGAGACACGGACTGTGCGGCAAAGCGCAAAGTGGCGGGGCCTAGTCCTCGCCGCGATGGCGCGCCCAGAGGTCGGGGCGGCGCGCCTTCGTCAGCGCCTCCGCCTGTTCGCGCCGCCATTTCTCGATCTCGCCGTGGTTGCCGGACAGGAGGACGGGCGGAATCGCCCGCCCGCGCCACGTGGCGGGCCGGGTGTAGTGGGGGTGTTCAAGAAGTCCGGCGGAGTGGCTTTCATCCTCGGTCGAGGCGGCGTTGCCCAGCACGCCGGGGAGGAGCCGCACGGTGGCGTCGATCATCGCCTGCGCCGCGATCTCGCCCCCGGTCAGGACGAAATCGCCCAGGCTCACTTCCTCGATCCCGTATTCCTCGAGCACCCGCTCGTCCACGCCCTCGAACCGGCCGCAGAGCATGGTGATGCCCTCGGCGCCCGCCCAGCGGCGCGCGGTGGACTGGTCGAACGGGCGCCCGCGCGGCGAGAGATAGACGACCGGCCAGCGCGCCCGGTCCGGCGGCGTGCCCCGCGTGGCGGTGTCGAGCGCGCGGGAGACGACATCGGCGCGCAGCACCATGCCCGCTCCGCCCCCGGCGGGCGTGTCGTCCACGTTGCGATGCTTGCCTTCGCCGAACGTGCGCAGGTCGATGGGTTCCAGCCGCCACTTGCCCTCGGACAGCGCACGGCCCGTGAGGCTCTCGCCCAGAACGCCAGGGAAGGCGCCCGGAAACAGCGTCACGATCCGCGCCACCCACGCGCCGCGCAGTTCCGGCGCGTCCATCAGCGACCGGGGGGCGAGCGTGGGCCGCATCGAAAGGCGGCCGTGTGAGCGTGGCTTTTCCGTCATGCCGCGCCACATAGCGCGGCGCGGGGCGGTTGGGAAGGTCGCACGGCGATGTGCGGGGCGCTGTCGTGCCTCAGCCGTGCGCGCGCCGCAATCGTGCTATCTCGTCGTAGCCTTCGCCGGGAAATTCGCCGTCGAGTTCCTCGAGCCAGACCGGATCGGGCAATTGCGCCAGAGGCACGCCCTCGTCGATCAGGGTGAGGATCAGGCTGCGCGCCTCGTAGCGCACCCCCGCATCACGGGCGTTGAGGAGGAGCATCGCGGCCATGCCTCCTTCTCCGCGCTCGACCAACAGGCGGCGCATGCGCGGACTCGCGGTGAAGCGCAGGAGCGCGCGGTCGATGCGTGCGTCCTCGTCCCCGTCCGCTGCGCCGGCCGCGTCGTAAAGCGGGTCGAACGCCTCGATGCCGGCTTCGCCTTCGAGCCGCTGGACAATGGGGTCGATCCGTCCCGCGCCCACGTCCCGAGGCAGGTCTTCGAGGTCGGCCAACGCGCGCTCTACGGCTTTCGCGACCGGTGGGGCGGGTTCCGGGTGGACTTCGGACCAGTCGTGCGCGATGCGCCTGTCGATCCGTTCCAGCCGCTCGATCGTGCTGTCGAGGAAAACCTCCATCTCGGCGCTGTCCGAGTAACGCCGCGCGCCCACAAGTGCCGCGCCCGCGGACACCAGGATGGGGAGCCAGATCGGGGCGGGGAGCGGGTCGAGGGCCCAGCCGAGCCCGCGCCCGAGGGCGATACAGACGGTTGCGAGGCCGAGCTGCACCAAGGCCATGATGACGAGCGCCGCGCGTCCGCTCGCCTCGTCCAGGCGGGGGCGCCGGGTGGCGGCCATGAACAACAGAAAGGTAAGGGCAAAGACGGGGAGCGTGGTCCACGGATGCGAGGACCAGCCCGCAAGCACCGGTCCGGCATAAAGCGGCGCGAACACCGCCGCGAGGCCAAGCCTGCTGTATGGACCGAACGCCACCTTCGCTTCCTCGTTCATCATCGGACCCTTTCACGCGTCTCCCTGCGACGCTCGTTATGGGTCAATTCCTTTAAGGCGGGCCTAACATGGGCCGCCGTCGATCAGCCGGGCCTTTTCGGCACGGAGCCGCTCCTTGGATAAAGAGGCCCGGTTCAGGTCGAGAAACGCCGCCTGAAGTTCGGGATCCTGTCCGACGTTGGCACGGGGGGCCGGGGTGAGCCGGGCGCGGGCGTCCTCCGGCATGCCGAGGAGGGACAGGAGTGCGCCGGCCGGTCCTTCGCGCGTCGTGGCCCAGTCCTCCAGTGCGGCAGTCACGACGGGCACCGGGGCCAGAGCTGCGCGCATCCGCGCCGCCTCCTCGGCCGGGGAGGCCAGGGCGGGGAACCGGGCACGGAACGCTTCGAAATCGTCGGTCAGGCGGATGGACCGCAGGAGGTGGCCGTGGACGGAGCGAATCCAGCTGTCACGCGCGCGGGTGGTGTAGAAGAACACGATGTCGGTCTCATGACCGAAGCGCCGGCGCACCTCGTTGATGATGACGCGGGCGAGCTTGAGCGCGGGACCGAAGTAGGAGGTCATCATCGCGCCGTTCACGCGCCGGTGCCCCGGCATCCCGCCCGAGAACGTCTCGCGCGACAGCACGATCACCGGGTCGTCGGGTATGTGCTTGAGAAACCGGCGGAAACTGCGCCTGAACCGGGCGAGCCGCCAAGGATAGGGGCGCTGGGCATAGATGCGGGCATCGGCCCCCGCGCCCTCGAAATCCGATTTGCCGTAGTAGGCGAGCCAGGGGGCCAGCGCCTCGCGGTTCGCGGACAGGAAATCCTGAAGGCTCGTCGTCCCCGTCTTGTGATACCCCGCGTGAACGACGACCAGCGTCATTCCGGGAAGGCCCCCTCCGGCGGGTCGATCACAATGCGGCCCGCCGTGAGGTCGACGGTCGGCACGTTGGCGAGGGTGAAGGGGATGAGCGCCGGGGTCTTCAGCCCCGGACCGCTGACCTCCAGCAGGTCGCCCGCGCCGTGGTTGTGCACCGCGCTGACACGCCCCTTCTCGACCCCGCCGGTGTCAACGACCGTGAGACCGATCAGGTCGGCGTGGTAGAACTCGTCATCCGGGAGCGAGGGAAGGGCGTCGCGGTCGGCATAGAGCCGCACGCCCTTGAGCGCGTCGGCCTGTTCCTTGGTCGCGATGCCCTCCACCTCGGCCGCGAAGCCGGTCTTGATCGCCCAGGTGAGCGACAGGGTGAAACGCTGCGCACCGTCCTCGGTCCAGAGAGGGCCGTAGGTCTCAATATCCTCGGGTTCCGCGCAGAAGGATTTCACGCGCACCTCGCCGTGGACCCCGAAAGATCCGGCAAAGGCTCCGACGCAGATGCGATCCTCGCTCACGGGCCAAGGCTCCTTATCGAACGCAAAAGGCGCGGGGCCATGTAACCCCGCGCCTTGATATTTTCCAAGCGAAACCCGGAGCTTACTCCGCGCTTTCCTCGGCGGGGGCTTCCTCGACCGGCTCTTCGGCGGGCGCGTTCGCTGCTTCGGCGGCGGCTGCGGCCTTCTCGGCTTTCTCTTCGGCGCGTTCCTGGGCTTTCTTGCCCGGTTTCGCCTTGTTCGGGTTGTTGCGCTCTTTCTTCTCGAGAACGCCGGCGGCTTCGAGCATGCGCGACACGCGGTCGGTCGGCTGGGCGCCCTCGGCGAGCCAGGCTTTCACGCGGTCGAGGTCCATCTTCACGCGGTCTTCCGAGTCCTTCGGCAGAAGCGGGTTGTAGGTGCCCAGCTTCTCGATGAAGCGGCCGTCACGGGCCATGCGCGAGTCCGCCGCAACGATGCGGTAGAACGGGCGTTTCTTGGTGCCGCCACGGGCGAGGCGAATTTTCATAGCCATTGTTGAAGTCTCCTGATGCTAGCTATGGAAGGGGCTCAAGCCCCTGATTCCTGGTGTTTTTCGTGGTGTTGAATCACTTCCTGAATGATGAAGTTCAGGAAGGATTTGGCGAATTCCGGGTCGAGGTCGGCCCGGCGTGCGAGGTCCTCCAGCCGGGCGATCTGCGCTTGCTCGCGCGCAGGGTCCGACGGGGGAAGATCGTGTTCGGCCTTGAGCTTGCCCACGGCCTGCGTGTGCTTGAACCGCTCGCCCAGCGTGTAGACGAGGATCGCGTCGAGCCGGTCGATGGAGGCGCGGTGCTCCTTCAGGATCTCGGCGGCGCGGGTGGTCACGTCAGCGGTCATCGCGTGGCTCCTTTGGCGGAAAAAGACGCGTGCACCGCGCGTACACATCCTGTGCACACGGCGTGCATACGATCGTGCAGACCGGGAAGGCGGGGCGCGGCGCTCATGCGTAGGCCTCCATCCCGCCGTCGCCGCCCGCGGGCGCGTGGCGATAGACCCGGCAGGCCTGCGCGACGCCGTCCTCGGCCACCGTGTCGCGGAAGGCGCCGAGGCGCTCCAGCAGCCGCGCGGAGCGGGTGTTGTCATGGGCGACGTAGGAGACGAGCCGGGGCAGGGCGAGCGCGTTCAGCGCGTGATCGCGGGCCGCCACCGCCGCCTCGCTGGCGAACCCCCGACCTTCGGCCGCCTCGGTGAGGAAAAAGCCCAGTTCCGGCTCCTGGTCGCCCGGCTCCATGTTCACCAGGACGAAGCCCAGAACCGCCCCGCCGTCGCGCGCGGTAATGGTCCAGAGCCCGTGACCGCGCAGGAGCCAGCCCGCGACGGTGCAGGTGAAGTCGAGGTAGGCATCCTCGCGGCTCATCGGGCCTTCCATGTATTCGGCGCGGGGGCCGCACATGACATCGGCATAGGTCGCGAAGTCGCCAAGCTCCGGCGCGCGCAGCACCAGCCGTGCGGTTTCGATCCGCGGGAGCATGTCGCGCAGGCGGGCGGCGAAGTCCGCCGCGGGACCGCCGGTGGCGGTTTCCCAGGGATATGCGGTCCCGGTGGTCACTTCTTCTTGCCGAAGCCCGAGAGATCGGACGGAAGCTGCGCGCCGCCGCCGCCCATGCCGGGGAAACCGCCGGGCATCCCGCCCTGTTCGCCGAGCATCTTGGCGGCCTGTTCCATCTTGGCAGGATCCTGCAGGTCCTTCACCGAGACGTCCTTGCCGAACATGCTCTTCATCGCGTTCTTGAGCATCCCACCTTTGCCCATCTTGCCGAGCTTCTTCATCATGTCGGCCATCTGGCGGTGCATCTTGATGAGCTTGTTGAGGTCCGCGACCTCCATCCCGGCGCCCGCCGCGATCCGTTTCTTCCGGCTCGCCTGAAGGATCTGGGGATTGCGGCGCTCCTGCTTGGTCATCGAGTTGATGAGGGCGATGTGCCGCTTGAGCATCTTGTCGTCGAGCCCGGCATTTGTGAGCCCCTTGGCGGCCTTGCCCATGCCGGGGAGCATCCCCATCACGTTCTCCATGCCGCCCATCTTGATCATCTGCTCGAACTGCGTCTTGAGGTCGTTCATCGTGAACTGACCCTTCTGGAACCGGCGCATCATCTTCTCGGCCTGCTCGGCCTCGATCGTTTCCTGCGCCTTTTCCACGAGGGCCACGATGTCGCCCATGCCGAGGATGCGGCCCGCGATGCGCTCCGGCTCGAAAGTTTCCAGCGCGTCGAGCTTCTCGCCCACGCCGACGAAACGGATGGGCTTGCCGGTCACGGCACGCATGGAGAGCGCGGCACCGCCGCGCCCGTCGCCGTCCATCCGGGTCAGGACCACGCCGGACACGCCGACCTTGTCGTCGAATTCCTGCGCCACCTCGACGGCGACCTGGCCGGTGAGGCCGTCGACCACGAGCAGGGTTTCACGCGGGCTGACCGCGTTCCTGACCTGCTCGACCTCGTCCATCAGGACTTCGTCGATGTGGAGCCGGCCGGCGGTGTCGAGGAGGTAGACGTCGTAGCCGCCCATCGTCGCCTGCTGCTTGGCGCGCTTGGCGATGTCGACCGGCTTCTGCCCTTCGACGATCGGCAGCACGTCGACGCCGATCTGGTTGCCCAGCACTTCGAGCTGGTGCATGGCTGCGGGCCGGTAGACGTCGAGCGAGGCCATGAGGACGCGCTTGTTCTCGCGTTCCTTGAGCCGCTTGGCGAGCTTGCCGGTGGTGGTCGTCTTGCCGCCGCCCTGCAGGCCGACCATGAGGATCGGCGCGGGGGCGTTGTCGATCTTGAGCTTGCCCGGGTCTTCCTCGCCCGTGAGAACGGCGACCAGTTCGTCATGGACGATCTTGACGACCTGCTGGCCCGGCGTGACCGATTTCGTCACGGCCTGGCCGGTGGCCTTTTCCTGCACCGCACGCACGAAATCGCGCGCCACGGGGAGCGAGACGTCGGCCTCGAGCAGGGCCACGCGCACCTCGCGCAGAGCGGTTTTCACATCGTCTTCGGACAGCGCACCCTGTTTCGTCAGCCGGTCGAAGACACCGGACAGGCGATCTGAAAGGCTCTCAAACATTGCGGCTCCTTTCGCCGTTCATCGTTTGACCCCCAGATAGGGGTGCGCGGATCGGTGACCAAGGCCAAACCAGTAGCGCCCCCGTGGGCGCAACGCGCTGACGGAGGGCGATCCCGGCATGAGCCATGGGACCGGAAGCTTTCGACTTCCGGGATTTGAACTGGGCAATAAGCGCCGCGCGCGGGCGAGTCAAGCCTGCAGCCAGGGTATCCCCGGCCCCTCTTCTTCGTTTCGAAAAATACGTCGGAGGGGGTCCGGGGGCGGCAGCGCCTCCCCCGGCGGGTCGTCCCGGGCGCACGCCCGGGGCGAAACCGAGAGAACCTTCCATCTTGCGCGGGCCCGGGCCTCGTGCGCTGATGGGGTCATGGACAGGGGCGTCATCTACGTGGCCACGGGGGCCGACTACCGCGATCTCGCGACCGCCTCGGCGCGCACGCTCAGGGCGGTGGAGCCGGATCTGCCGGTCGACCTGTTTACCGACGCGCCGGAAGCGGTAGAGCCGGGGCTCTTCGACGCGGTGCATCTCATCGCCAATCCCCACGACCGATCCAAGCTCGACTGCCTGACGCTCAGCCGGTTCGCGCGCACCCTGTTTCTCGACTGCGACACGCTGGTGGTGAACCCGCTGGGCGATCTGTGGGACATCCTCGACCGCTTCGACCTCGCCCTCGCCCATGACGTGCGGCGCAGGACCGAGCTGATCCGCGCGGGCCATGCGGTCACGACACCCTATGCCTTTCCGCAGCTCAATTCCGGGGTGATGCTCTACCGCCGCTCGCCCGCGATGGACGCCTTCTTCGCCGAATGGGTGCGGCGCTACGTCGAGGCCGGGCTCTACCGCGACCAGCCGGTGCTGAAGGACCTGTTGTGGGAGAGCGACCTGCGCTTCTACGTTCTGCCGCCGGAATTCAACCTGCGCCGGGTCACGCTGCTCGACGCGTGGGAGCCGGGGGATGCGCGGCCGACGATCCTGCATTCCCACCGGCTAATGGATCACATGCGCTCGGGCGGGGCGCGGATTTCCGACGTGCTCGCGCTGGTGGATGCGGAGCGCGCGGCGCTGGAGGCGGAGTGGTCGGCGGTCGGTGGGCGCGACGACGATCCGGTGCGCCGGTTCGATGCCGGGGCGGACGGTTAGCGCGCGGCGAGCCAGTCGTTGATCGCATCCGCCACGCGCTGCTTGTCGCCGGAGGAATAGATCGTGGTGATCGGATGGGTGCCCGCGCTTTGCCCCGCGTCGATGACGAGGGAGACGCGGGCGGTATCCGACAATTCCTCGACGATGGCGCGCGAGATCTCGGACAGGTCGTGGCGGACCCGCCGGGTGCCGAAGACCGAGCGGTTGCGCAGTTCGACCCAGCCTTCGGGACGGTGGAACACCGCCTGCGCGCGCCGAACGAAGGCGCCGAAACCGACGCCGCCGCAGAGAATGCCGAGCAGGAGGACCGTGACGCCGCGCAGGGTGTCGCCGTCCGACAGGATCGCGATGCCGAAGACGAGGAAGCCGAGGATGAAGACGATGAGGGCGATGCCGCTCCAGAACGGGCGGTATTCCACGACCAGCAGGTCGGGGGTGTTCTCGCGCACTTTCACGCGGCGAGCCAGGCGTTGATGCGGCGCACGGCCTCGGCGGGGGCCGGGCTTTCGTGGAAGTCGCGGGTGAGGCGCAGGCGGCCCGTGGCGGTGACGAGCACGGCGCGGTCCATCGGCGGGCCTTCGTGGGAGCGGATCGTTTCGACCTCGGCCCGCGCAACCTCCTCCAGCGGGGTGAACTGACGGGTGATGCCGGCGCCGTCGAGCCAGGTCACGTCCGCGAGGCCCGTGGACCGGTCGAGAACGGCCGTCGCGTGGGCCGGGAAATCGAAATGGACGAGGGCGGCCAGCACGATCCCCGCCGCCAGTGGGAGGGTGGCGAGCCAGGTGCCCGCGACGGCGAGCGCCGCACCCACGGTGAGCGCGGCGATCCCCGCGACGGCGAGGGCGACCATCCGGGCGCGGGGCCGGTGCTCCAGCACGAGCCGGTCGGGCGTGGCGCGGGTTACCCTCATGCGGCGGGCGGGGCGGAAGAGGTGGGTTTCAAGGCGGCGTCCCGTTTTCCATTCGGTCGCCCAGTGGGATAGCATCGCACCGGGCCGGTCGGAAGGGGTCAGGAGGCCACCGGGCGCGCTGCGCGCACCGCGTCGAGCCAGTCGTTGATCGCCGCGGCGCATTCGCGGTGCCGGCCGACGTTGGAATAGGCCAGGGTGATCGGGTGCCGCCCGGCGCTCTCGCCCTCGATCACCAGCGTCACGCGGTAGGTCGTGGTGCCGTCCGTGCGGCTGGTTTCCAGAATGGCGCGCGACACCTCGTCAAGCCGGTGCCGCACCTTGCGGGCGCGAAACAGGTTCTTGCGCCGGATCTCCACGTAGCGCTCCGGTAGGTGGAAGATCACCTGCACCCGGCGCACGAAGAGAAAGAGGAACAAGAACCCGATCCCGCCGCCGAGCCCCGCGAACATCAGGCCCCAGAGCTCTCCGGCCAGAAGGAGGCCGACGCCGGCGCCCACGAACACCAGTGTGAGGACGGTGAGCATGATCGCGATGAAGATCGGTCGATCCTCGACGATGAGCATGTCGGGCGTGTTGGCGGTGACTTTCATGGGGCGCTCCCTTGGGGGCAGGATAGCCGCCGCCGGCGCGCCGGGGAAGTTCGCATTAGCAGGATTTCCCGCCCTTGCAGCCCTTCACAGAGCGTGGTTCTGTCGCCCGGTAGTGTTCGCGCATGCACAGGAGGCGTCATGCAGGATTGGGATGGGCTGCGCACAGCCTTCGAAGTGGTGCGCCACGGGACCGTATCGGGGGCCGCGCAGGCGCTGGGCGTCCACCATGCGACCGTGATCCGGCATGTCGACGCGCTCGAGGCGCGGCTCGGGGTCAAGCTGTTCCAGCGCCATGCGCGGGGCTACACGCCGACCGAGGCCGGTGAGGATCTCGCCCGCGTGGCCCAGGCCACCGACGACCAGTTCGCGCAGCTCGCCGCGCGGCTTTCGGGGCAGGGCAGCGCCGTGCAGGGAGAGCTTGTGGTGACCACGCTCGCATCCTTCACGCGCCGCCTGATGCCGTCTTTGGCCGAGTTCCAGGCGCAATACCCGGACCTCAGGCTCGTCTACCGAACAGGGCGGCGCCTGTTCCGGCTGGAATACGGCGAGGCGCATGTGGCGATCCGCGCGGGCAACCCGCCCAAGGAGCTGGACAATGTGGCGCAGGAGCTGGCGCAATTGCAGACCGCGCTTTATGCCGCACCCGCCTATGTCGAGCGCCGGGGCATGCCGACCGAGCGGGACGTGCTGGAGCATGATTTCATCGGGTCGGACGACGAACAGTCCGGCTCGCCCGCGATGCGCTGGATTGCGGCCAACGTGCCGCGCGAGCGTGTCGTGTTCCGGGCCAACGAGGACCTGAGCCATTTCGCCGCCCTTCGGGCCGGAATCGGGCTGGGCTTCTCGCCCGTGGGCGAGGCGGACGAGGACCTCATCCAAGTGCTGCCGCCGCGTGAGGAATGGGCGTCGCGCCTCTGGCTCGTGACCCACGTGGACCTTCACCGGACAGCCAAGGTGCAGGCGCTGACCAAGCACCTCAAGGCGTCGTTGAAGGACTGCGCATGAGCGGGCGGTACGGCGGGGTCGAGGCGGTCAAGGGCCATGGCGCGATGCTCGCCTTCTCGATCCTCGTGGCGGGGTCGTTCACGCTGGGCGCGCTGACCGCGAACCTGATCGACCCGGTTGCGATGCAGGCGATGCGGTTCGCCTGCGCGGCGCTTTTCGTGGGCCTTCTGGGCGCCGCGACCGGAAAGATCCGGCTCACGGATGCGCGCGCACCGTGGCGCTGGCTCCTGCTCGGCGGGGTCTTCGGCACCTACTTCGTCCTGATGTTCGAGGGGCTGAAGACCGCCGCACCGGTGTCCGCCTCGGCGGTTATGACGCTCATGCCGGTGATGACGGCGCTGTTTTCATGGGTCCTTCTGCGGCAGGTCACGACGCGCCGGATCGCGCTGGCGCTGGCCGTGGGCGCCGTGGGCGCGCTCTGGGTCATCTTTCGCGGCGATCCCGCGCGGCTCCTCGCGTTCGAGGTCGGGCGCGGCGAGGCGGTCTATTTCCTCGGCTGCGTGGCACATGCGCTCTACGTCCCGCTGATGCGGCGGCTGAGCCGGGGGGAGAACGCGGTGTCGGCGTCCTTCTGGGTGCTGACGGCGGGGGCCGTGGTCCTGACCGTATATGGCTGGCGTGACCTTGCCGCGACCGAGTTCGCGGCGCTCCCGACGATCGTCTGGATCGCGCTCGCCTATCTCTCGATCGGGGCGATGGGCCTCACCTTCGTCTCGCTCAACTTCGCGACGATGCGCCTGCCGGGGGCCAAGGTGATGGCCTACACCTACCTCACCCCTGGCTGGGTGATCCTGTGGGAGATCGCCTTTGGCCACGGTCTGCCCGACCTTCGTGCGCTGGCCGGGCTGGCGCTGACAGCGGTGGCGATCGGCCTCCTCCTCAAGCACGAGGAGGCGCGGGCGCCCCACCCGCGCGCGGCGGGCGAGGTCGCGAAAGACGTGCCTCAGCAGTAGCGTTCCACGCCCACGATCTGTGCGTCGGAATAACGGTCGCCGTGAGCCCAGCCGACCGGCATGATCTCGTCCAGCGCGGCGCGGTCGGACTCCGTGAAGATGATCTCGTCCGCATCCGCCCATTCCAGCAGGTGCTCGGGGCTGCGCGTGCCGGGGATCGGCACGATGTGGTCGCCCTGGTCCAGCGTCCAGGCGATGGCGACGGCGGCGGTGGTCCAGCCGCGGTCATGGGCGAAGGCTCTCAGCGCTTCGACATGGGCCATGTTGTGCCCGAAGTTCGGCTCGATGAACCGCGGGTTGTTCTTGCGGAAATCGGTGTCGCCGAAATTCGCCGGATCGATTGTCGTGTCGCTCAGGATCCCGCGCCCGAGGGGCGAGAAGGGGACGAAGGTGGTGCCCAGCTCGCGGCAGGCGCGGATCATGCCGAGGTCGGGCAGGCGCGTCCACATGGAGTATTCGTTCTGCACGGCAGACACCGGGGCCACGGAGGCGGCGCGGCGCAGGGCGGCGGGGGAAATCTCGGAATAGCCGAAGCCGGTAAAGAGCCCCTCTTCGCGCATCCGTTCGAGACCCTCGGTCACTTCCTCGATGGGGCGGGGAAATTCGCGCCGGTGGACGTAGAAGAGCTCCACGCTGTCCACGCCCAGCCGTTCCAGCGACCCCTCGAGGTGCTCGCGCAGGTAGTCGTAGGAGTTGTCGGCGGTGCCGCGCGGGGCGCCGATGACGATGCCGCCCTTCGTGGCGATCTGGAACCGGTGGCCGCGTTCCTTCTGGTAGTCGCCGATGATGGTTTCCGAGAGGCCCTTGCCATACATTTCGGCCGTATCGAGGAAGGTGATCCCCGCCTCGCGCGCGGCGTCGAGGGTGGCGAAGGCCTCCTCCCGGTCGGTGGCGCCGTAGAAACCGGCGAAGCTCATGCAGCCCAAGGCGATGGCGGATACGTCGAGGCCGGTGTGGCCCAGTCTGCGCGTTTTCATGGCGAACTCCCGTTTGGCACCGCGGCGATCATATCCACACCGGGCCCGATGAAAACCCGTGGCGGGACGAAAAAAACCGGCGCCGTCGGGCGCCGGTTCGATCCGCATGGTGGCGTTATTCAGATGGCGATGTCTTCGAGTTTGCCGCCCTTTTCAAGATGCGCCTCGACCCATTTGGGTTTTCGGCCGCGCCCGGTCCAGGTGACGTTTGAATCGTCGGGGTTGCGGTATTTCGGCGCGACCTTGGTGCGCCCGTCGCCGGCTTTTTTCGCGCGGGGCGCTTTCGTGGGTTTCACGTCGGACAGATCCTCCAGCGAATAGCCAAAGCTTTTGGCCGCTTTCTGCGCCGCGACGAGGGCCGCGCGTTTCTCATCCTCTTCGACACGCTCCAATGCCTTGTCGACATCGGCCCGCAATTTCTCGAGCTCTTTTCGGGATAACCCTTTCAGGTTGATTTTCATGTGAGTGATCCTTGGTTCGCGCTTTGGTTTGAAAATACTCCGCAATTTATTATACCAATACGAAAGATATTCCCAAATCACAATAGCGCAGCCAGCCGGGCATGCCGGCGGCAGTCGCAGGTCATTAACCAATCTTAATCCCGGAGGCGATGGCGCCCTATTCCGCCGCGCGGGCGCGGGGATCGACCAGCGTCACGATGTCGTCCATTATCGCGTTCAGCTGGAAATCCTTGGGCGTATAAACCTTGGCCACGCCCATCGCGCGCAGGCGGTCGGCATCCGCTTCGGGAATGATGCCGCCCGCGACCACGGGTATATGGCCAAGGCCCGCGTCGCGCATCCGGGCCATCAGATCCTCGACGAGCGGGACGTGGGAGCCCGACAGGATCGACAGGCCGACCACATGCGCGCCGCTTTCCTTCGCCGAGGTCACGATTTCCTCGGGCGTGAGGCGAATACCGTCATAGGTAATATCCATCCCGCAATCGCGCGCCCGGGCGGCGATCTGTTCGGCGCCGTTGGAATGGCCGTCGAGGCCGGGTTTTCCCACGAGGAATTTGAGTTTCTTGCCGAGTGCGTCGGAGACCGCCATGACCCGATCGCGAATATCGTCCAGCCCTTCGGTGCGGTTCGAGGGGTTTTTCGACACGCCGGTGGGGCCGCGATACTGGCCGAATTCGGTGCGCACCGCGTCGCCCCATTCGCCCGTCGTGGCACCCGCCTTGGCGGCCTTGATGGAGGCGGGCATGATGTTGACGCCGGAACGTGCCGCGCTGCGCAGCTCTTCCAGCGCGGCGGACACCGCGCTGTCATCGCGGGCGTCGCGCCAGGCCTGGAGCCGTGCCACCTGGTCCGCCTCGGCCTCCGGATCGGCGACCATGATCGCCTCGGGCCCGGAGGTGAGGGGCGACGGCGCGGCCTCGGTCCACTTGTTCACGCCGACCACGGTGGTGTCGCCGCCCTCGATCCGGGAAATCCGCTCGGCGTTGGATTCGACCAGCCGGGATTTCATGTATTCGATGGACTTCACGGCCCCGCCCATGCTGTCGATCTGGGCCAGTTCCGCGCGTGCGCCCTCTTTCAGCGCCGCCACCTTTTTCTCGACCGCCGGGTTGCCCTCGAAGAGGTCGTCGTATTCGAGAAGGTCGGTCTCGAACGCCATGATCTGCTGCATCCTGAGCGACCATTGCTGGTCCCACGGGCGCGGCAGGCCCAGTGCCTCGTTCCATGCGGGCAGTTGCACGGCGCGGGCGCGGGCCTTTTTCGACAGTGTTACGGCGAGCATTTCGATGAGAATACGGTAGACGTTATTCTCCGGCTGCTGCTCGGTCAGACCCAGGGAGTTTACCTGCACCCCGTAACGGAACCGGCGGAATTTCTCGTCCTCGACCCCGTAGCGTTCGCGCGTGATCTCGTCCCAAAGTTCCACGAAGGCGCGCATCTTGCACATCTCGGTGACGAAACGGATGCCCGCGTTCACGAAGAACGAGATGCGGCCGACCATTTCCGGGAAGTCGGCCTCGTCCACCTTGCCCTTCAGGTCGTCGAGCACGGCGGTCGCGGTGGCCAGCGCGAAGGCCAGCTCCTCCTCCGGCGTCGCGCCCGCCTCCTGCAGATGGTAGGAACACACGTTCATCGGGTTCCATTTCGGCAGATGCTCACGCGTATAGGCCGCGACATCGGTGATCATGCGCAGCGAGGGCGCGGGCGGGCAGACATAGGTGCCGCGCGAAAGGTATTCCTTGATGATGTCGTTCTGGACGGTGCCGGTGAGCTTCGTGACGTCCGCGCCCTGCTCCTCCGCGACGGCGATATAGAGCGCCAGCAGCCAGGGGGCGGTCGCGTTGATCGTCATCGAGGTGTTCATTTGCTCCAGCGGGATCTGGTCGAACAGCATCCTCATGTCGCCGAGATGCGCGACCGGGACGCCGACCTTGCCCACCTCGCCCTTGGCCAGCACATGATCGCTGTCATACCCGGTCTGGGTGGGCAAATCGAATGCGACGGACAACCCGGTCTGACCGCGCGCAAGGTTCGAGCGGTAGAGCGCGTTGGAGGCCGTGGCGGTGGAATGGCCCGCATAGGTGCGGAACAACCACGGGCGGTCGCGGGTCGGCTGATCTGTCGGCATCGGTGACTCGTCCTTCATGTTGCGCTGCAGCATTTATCGCAGAGCAACAATATTACGCAAGCCCCGAATTTCCGGTTACAATCGTGCGCGCGTGGCCGCCGGTTTACGGGTTGAATGTGAAGGTCGACAGTTCGCAGACGTTGTTGCCGAAGCTCTCGACCTCGTCCCCGTCGTCGAACACCGCCTTGAAGTCGAAGATGCAGTAGCCCGTGCCGTCGTCGATGTTCACCACGACGCTGTAGCCCGAATAGAGCACCTTGTTGCCGAAGATGTCCTCCTGCCAGGTGCGGGCATCCCGGTGCGAGGCGTAGAAGCGCACCATCGTGTAGCCGGTGTTGTTGACGATCGTGACGCGCCGGTCGAGCGCGGTCGCGGGCAACGTTGCGGCGACCAGAGTGGCCGCGGCCGCCCCCGCCGCGACGATTGGTTTCAAAGCGGAGATCCCCATGTCTCCCTCCCTCTCGTGTGTTCCGAATAACCTAAAGTATCATGCTTTCCGGATTTCCTGACCCCTTGTTTGGGGGGTGGCAATTCGCACACGGGAACGGAGCCGCGACGGGGTCCCGGCAGTTTGTGGTTGTCCGCCCCGGCGCGGGAGGCCAAGAAAAGCCATGACCAGCACGGTGGAACTGCCCCTCTGGGCCCTGATCCTCATCCTCGCCTTCGCGGCCGTGACGTTCGCGTCCCATTTCCTGTTTCCCTCGGTGCGCTGGTTCATCCGGCGTCGGATGGAGCGTGCGGTGGCCCGGCTGAACGAACGCCTGACCCGGCCCATCGAGCCGTTCAAGATCGCGCGGCGCTACGACATGATCCAGCGGCTGATCTACGATCCCGAGATCACGCGGGCGATCCGGGACCACGCCCGCGAGGAGGGGGTGCCGGAGCAGGTGGGCTTCGAACTCGCCCGTCGCTATGCGCGCGAGATCGTGCCGCGTTTCTCGGCATTTCTATATTTCGGCTTCGCGATCCGGGTGGCGCGGCTGATCTCCAAGGCGTTCTACCGCGTCCGGATCGACCAGATCGACGCGGACGTGATCGAGGGGATCGACCCGGAGGCGACGGTGGTCTTCGTGATGAACCACCGCTCGAACATGGATTACGTGCTGGTGACCTGGCTCGCCGGCAAACGCTCTCACCTGTCCTACGCGGTGGGGGAGTGGGCGCGGATCTGGCCGTTCTCGGTCCTCATCCGCGCGATGGGCGCCTATTTCATCCGGCGCAAGAGCCGCAATGCGCTCTATCGCAAGGTGCTCGCCCAATACATCCGCATGTCGGTGGACAGCGGGACGACGCAGGGGATGTTTCCCGAAGGGGGCCTTAGCCTGACCGGGGCCGTGGGGGAGCCGAAGCTGGGGCTCATGTCCTATATCCTCGACGGGTTCGTGCCGGGAGAGAGCCGCGACGTGGTCTTCGTCCCCGTCGCGCTGAACTACGACCGGGTGATGGAGGACCGAGTGCTGCTGGCGGCCGGCAAGACCGGCGTGCGGCGCTTCCGGCTGCGCATCTTCGACGTGGTGCGGTACGTGGTCGGCCATGTCGTGCTGCGGGTCACGGGGCGGTTCCGGCGCTTCGGCTATGCGAGCGTGAGCGTGGGGGAGCCGCTGTCGTTGACCGAATTCATGGCGGACCATCCGGAGACCGGCGAGCGCGCGACGCTGCAACTCGCGCGCCGGATCATGGCGCGTATCCGGGCCGTGGTGCCGGTGTTGCCGGTGCCGGTCGTGGCGGCGGTGTTCACGCGCGAGGACGACCTGGACCGCGCCGAGGTGGCCGGCCGGTTCACCCGCATGGTGCGCGAGATGCGCGAGCGGGGGGCGCAGATCCACATGCCGCGCGCGCTGAGCATCGACCCGGTGAACCAGGGGGTCGAGATCCTGCTCGTCCGCCGGGTGCTGGTGGAGGAGGAAGGGCGGCTGCGCGTGAACCCGGAGGAGCGGGCCGTGCTCGATTACTACGCCCGGTCGATCGCCCATCTATGTCCCGAAGCGCTGCGCCCCCTGAAATCCGACACGACATAAAATTACAAAAACCCGTCAATCAGGGTTGCAATGTTGCTGGCCCGTCCGTAATGCTGCATCAGCACCCGCGATTCTGCATCGCGGCAATCTGTTGTTTGATCAGGAGGCCCACATGGCACTCGACGACGCGCCCGCCATCTCCGCCTACGAAGCGCCGGAGAAAGACCTTTATGAAATCGGGGAAATCCCGCCGATGGGTTACGTGCCCAAGAAGATGTATGCATGGGCGATCCGCCGTGAGCGTCACGGCGAGCCCGACAAGTCGTTCCAGGTCGAGGTCGTGGACACCCCCGTGCTCGACAGTCACGAGGTCCTGGTGCTCGTGATGGCGGCCGGCGTGAACTACAACGGCGTCTGGGCCGGGCTCGGCGTGCCGATCTCGCCCTTCGACGTGCATGGCGCGGATTTCCACATCGCGGGCTCCGACGCGTCCGGTATCGTCTGGGCGGTCGGCGACAAGGTCACGCGCTGGAAAGTGGGCGACGAGGTCGTGATCCACTGCAACCAGGACGACGGCGACGACGAGGACTGCAACGGCGGCGACCCGATGTTCTCGGACAGCCAGCGGATCTGGGGCTACGAGACGCCGGACGGCTCCTTTGCCCAGTTCACCAACGTGCAGGCCCAGCAGCTCATGCCGCGCCCCAAGCACCTGACGTGGGAGGAAAGCGCCTGCTACACGCTGACGCTCGCCACCGCCTACCGGATGCTCTTCGGCCATCACCCGCATGAGCTCAAGCCCGGCCAGAACGTTCTGGTCTGGGGCGCTTCTGGCGGCCTCGGCTCCTTCGCGATCCAGCTCATCAACACGGCGGGCGCCAACGCGATCGGCGTGATCTCGGAAGAGGACAAGCGCGAGTTCGTCATGTCGCTGGGCGCCAAGGGCGTCATCAACCGCAAGGACTTCAACTGCTGGGGCCAGCTTCCGACGGTGAACACGCCGGAATACAAGGAATGGTTCGGCGAGGTCCGCAAGTTCGGCAAGGCGATCTGGGAGATTACCGGGAAGGGCAACAACGTCGACATGGTGTTCGAACACCCCGGCGAGGCGACCTTCCCGGTCTCGACCTTCGTTGTGAAGAAGGGCGGCATGGTCGTGATCTGCGCGGGCACCACCGGCTACAACCTGACGATGGACGCGCGCTACGTCTGGATGCACCAGAAGCGCATCCAGGGCTCGCACTTTGCCCATCTCAAGCAGGCGGCGGCGGCCAACAAGCTCATGGTCGAGCGCCGGATCGACCCCTGCATGTCCGAGGTCTTCCCGTGGGACGAGATCCCGGCGGCGCACATGAAGATGCGGCGCAACGAGCACAAGCCGGGCAATATGGCGGTGCTGGTGCAGTCTCCCCGCACCGGCCTGCGCACGCTGGAGGATGTGCTCGAGGCCAAGTGAGGCCCCGCGAAAACGAATGGAAGCGCGTCGCCCCGGCGGCGCGCTTTCCTTTTGCGCGCGTTTCGGTTTCGCTGTCCGCGTTTCATCGGGAGGGCGCGGGATGCTGGAACGGATCGACATGCAGGCCATCGGCCATGTGCGCGGGGGCCGGGTCGAGGCCACGAAGGACAACTGGGGCGACAGCGTCGCGACCATCGTCCTGTCGTCCGAGGTTTTCTCGCCGGACGCCACCGCGGGGCTCGAGTTGCAAAGTCATATCGAGGTGGTGTTCCACTTTCACCTGCACGCGGACGAGACGGTGGAGACGGCCGCGCGTCATCCGCGCGGGCGCGAGGACTGGCCGCGCGTCGGCATCCTCGCCCAGCGGGGGCGGATGCGCCCGAACCGGATCGGGGTGAGCATCTGCCGGCTCGACCGCGTGGACGGCCTCACGCTCCACGTGACCGGGCTGGACGCCGTGGACGGGACCCCGGTGCTGGACGTGAAACCGGTCTGGTCGGGCTACCGCCCGCGCGGAGATGTCCGCGAACCCGCTTGGGCGCAGGAGATCATGGCGAACTACTGGTGAGCGAAAAGCCGGGCCGAATCACACCGGACGACCTGCGGCGCAGGTTCCTTTTCAACGACTTACTTACGCCGCCCTCGCCACAAATGGGGAGGGCAAAGACGCGAATTTCCACGGATTGTTCATCATTTTAAGGTTGAATGCGCTTCAACCTATACGGGAGCCTTTACATGCAGCACGAATGGCTCATTGATGTACTGACGGACCTGAAGGCGTTCGCCACCGCGAAAGGGATGGGGGCCTCGGCCGAAGCGCTCGACGATGCAAGTCTGATCGTGCTGGCCGAATTGGATTCCCTCGCGCGGGCGAATGCCGCAGCGGCGGCGGGGGATCATGAAGGCACGGCTGGAAGCGTTACTTACCTCTTTGCGGGACGCGGACACGCTTGAGACGTTCCAGACGGCGACCGAGGATATCTGCGACATCTACGGCGTCCTGCACTGTGTCTATCACTGGGTGAATTCCGACGGCGAGCGGTTCGGGGCCGGGACCTATTCCTCGGCCTGGGTCGATCGCTACCTCGAAATGGATTACCTGCGGATGGACCCGGTGATCTTCGGCTGTTTCCAGCGCTTCACACCGGCGAACTGGAAGGACCTCGACTGGTCCCCGAAGCCCGCGCGGGCGATGCTGGAGGATGCGCTGAACCACGGGCTCGGTAACCAGGGGTATTCGATCCCACTGCACGGTCCGCAGGGGCAATTCGCGCTCTTCACCCTGAACGACCAGTCCACGGACGAGGAATGGGTGCGGTTCATCGAGGAAAACAGCCGCGACCTCATCGTGCTGGCGCACGAGTTCAACCGGCGTGCGCTGGAGTTCGAAGGGGCGGAGGGCGTGGCCTCCCCGAGCCTGAGCCCCCGGGAACTCGCCGCGATCCGCTGTCTCGCCCGCGGCCTGTCACGCGCACAGGCGGCGGCGGAGCTGGGTATCTCGGAGCACACGCTGCGGGTCTACATCGAGAGCGCTCGCCACAAGCTTGGCGCGCTCAACACGACCCACGCGGTGGCGCGCGCGCTGTCCACCGGGATTATCATCGTCTGAGGTTTCAAATTGTGCGGGCTGGCGCCCGCGCAGGATTTGCGCCGCGACGGGTGGGGGAGGCGCTGCCTCCCCCACACCCCCACCGAAGTATTTCGAAAACGAAGAAGGATCAGGTGGCGGCGGTGAGGCCGGCCGCCTCGATCCCCGCGATGGCGGCGGCGTTGTCCTTGTCGCCCGTGTCGCCGGAGATGCCGACCGCGCCCTTCACCGTGTCGCCGTGGACGATGAGCGCGCCGCCAGGTTGGGCGGCGAAGTCGCCTTTCGCGGCGACGGAGATGGCGGCGGCGAAGCCCGGGTTGTCCTTGAACATCGCGAAGAGGTTCGCCGAGGGCACGCCCATGCCCGCCGCACCCGCGCCCTTGGCATGGGCGACCGCGAGCCGGGTCGCGCCCGCGCCGTCCTGCCGTTTCGACAGGACGACGTTGCCGCCCGCGTCGAAGACCACGAGGGCCAGGGGCGCGAGGTCGTTGCGGGCGGCGAAGGCGAAAGCGCCGTCGGCGATGGCCTCGGCCTCGGCGAGGGTGAGCGAGGAGGGGACGTGATATGGCATGGCGTTTCCTTTGTCGGTCTTTGCGCCGGAGAGTGGCGCAGGGGCGCGGGAATGGGAAGCGGCGAACGGTGGGGTAAGGGATCATAAAGGGGCGGCGACCGCATGGGTCAGGCGGCGTTAAACATCCGGTGGGCAGGGTGATCCCGGACGGATGAACGGGAGACCCCTCATGCTGAGATACCTTTACGCGAGCGAGCTTGACCGCTTCCCGCGCCTTGCGCGGACCATGTTCACCGACAGGACCGAGCAGTTCGCGCGCCGGCTGCGTTGGGACGTGACGGTCGATGACGCAGGGGAGGAGCGCGACCAGTACGACGCGCTGAACCCGCTCTACGTGATCTGGGAGGGGCCTGACGGGGCCCATGGCGGCTCCATGCGGTTCCTGCCGACGACGGGCCGCACGATGGTGAACGAGCATTTCGGGTTTCTCAACGACGGCGAACCGATCACCTCGCCCTTCATCTGGGAATGCACGCGGTTCTGCCTGTCGCCCGGTGCGGACCGGCGGGTGGCGCCCGCGCTTGCGCTGGGCGCCGGGGAGCTGATGGCGCGGTTCGACCTCGAGCATTACGTGGGCGTGTTCGATGCGCGGATGGAACGGATCTATCGCCTGATGGGGTTGGAGCCCGAGGTGCTGGGGCGGTCCGGCACGGGGCGCGATGCGATCGGGGTCGGGCTGTGGTCGATGGACGCGGCCGCCTTTGCGCCCACGCTCGCAAAGGTCGGGGTGGACCGGGAGACATCGCTGGGCTGGCTGCGCTATTCGCTCATGCTGGGCGGGGCCGCCCCGGAGCTCGCCCAGGCGGTGTGATCCGGGTGGCCCTCGCCGGGAGGGCGGGATAGGGTCGGCGCATGGCGCTTCCCACCCTTCAGCTTTCCGACGACCAGGCCGAGGCTCACGACCGCGTGGCGGAGCTTCTGCGCGCCGCGGGGGTCGATATCGACGAGGGCCATCTGACCCCGATGGCCGAGGGAAAGGCCCGGGTCATGGCGGTGATCGGCAAGGCCGGGTCGGGCAAGACGCTGCTCCTCGCGCAGCTTTACGCGGCGCTGGAAGAGGCGGGGGTCGAAGTCGTCTCGGGCGACTGGGAGGGGCGCAAGCGCAAGGACAAGCGCACGCTCGCCATTCTGGCCCCGACGAACAAGGCGGCGAGCGTGCTGCGCCGCCGGGGCGTGCCTGCCACGACCATCCACCGCATCCTCTACACCCCGGTCTACGACCCGGAATACGAGCAGATCGCGGAATGGCTGGCCGGGCAGGCGGAGCGGCCCGAGATCGAGGCGCTGACAGAGGCGGCGCTGGACCGGGCCTATGCCTTCTACCAGACCCAGAAATCCATTCCGGGCGCGCTGGCGGCGGCCGGTCTGCGCGGGTCGGATTTCATCACCGGCTGGAAGCGACGGGAGGACCCGCTGGACATCGGGTTCATCGACGAATCCTCCATGCTCGACGAGAAGCAGTTCGAGGATCTGCGGGAGATCTTTCCGACGCTCGTCCTGTTCGGCGATCCGGCGCAGCTCGCCCCCGTCGGCCAGTCCGGCGAGATGGTGTTCGACCGGCTTCCCAAGCCGTCGGTGATGACGCTGTCGCGGGTGCATCGGCAGGAGACCGACAACCCGATCCTCGACCTCGCCCACGCGCTGGGAGACGAGAGCGTGGATTTCAACGCGTTCGAGCGGCTGGTGCATCAGGCTGCGGGGAAGGATGACCGGGTCGTCATCGCGCCGCGGGTGGATGCGGACATGATGGCGCGTTCGCCCGTCCTGGTCTGGCGCAACAAGACGCGCATCCGGCTGATCCACGCCTTTCGCGCGGCCCACGGCGCGCCGGGGGACCGGCTGATGCCGGGTGAGCCGCTGATCTGCGACGGGATCGAACTGCCGCTCAAGCATCGCAAGAAGCGCATCGACCTGGAGGCGCGGGGGCTCATCAAGGGGGCGCAGGTTGTCTTCCGGGGCGAGGGCAAGAAGCCCGGGTTCAGCCGCGTCCACGTGGTGGGGGCGGAGGACCCCAACATCTCGGTCGCCTCGATCGTGAAGATCGAGCAGTTGGACGAGGACGAGCCATTCATTCCCTTTGCCGCCAACATGGGCGCCGCGTTTCTTCACGGTGCGGCGGTGACGATCCACAAGGCACAGGGGAGCCAGTGGCGCGACGTTCAGGTGTTCGCGCCGGACCTGTCGGCGGCGGCCTACATGGGACGCAGCGAGGCGGGCGTGCCGTTGTGGAAACGGTTGGCCTATGTCGCGATCACGCGGGCCGAGGAACGGCTGTTCTGGTGCACGCGCTATGCGCTCGCCCGGCCTGCCGAGGCTTTGGGCGTCGCGGACCTGCCGGAGCCCGTGGCCCGGCTCAAGCTGGAGGCGGAGACGGCGGATGAGTAGCATCCTGATCACCGGCGCATCGGGCGGGATCGGCCGCGCCTGTGCCGAGCGGTTCCTGGGCGCGGGCTGGACCGTGGGTCTGATGGCCCGGCGGCAGGACAAGCTGGAGGAGGTCGCGGCGGGGCAGGCGAACGCCGTCGTCCTTCCGGGCGACGTGACCGATCCGGGGGCGGTGGCGGAGCTGTTCAAGGATTTCGCGGCGCGGGCCGGGCGGCTGGACGTGCTGTTCAACAACGCCGGTATCTTCACCCCCGCCGCGCCCATCGACGAGATATCGCTCGACGACTGGCACCGGGCGCGAGCGGTGAACCTCGACGGTATGTTCTATGCCGCGCGGGCGGCCTTCGGCCTCATGCGCCGGCAGGACCCGCAGGGCGGGCGGATCATCAACAACGGCTCGATCTCGGCCCATGCGCCGCGCGAGGGGTCTGCGACCTACACTACCACCAAACATGCGATCACCGGGTTGACCAAGACCCTGAGCCTCGACGGCCGGCCCTTCGACATCGCCTGCGGGCAGATCGACATCGGCAATGCGCGCACCGAGCTTCTCGACGGGATCGTGGAGAAGGCGCGCGCGGCGGGCGAGGCGCCGCCGCCGTCGATGGACGTGGGCCTCGTCGCGGATGCGGTGCTGAACATGGCCACGCTGCCCGCCGAGGCGAATGTGCAATTCATGACACTGATGGCGACCAAGATGCCCTTCATCGGGCGGGGCTAGGCAGGTTTCGTGCAAGAGGCTTCGGGCGGTGCCCCGAAAGAGGGGCGCGCGGGCGCGCCACATCCGCGAGGCGGCGAGGCTGTCATCGCCGATCGCGGTTGATTTTCCCACGCCGTTGACGCAATCACGGCGGGACGGAAAAAGGGACCGACCATGACACGCATCGACGACAAATTCGCGGCTCTGCGCGACGCGGGGAAGAAGGCTTTCGTGGCCTATATCATGGCGGGCGACCCGGATACCGAGACGTCGCTCGAGGTGATGAAGGGCCTGCCGGGCGCGGGCGTGGACATCATCGAGCTCGGCCTGCCGTTCACCGACCCTATGGCCGACGGTCCCACCATCCAGCGCGCCGGTCAGCGCGCGCTGGAGGGCGGCATGACGCTGGAAAAGACGCTCGCGATGGCCACCGAGTTCCGCAAGGGCGACGACACGACGCCCATCGTGCTCATGGGCTATTACAACCCGATCTATTCGCGCGGCGTGGAGACGTTCCTCGATGACGCGAAAGCGGCGGGGATCGACGGGCTGATCGTCGTGGACCTGCCGCCAGAGGAGGATGACGAGCTGTGCATCCCCGCCCAGAAGGCCGGAATGAATTTCATCCGGCTCGCCACGCCCACGACGGACGACAAGCGCCTCCCCAAGGTGCTGAGCAACACGTCGGGCTTCGTCTATTACGTGTCGATCACCGGGATCACGGGCTCCGCGGAGGCCGAAGCGGGCGACGTCGGGCCGGAGGTGGCGCGGATCAAGACCCACACCGACCTGCCGGTCATCGTGGGCTTCGGAATCAAGACGCCGGAGCGGTCCGAGGCCATCGCCAGCGTGGCGGACGGCGCGGTCGTCGGCTCCGCCATCGTGGACCTGATCGGCAAGGGCAAGTCGCCCGCCGAGGTGCTCGACTTCGTCTCGGGCCTGGCCGAGGGCGCGCACCGCGCCTGAGCCGTCAGCCGCGCAGCTGGTAGGTCTCCGGCAGGTAGAGGAAGCTGCCGTCGTCGCGGGCTTCGACGAAGCCGACCGAGGGCCACGGCATATGGTAGCCGATGAAGGGCATCTCTTCGGAGGCGAGCATCTCGAGCAGCCTGCGCCGGGTCTTGGCCGCCTGTTCCTTGTCCTCGTCCGTGCGCACTTCCCACTCCGGGTAGGCGAGCGACCAGACGTAGTGGATCGCGAAATCGCCCCCGATCAGGAGCTGCTTGCCCGCGCTTTCCACCATGAAGGCCATGTGGCCGAGCGTATGGCCGAATGCCTCCACCGCCGTGATGCCCGGCACCACCTCCTGCCCGTCCGAGACGAAGGTCGTCTGTTCGGCGAGCGGGACAACCAGCTGGTCGAAGTCCTCGGCCCCCGTGTCGTCCCAGGCGTCGTATTCCAGACTGCCGCAGACATAGCGCGCGTTGGGAAAGGTGAGCGTATTGGGGCCGTGCAGCCCGCCGATGTGGTCGGCGTGCATGTGGGTGAGGACCACCACGTCCACGTCCTCGACGAAATATCCGGCCGCCTCCAGCGCGGCGATGGTCCCGGCGGCCTCGGGCCCGGTGTCGAAAAGCACGAGGGAGTCGCCGGTGTTGACGAGGGTCGGGGTAAAGAAGGTCTGGGACCACTCGGTCGGGATGCGCGCGGCGGCGGCGGCTGCGGCGAAATCCTCCTCGCTCGCGTTCAGCCCGAACCAGGCGTGCGGGTTTTCGAGCCTCTGCGTCCCGGCCAGCAGGGTGACCACGTCGTATTCGCCCAGCTTGAAGCGCTTGAACCCGGTGGTGGCCGGTATCATGAAATCCGCCGCGGCGAGCGCCGGGCCGGTGGTCAGCGGCAGGGCCGCCGCGCCCATCATCACCTGTCGGCGCGTGATGACCGGGCTGGTATCGCGTGTCATGGTCGTCTCCCGTCAAGACGCGGGCGGTCTGCCCGGTGATATGATAACGTCGGTGAGATGGTGTGTTCACGGCAATGTGAGGAGGAGCCATGACCGAGAACAAGACGCGGCCAACGGATGCGGCGGTTTCGGAGTTCATCGACAGCGCGGAACCGGCGCGTAGGCGCGAGGACGCCCATGCGCTCGACGCGATCTTCCGCGAGGTGACGGGATGGGCGCCGCAGATGTGGGGGCCGTCGATCATCGGCTACGGATCGTATCACTACAAATACGACAGCGGGCGCGAGGGCGACATGTGCGCCACGGGATTCAGCCCGCGCAAGGCGAACCTCGCCATTTACATCATGCCGGGGTATCAGAATTACGGCGCAATGCTCGACCGGCTGGGCAAGCACAAGCTGGGCAAGTCGTGCCTTTACCTCAACAAGCTGGCGGATGTGGACGAGGGCGTGCTGCGCGAGCTCATCCGCACCGGGCTCGACGATCTGGCGAAGAAATACCCTGTGACGGGGACCTGATCATTCCCACCAGCGGTCGATGGAGGCGATGTCGTCGTCCGACCAGCCGAAGTGATGCGCCAGTTCATGCACCATGACATGGGCCACCAGCGCCCCGATCTCGACATCCGCCCGGTCGGCCCATTCGTCCAGGATCGGACGTCGGAAGAGCCAGATCACGTCCGGCCCGCCCGGTTGATCGAAGACGGATTTCTCGGTGAGCGGGATGCCCTCGTAAAGACCCGTGAGCTCGAACGGGCTCTCCATCTCCAGCGAGGCGAGCATGTCGTCCGATGGGAAATCCTCCACCCGGATCGCGACGGTGCGCGCGGGGCCGCGAAACGCATCCGGCAGCGCCTCGACCGTGTCGTGGGCGATGGTCTCGATCTCTTCCAGCGAGGGGGGCAATCCGTCCGTCATCCTTCCTACATGGGGCAGGGGACGGCCCGCGTCCAGCGCGAGTGCATGGACAAACCCCGCCGCTTGTGAAAAAGGGCAAGGCCAAGGAGATACCCATGACCACGACCCGTTTTGCGCCCTCTCCCACGGGCTACATCCACGTCGGCAACCTGCGCACCGCGCTGTTCAACTTCCTGATCGCGCGCAAGGCCGGCGGCGAGTTCATCCTGCGTCTCGACGACACCGACCCGGAGCGGTCGAAGCAGGAATACGCGGATGCGATCATGGAGGATCTGGAGTGGCTGGGCCTCACATGGGACCGGGTCGAGCGTCAATCCGACCGGCTCGACCGTTACAACGCGGCCGCCGACGAGCTGCGCGAGAAGGGCCGGTTCTACGAGGCGTTCGAGACGCCGACCGAGCTGGACCTCAAGCGCAAGAAGCAGCTCAACATGGGCAAGCCGCCGGTCTATGACCGCTCGGCACTGGCCCTGTCGGAGAACGAGAAAGCCGCCCTGCGCGCTGAGCGTGGCGACGGTGTTTGGCGCTTCAAGCTGGATCACGAACGTATCGAGTGGAATGACGGCATCCTCGGCGACATCTCCATCGACGCGGCGAGCGTGTCGGATCCCGTGCTGATCCGCGCGGACGGGCAGTTCCTCTACACGCTTGCCAGCGTCTGCGACGACGTCGACTTCGGCATCACCCACGTGGTGCGCGGCTCCGACCACGTGACCAACACCGCCACGCAAATCCAGATCATTCAGGCGCTGGGCGGGAATGTCCCCTCTTTCGCACACCATTCGCTGCTGACCGGCCCGCAGGGCGAGGCGCTGTCGAAACGTCTCGGCACGCTGTCCCTGCGCGACCTGCGCGCTGCCGGGGTTGAGCCGATGGCCCTCATCTCGCTCATGGCGCGGTTGGGCTCGTCGCAGCCGGTGGAGTTGCGGTCGAGCATCGACGAAGTGGTTGAGGGCTTCGACCTGTCCACTTTCGGCTCCGCGCCCACCAAGTTCGACGAACGCGACCTGATGCCGCTGACCGCGCATATCAACGCCGCCAAACCGTTCGACACGGTGGCCGGCAACATCCGCGCACTGGGCGTGCCGGACGAACTCGCGCCCCGGTTCTGGGACGTCACGCGCGAGAACATCACCACGCTCAAGGACCTCGAGGGCTGGTGGGCCCTCTGCCGGGACGGGGCCGAGCCGCTGATCGACGACGAGGATCGCGAGATGATCGCGACCGCCATGCCGCTCCTCCCCGAACCGCCCTATGACGACACGACGTGGAAGACGTGGACCGATGCGGTGAAAGAGGCGACGGGCCGCAAGGGCAAGGGCCTGTTCATGCCGCTCCGGAAGGCCGTGACGGGGATGAACCGCGGGCCGGACATGTCGAACCTCATGCCGCTCCTGCAGACCGTACGCGCCAAGAAATAAGGGCATTCTGGAACCTTCCAGCGCTGGAAGGTCGTTTGCCTCCCATCACCTCGCGAAACCAGCGTGAGAAGGGAGGCCCCTGTGTCCTACTGGAAATTCGCCGCGATGATCGCGACCTCGACGGTCGTGATGTTCATCCTGATGTATCTCAACACGTTCCTCTGGGGGCACGTGTTCTTTTCCGAAACCCGGGTCTACATGGCCGTGCTCATGGGCGCGACGATGGCGATCGTCATGCTCGCCTACATGCTTGGCATGTATGAAAGCCGCGCGATCAACACCGCGATATTTGCCGGTGCCGTGGTCGTCTTTGGCGCGATGCTGTGGCTCGTGCGCAGCCAGGCGACGGTGGGCGACCTGTCCTACATGCGGGCGATGATCCCGCACCATTCCATTGCGATCATGACGTCGAACCGGTCGAACCTGTCCGATCCGCGCGTGCGGCATCTGGCCGAGGGGATCGTCTATGCGCAGAACAAGGAAATCGCCGAGATGCGCTACCTGATCGACGATATCGAAGCGCGGGGCGATGCGGCCGATCGGGGGTCCGAGCCGGCGCCCGAGGTCGTGGAGCTGGACGCGGCCTTGCGCACACCAGACATCGCGACCCTCGACGTTGAGCCGCTCTCGCCCGAGCAGATCGAAACCGGCCTGCCCGAGGGTGCGGCCTGCCGGTTCACCTTCACCACCGACAGCCCGCCCTCGGCGGCCATGGGAACCGTCGACGGGGAGCAGGTTGCGCTGATCCGGATCAGCGGCGACCTCGTCCGACTGCCCCAAACACAGGAGGGCACCTTCCGCACGGACGGGGCCGAGATTCGGCTGGCGGGGCCGGGAGGCGGCGCGATCGGGCAGCCTGCGGAGCGGGCCGAGGCCGACATGGTCCTGTCGCTCGATGCAGGCTACACCGCCGGATACCGCGGCTTTTACGACTGCCGCGCCTGACCGGCGGTATGACCCACGGGCCAGAAGGGTCGACCCTTCTGTATCTTCTTCGTTTCAAGAAACCTCGGGGGTGCGGGGGCCGAGCCCCCCC
>CAXRHZ010000046.1:0-48860 GCA_964230745.1 Maritimibacter sp. | reverse complement strand
CCCCCCCCCCCCCCCCCCCCCCCCCCCCCCCCCCCCCCCCCCCCCCCCCGGGGTCGCCCGGCGCCGCGGGGCGAAACCCCTCAGCCCCCGCGCGCCTTCGTCAGCTTCTCAGCCCTCGCGTGCCTTCGTCAGCTTCTCAGCCCCCGCGTGCCTTCGTCACGACCGCAATCGCGGCCGCCACGGCCTCGTCGATCGACATGTGGCTCGTGTCGATCGTCACCGCGTCATCGGCGGGTCTGAGCGGCGCGGCGGTCCGGTTCCGGTCACGTTCGTCGCGCGCGCGCACGTCCGCCAGCACGCTGTCGTAGCCCGCGTCATGGCCCGTCTCGAGCAATTCCTTGTGGCGGCGCACCGCCCGCACCTCGGGGCTGGCGGTGACGAAGAGCTTCACCGGCGCCTCCGGGCAGATCACCGTCCCTATGTCGCGCCCGTCCAGCACCGCGCCCCCGTCACGCATCGCGAAGGCGCGTTGGAAATCCACCAGCGCCTCGCGCACCTCGGACTCGACCGCCACGCGGCTCGCCGCCTGCGCGACCTGCGGCGTGCGCAATCCCGTCGCGTCGAGGTCCTCGGCCCTGAGCGAGCGCGCCACGTCAAGCGGCGCCTCGCCGTCCAGCACGCGCTTGCCCACCGCGCGGTAGATCAGCCCGGTGTCGAGATGCGCGAAGCCGAAATGCGCAGCCACCGCGCGCGAAATCGTGCCCTTGCCCGCCGCGGCGGGTCCGTCGATGGCGACCGTGAACCCCAAATCCTATACCTCGCTCGTCTCTGGCCGCCTTTTGAAGAAACTCGTCACGAGGAGCAAGATCGAGACCGGCAGCAGGCCCCATTTCGCCATCGTGAATGTGCTGGCATAGGCCACCACCACCGGATCAAGGCCCTCCGGACCGGCGAGTAGCAACCGCGTCACCAACGTGTTCTCGGCAAGGTCGGCGGCCCCCATGAGCACCGGCACGACGACCAGCACGCGCCAGACGCCGCCCGCGATCCACAGCCCGTAGCCGAAGGTCAGGGCGAAGAGGACTGGTACCGCCCGGTCCCAACTGCGCGATACTTCCGCATAGGCATCGGCGAAGCCCGGCTCGGCCTGCGCGAGCAGGGTGGCGAGGTCGACCGCGTCGTAGCCCGTCGCGCGCAGGTCCGGGATCGGCGCCCCGTTGGCGAGATCGGTCATCGGCGGTCCGACCACGGCGACGAGCAGCACGTAGACCGCGAGCGTCACCGCCAGCATCGCCCAGAAAATCGTTCGTCGCGTCATGTCCCCGTCTCCATCACACCCGTCGCGGGCACGATAGCAGCCAAAGGCTTTGCCGCCAGACCGAAGTTGCCACCCTAGTCTGCGGTGCGGTCGATCCGGGCGCCGAGGCCCGCCATGAGCGGTTCGAAAATCGGGAAAGAGGTGGCGATGGGCTGGCCATCGTCCACGCTCACGGGCTCTCGCGCCGCCATCCCCAGGACCATGAAACTCATCGCGATCCGGTGGTCGAGCCGCGCGGCCGCCGTGCCACCACCGGGAACTCCGTCCGGCCCCATGCCGTGCACGGTCATGAAGTCGTCGCCTTCCTCGACCGTGACCCCGTTGGCCTCGAGCCCCCGCGCCATCGCGTCGATCCGGTCGCTTTCCTTCACGCGCAACTCGTGGACGCCGACCATCTCGGTCTTGCCGGTGGCAAAAGCCGCGACCACGGAGAGTACCGGGTATTCGTCGATCATGCTCGCCGCCCGCTCTTCCGGCACGCGGATACCTTTCATGTCGGGCGAGAAACGTGCGCGCAGGTCGGCCACCGGCTCGCCCCCCTCTTCGCGCTCGTTCTCATAGGTCAGGTCCGCGCCCATCTCGATCAGCGTGGTGAACAGCCCCGCACGGGTCGGGTTGAGACCGATGTTCGGCACAAGGACGTCGGACCCCGGCACGATCAGGGCCGCGCAGACCGGAAACGCAGCCGACGACGGATCGCGTGGCACGGCGATGGTCTGGGGCTTCAGCTCCGGCTGACCGACCAGCGTGATGACGCGGCCTTCGTCGGTGTCCTCGACCGACAGCTCCGCGCCGAAGCCAGCCAGCATCCGCTCGGTGTGGTCGCGCGTCGCCTCGGCCTCGATCACCACGGTCTCGCCGGGCGCGTTCAGGCCTGCGAGCAGCACGGCGGATTTCACCTGCGCGGACGCCATCGGTGTCTTGTAACGCACGGGAACCGGATTGCGCGCGCCGACCACGGTCATTGGCAGCCGCCCCCCGGTGCGCCCGTAGCTCTGCGCACCGAAGAGCGCGATGGGGTCGGTCACACGCCCCATAGGACGCGAGCGGAGCGAGGCATCGCCGGTGAAGGTCGCGGTGATCGGCGAGGTCGCCATGCAGCCCATGATGAGGCGCACGCCGGTGCCCGCATTGCCGCAGTCGATCACGTTCTCAGGCTCGGCAAAGCCGCCCACGCCCACGCCGTTCACCCGCCATTCGCCATCGCCCTGCCGTTCGACCTCGGCGCCGAAGGCGCGCATGGCGGCGGCGGTCGCGAGCACGTCTTCACCCTCGAGCAACCCGGTCACGCGGGTCTCGCCCACGGCCATCGCCCCGAGGAGGAGCGAACGGTGGCTGATCGACTTGTCCCCCGGCACCTCGGCCACGCCCTTGAGCGGGCCGGATTTGCGGCTGGTCATCGGGATCGGGGTGCCGTGGCCGGACATGGGTGCCTCCTCGCTGCGTCCCGGCGCTGATAGCGCAGGCGCATAACGCCGTCCACGCCCGTTTGTCGGCGGGGCTCAGACGCGGCGGAAGGTGAGGTAATGCGGCACCCGGCCCTCGCGCAGGGCCTTCTGCTCGTAGCGCGTCGACAGCCAGTCGTCCCACGGGGTCCGCCAGTCGGCCGGGCCTTCGGCCAGCCACTCGAACCCGGCCTTCGGCACCTCCTCGAGCGTCTGGCGCACGTAGTCGGGGATGTCCGTCGCCACGCGGAACTCGGCCCCGGGTTTCAGCGCGCGGTGAAGCGGTTCCAGGTGCTCGGGCGTGACGAACCTGCGGCGGTGGTGGCGCGCCTTGGGCCAGGGGTCGGGGTAGAGCAGGAAGGCCTTGGAGATCGAGCCGTCCGGCAGCACGTCGAACAGGTCGCGCGCGTCGCCGGGGTGGACCCGGACGTTCGTCGCATCGGACTTGCGCAGCTTGCCCAGGAGCATCGCGACGCCGTTGATGAACGGCTCGCAGCCGATCAGGCCGACCTCCGGGTTCGCCTCGGCCTGGTGGACGAGGTGCTCGCCCCCGCCAAAGCCGACCTCGAGCCAGACATCGCGCCCACCGAAAAGCGTGGCCAGGTCGAGCGGATCGCGCTCCGGGTTCTCGTCCCACCTCACAGGGCCGGGCGAGAGCTTCGGCAGATCCTCGTCGAGATAGGCCTGCTGGCTGTCGCGCAGCCCCTTGGCCTTGAACCGGCCGTAGAAGTTGCGCCACGGCGCGCCGCTCTGATGTCTGGTGTCTGTCATGGCGGGCGGGATACCCGCAGGCGCCGGGCGGATCAACATGTTCCCCCGCGCACAATAGCTGTCTGAAAATCGGGAATGGTGCATTCCGCCGCGACGCGGCATTTCCTGTCCACCGCCCAACGGGGCAGAACCAAAGGATCAGGACCATGAACGCACAGACACTCGCCTACGCCGCGCCGCTCGCGCGCGTCCTTCTCTCCGCGATGTTCATCATCTCGGGTTTCCAGAAAATCACCGGCTACGCCGGCACGCAGGGTTACATGGAGGCGATGGGCGTGGCCCCGTGGCTCCTGCCCCTCGCCATCATCGTCGAACTGGGCGGCGGCATCGCCCTCCTCGTTGGCTGGCAGGCGCGCACGGCGGCCTTCCTTCTCGCCGGCTTCTCGCTCCTCTCCGGCCTGCTCTTCCACCTCGTCCCGTCCTTCGGCATGGAAGACGCGATGGCCGCGCAGGCCCAAGTGATCTCGTTCATGAAGAACGTGACGATCGCGGGCGGTATGCTGATGGTCGTGGCCTTCGGCCCCGGCAAGGTGTCCGTGAAGCGCGGCGACGCCGCCTTCGTCCCGGCGGAGTGAGGTCGGCGCTTCTCCAGGGTCCTCGGACCGCTTGGAAAGCAAAAAGAAAAAGGCCCCGGCGCTCTGCCGGGGCCTTTTTCACATGTCGGAGGGGATCAGACCGCCGCTTTGAGCGCGTCGACCAGGTCCGTCTTTTCCCAGGAGAACCCGCCGTCATCCTCGTCCGGGCGCCCGAAGTGGCCGTAGGCCGCAGTGCGCTGGAAGATGGGCTTGTTGAGGCCCAGATGCTCGCGGATACCGCGCGGGGTGAGATTCATGACCTCCGCCGCGGCCTTCTCGATCGCCGCTTCCTCGACCTTGCCGGTGCCGTGGGTATCCACGTAGATCGACAGCGGCTTGGCCACCCCGATAGCGTAGGACAGCTGGAGCGTGCATTTGTTGGCCAAGCCCGCCGCGACGACGTTCTTGGCGAGGTAGCGCGCGGCATAGGCCGCCGAGCGGTCCACCTTGGTCGGGTCCTTGCCGGAGAAGGCGCCGCCGCCGTGGGGCGCGGCACCGCCGTAGGTGTCCACGATGATCTTGCGCCCCGTGAGGCCCGCGTCACCGTCCGGACCGCCGATCACGAACTTGCCCGTCGGGTTCACGTGCCATTCAGTTTCGTCTGTGATCCATTCGTCCGGGATCACCTCGTTGATGTAGGGCGTCACCAGCGCGCGCACGTCGTCCGAGGTCATCGTCGCGTCGAGGTGTTGCGTCGACAGGACGAGCGAGGTCACGGCGACGGGCTGCCCGTTCTCGTAGCGCACAGAAAGCTGGCTCTTGGCGTCGGGGCCGAGCTGCGGGGCTTCGCCCGACTTGCGCGCTTCCGCCAGACGCTTGAGGATCTTGTGGGCATAGAGGATCGGGGCCGGCATGAGCGCGGTCGTTTCGTCCGTCGCGAAGCCGAACATGATGCCCTGGTCCCCGGCGCCCTCGTCTTTGTCCCCGGCCGCATCCACGCCCTGCGCAATGTCGGCGGACTGGGCGTGAAGGTAGTTGTCCACGGTCATGTTGGCCCAGTGGAAGCCCTTCTGCTCATAGCCGATGTCCTTGACGCACTCGCGCGCGATCTCCTCCACCCGTTCGATGACGCTGCCGGGTCCGCGCACCTCACCGCCGATCACCACGCGGTCGGTGGTCGCGAAGGTTTCGCAAGCGACGCGGGAGAAGGGATCCTCGGTGAGGAAGGCGTCGAGGACGGCGTCGGAAATCCGGTCGCAGACCTTGTCCGGGTGGCCCTCGGAAACGGATTCCGAGGTGAAGACGTAGTTGGATCGTGCCATGAAAAGTGCTCCGTTATGATATCCCCGCCACGTCAGGAAGCCGTTGTGGCGGTTGGGTCACCTTGCGTTACAGGGGCGCCGCAACCGGGTCAACGGATTTGCGCCGCGCGAAGGCCAGAAGCCCCGCGAACAGCGCCGAAAGCGCCACAATGAAGGGCAGATCACCGATCCGGGCATAGACCGTCTCGGGCATCGGCGCGGGGAGTGCCGCGTCGAGAAACCCCGCCTCGTTGAGTGGCAGCGAGGCCGTCACGTTGCCCTTCGCGTCGATCATCGCGCTGATGCCGGTGTTGGCGGCGCGCGCGAGCGGCAGGCCGAACTCGATCGCCCGGAAGCGCGCCTGGATCAGGTGCTGCTGCGGGCCGGAGAAGGTGCCGTACCACGCGTCGTTGGTCGCCTGCAGGATCCAGTCCGCCCGCCCCTCAGCCCCCCGGATGTCGCGCGGAAAGATCGCCTCGTAGCAGACGAGAGGGATGACCGCGCCGAGATCGCCGGACAGCTGGTGCATTTCCGGCCCCGTGCCTTCGGAAAACCCGTACCCCTCCTGTTGGGCGAGACCGCGGATGCCGACCTTGGCCAGCAGGTCGCCGAACGGCACGAATTCCCCGAACGGGACCAGGTGATGTTTGTCGTAGACCCACCCAGGCTCGGCCGGGCCCGCATAGGCGACGATGGAATTGCGGTAGGTCGCACCCACGCGGCGCTGTATGCCTGCAATAAGCTGCGCGGGCTGCGCCGCCTCATAGGCCTGCGCTTCGAGCGCGGGGGCCTGCCCCTGAAGCGTGGGGATCGAGCTCTCGGGCCATACCACGAGGTCGGGTTCGGGCCCCTCCGGCTCCGCCGCCGTCAGCGCAACACCACGCTCGAACCACGTCATCACCCAGTCCTGGTCCCACTTGAGATGCTGCGGCGCGTTCGGCTGGATCAGGCGTACGACGGGCGCGTCGGCCCGTTCGGGCAGCGGGCGCTGGTCGGCGAGAAACCCGAGACCCGCGAGGACCACGCCCGACGCGAGGAGCGTCGCCATGCGCCACCGCCCGTAGATCGCGACGTAGATGCCCGAGGCGAAGAGCAGCGTGACCCAGCCGAGGCCATAGGCGCCGATCCAGGCCGCGAGTTGGGCAACCGGCGTCTCGATCCAGATGAGCCCCGGCCCACCCCAGGAAAACCCGGTAAAGGCCCAGCCGCGCACGTATTCGGCAAGCCCCAGCGCGATCGGCAACGCGATCCAGCGCAGACGCGGCCGGACGGCATGGGCGAGCGCGGCGGCCACGCCCCAGTAGCTCGACATCGCGGCGGAGAGGAGCACGACCGCGAAGGGCGCCATCCAGCCATGCGCGCGGACATCGACGAGGAAGGGCTGGACCAGCCAGCTCCATCCGACGATGAAATACCCGGTGCCGACCATCCATGCGAGAAGCCCCGCCCGCTTCCACGTCGGCGCCTCCAGGACGAGCCCGAGCCCCATCGCGAAGGCCACGACGCTCACCGAGTAGATCTTGAACGGTTCCTGCCCGATCGCGGCGATGCCGCCAAAGAAAAGGGCTGCAAGCAGCCCTTTCCACTTCGCCCCCGCGAGGCGCTGCATCTGCGCGCGCATGGATTACTCCCCAGCTTCGCCCGGCATCCTGACCCTGAGCCTCTTTATCCTGCGCGGGTCGGCGTCCACCACCTCGAATTCCGCACCGGATTCATGCTCGATCACTTCGCCGCGCGCGGGCACCCGGCCCGCTTCGAGAAAGACGAGGCCGCCCAGCGTGTCGATCTCCTCCTCTTCGATCTCCTCGGTGAAGAGGGTGAGCCCGGTGGCCTCTTCGAACTCGCTCAGCGGGGCACGCGCCTCGACGAGCCATGCGCCTGAGGATTCCTGCATCCACAGCGCGCCCTCTTCGAGGTCGTGTTCGTCCTCGATCTCGCCGATGACCTGCTCGACGAGGTCCTCGAGCGTGACAAGGCCGTCGACCCCGCCGTATTCGTCGATGACGAGCGCCATATGCATCCGGTCCGTCTGCATCTTCTGCAGCAGAACCCCGATGGGCATGGAGGGCGGCGCGTAGATCAGCGGGCGCACGAGGTCGCCGAGGAAGAAGTCCGGACTGTCGCCGTTGAAGCCGTGCTTGAGCGCGAAATCCTTAAGGTGGACGAGGCCCACGGGCGTATCCAGCGTGCCGCGGAAGACGGGCAGCCGGGTATTGCCGGATTCGCGGAATTTCTCCACGAGGTCGGGGAGCGAGATGTCCTCGGGCACCGCCACCACCTCGACCTTGGGGATCATCACGTCCTCGACGCGCATCCGCCGCAGGTTCAGCATACCCAGGGGAAGACTGCGCGCACCATCCGCCGCGCGCCCGGTTTCGTCGGCCGGCTCCTCCTCGTCGGTCTCGGTCGGGCTCAATGCCCCGATGATCCGTCCGAAGAAGCCCTCTTGCCTTGCGTTTTCATCTTCGTCGCGCGCGCTCTGCGCCGCGCTAGAAGAGCCGTCGGTGTCGCCCATCTGTCCTTTCCAAGTGGCCGGAGGTCAGGCCTCCGCTTCCCCATATGGGTCGCGAATGCCCATCTTGCCAAGTATTTCCGTCTCGAGCCCTTCCATCAGGGCCGCATCTTTGTCGTCGATGTGGTCATAACCCAACAGATGAAGGGTTCCGTGGACGATCAGGTGGGTCACATGTTCGCTCATCGGCTTGCTCGCCTCGGCGGCTTCGCGCTCACAGGTGTCATAGGCGATGGCGATATCGCCCAGCTCCATGTCCTCGGGCGGGTACGGGTCACCCCCCGCCTCGTCGGCGCCACGTTCCTCGGACGGCCATGACAGCACGTTGGTCGGCGTCGGCTTGTCGCGAAACTCGGTGTTGAGCGCGGCGATCCGGTCGTCGTCGCAGGCGAGGAGCGCGATCTCGGCGCCCTCGATGCCGAGGCGGGCGAGTGTCGCCGAACATGCGGTTTCGGCCAGAGCCTCCAGCCCAAGCGCTTCCCACCTTTCGTCTTCGAGAACCACATCCACGATCATGGCGCCGCTCTTACCCGGCTTTCGCGGTCACGGGAACGCTCAATCGGCCATCACTTCGCCCTGACGGACGCCGGTCAGGTCCTCGCTCGCCTGCCAGAGGCGTTCCGCAATGTCCGTGCGCTTGGCGTAGTCCGATGTCGAGGCCGGGCCGACCGGCCCCTTCAAGCCGTTCCACGCCTGCGGCCCGTAGTTCCCGCCACCCTCCGCCTTGGGCGAAGTCGCGGCGAACAGGATGGCATGGGCAGCCTTTTCGGGCACATGGCTGAGGAGCGGCACCACGGTCTTGCCCGCGACCCAGCCCAGAACCGGCACGGTGGACAGGCGGTCATGGACACCCTGCGTGCGTGCGAAGCCGGGGTGCGCGGCGACCGAGGTGATGCCCCAGCCGTGGGCTTCGCTTCGGCGCTGAAGCTCCTGCGAGAACATCAGGCAGGCGAGCTTGGTCTTGCCATAGGCCACCATCGGCTTGAACTTTCCGGTGCTTTGCAGGTCGTCGAAATCGAACTCGCCGTACTTGTGTGCGCCGGATGACAGCGACACCACCCGCGCGTTCGACCGCGACAGGAGCGGGAGCAGACCGACCACCATCGCGAAATGGGCGAGGTGATTGACCCCGAACATCATCTCGAACCCGTCCTTCGTCTCGCTGCGCCCCAGCTCGGCCATGACGGCGGCATTGCAGACGAGGATGTCGAGGCGCTCGAGTTCGGCGAGGGCTTTAGCGGTGAACGCCTTGACCGAGGCGAGGTCGGCGAGGTCCACCTGCCGGAAACTCAGCTTCGCCCCCGGCACATCGGCGCGGATCGTGTCGAGCACCGCCTCGCCCCGTTCGACCGAGCGGCCCGCCATGATGACATGCGCCCCGGCGCGCGCGAGTCCCGTCACGATCGCGGTGCACAACCCGCTCGTCCCCGTGACCATCGCCACCTTGCCGTCGAGCGACCCCATATCCTCGGGCGTCCAATCCATGCCTCACCTCTCCAGCTTGTCGAGAGGAGAGGTATCACTCATCGCGCGGGGTGTATACGCGGGGCCTCAGGCGATCTCTTTCTGCGGCCGCGCGATCCCGGCCTCGCGCAGGATGTCGGCGACCAGATGCTCGCGCCGGTAGGCCATGATGTGCACGCCTGAGACGCCCGCAATCTCCTTCACCTGCTGGATCAGTTCTACGCAGATCTTGCGCCCCTCGTCCCCCGGTTTCTCGGCCTTCTCCAGCCGGTCGATCACCGCGTCGGGAATGTGCAGCCCCGGCACGTTCGAGCGCATCCACCGCGCCGCCTTGGCCGACGCCAGCGGCCCAACGCCCGCAAGGATGAACACCCGATTGTCGAGCCCCATGTCCCGCACCCGGTCCATGAAACGTTCGAAGCGGGGGATGTCGAAGATGTAGTTGGTCTGAATGAAATCCGCCCCCGCCTCGACCTTCTTGGCCAGACGGTCGGCGCGATAATCGACGGGATCGACGCAAGGGTTCTCGGCCGCGCCGATGAACAGGCGCGGGGGCTTGGATATTTCGCGCCCCGACAGGAACCGCCCCTCGTCGCGCATCGTCTTGATGAGCCGGATGAGCGAGACGCTGTCGAGGTCGAACACCGGTTTGGCCCCCGGTTGGTCCCCTGCCCCCACATCATCGCCGGTGAGGCACAACACGTTGCGCACCCCCATCGCGGCGGCTCCCAGAACGTCGCCCTGAATGGCGATCCGGTTCCGGTCGCGGCAGGAGATCTGGTAGACCGAGCCATGCCCGGTGCGGGTGAGGAGCGAGCAGATCCCGATAGACGACATGTGGCAATTGGCGCCAGACGCGTCCGTCGCGTTGATCGCATCCGTCACCTCGGCCAGCGGCTTGGCGGCGGCAAAGACGTCCTCCGGGTCGGCACTGTCGGGCGGGTTCAACTCGGACGTCACCGCGAACTCCCCGGCCCTGAGCGTGCGTTCCAGGACAGAGCCTGCCTTGTGCCCCTCGGGGATCGGCTCATAGGGCCGGATCGCGTTCGGGTCGGAATAGAACATGCTCATCGGGCGGCCCCCTCTTTGCGGGTTTCCTCGGTCAGCGGGGCCGAGGTCGGCGCGCTCGCCCGGGCCTCGGGGTACGTTCTGGCGAGGGCTGTGCGGTTCGCCTCCTTCGCCTCGGTGAGTTGCTGGACCCGCTCGCGACTGGCGCGCAGCCAGGCGGAGCTTCCCTCCAGCCGCCGGTCCACGGGGGGCAAGACGACCTCGATCTTGTTGCCGTGCTTCATGCGCGAGGCGCCGTCCCACGCCTCGACCCAGACGCAGCGCATGTCCGGCTTCACCTCGCAGAACCCGCCGGGGCGCACGCCGCCGCAGGGGCCGTTGCGCAACTGCTTGGGACAGTTCATCGGGCAGGACATGCCGGTGGACGAGAGCACACACTGGCCGCACATCTTGCAGTCGAAGAGGAGGCCCTTGGTCACGCGCTCGACGGCGGCGACGGGGCGCTCCAACCGGGCATAGCCGACGCGGGACAGGAGCGGGTCGAGCCGCACCAACGCGCCCTCGAATACCTTGTAGAGCCGTTCGAACTGGCGTGAGTGGCGGACCGCGAAGCGGCGTATGGCATACATGGCGTCCTCCCTCTGGCTTCCCCCACGATAGCGCAAAGTTCAGAAATCCAAGAACAAATCGTCGGGATCGCTGGGCCCACGAAAAAGCGCGGGGGCCAATGGCACCCGCGCTCTTTCGAGGTGTGGCGATGTCAGCCCTGCGCCGGATCCGCCGCGTCGTAGGCGTCGATGATCTTGCCGACGAGGTGGTGCCGCACGACGTCCTTCGCGGTGAAGTAGTTGAACGCGATCTCGTCGATGTTCGACAAGAGGTTCTCGGCGTCGCGTAGCCCGGACTGCACCCCGCGCGGCAGGTCCACCTGGCTTCGGTCGCCGGTGATGACCATGCGCGAGCCCTCGCCCAGGCGGGTGAGGAACATCTTCATCTGCATGGTCGTGGCGTTCTGCGCCTCGTCGAGCACGACGAAGGCATTGGACAGCGTCCGGCCCCGCATGAAGGCGAGCGGCGCGATCTCGATCCGCTTTTCGGCGATCAGCTTCTCGACCTGCTTGCCGGGCAGGAAATCGTTCAGCGCGTCGTAGAGCGGCTGCATGTAGGGGTCGACCTTGTCCTTCATGTCGCCGGGGAGGAAGCCCAGGCGTTCCCCCGCCTCGACGGCCGGGCGCGACAGGATGATCTTGTCCACGTGTCCGCCGATGAACAGGTTCACCCCCACGGCCACGGCGAGGTAGGTCTTGCCGGTGCCCGCAGGCCCGATCCCGAAGGCCAGTTCCTTCTTGAACAGGTTCTTGACGTAGGCTTTCTGCGCGTCCGTGCGCGGCTCCACGAGTTTCTTGCGGGTCTTGATCTCGATCCGCCCGCCCTTGAACAGCTCCATCTGGGCGTCCGGGCCTGGTGTCTCGGCCTCGTCGTGGCCCATGCGGATCTCGCCGTCGATATCGCCGGCCTCGATCTGCTTGCCCTGTTCGAGACGCGCGTAGAGCGCCTGGAGCACCGCCGCCGCCTGACCGCGCGCGTCACCGTCCCCGACGACGGCAAGCTGGTTGCCGCGGCGCAGGATGTGCACGTTCATCTGGTGTTCGATCTGGGCGAGGTTTCGGTCGAATTCCCCGCACAGGTCGATAAGCAATCGGTTGTCGGGGAACTCCAGCAGAGTTTCGTGAATGTCTTCGGGTTTCGGCGGGTTCAGCGCATCAAGTCCCAAGTATGTCTCCGTTTCACGGGTGCCTGTACTAATGATGGTGCCTCCGACCCTGTGTTCACGCAAGCATTAGTGCGTGGAATTTACGCAACTGATACAAAAAGGGCGCTCGCGGAGCGTCTCCCGATTACGCCTTGTGCATATTTGGAAGCGTTCGGCGCCCGGAAAGGTTCCCCTCGGGGCTGTCGGCTGCGAACGACTCGCCAGCCGCGAGGCCCCGAATGAAAGGGCCCGGCGCATGGCCGGGCCCCTGTCAATGTCTTTCCGGCCGCAGGATCAGCGCGGCAGGTAGTCCGGAAGGTCCGGCGACACGCGCCATTCGCCGATGACGGCGCCGCGCGGGAGTTCGTTTGTGCAGCGCGGCAGGCCCGACTTCGGGTCCGACCGGTCGCCCCCGTAGCCTTCGAGGCCGTCGTCGGTAATCCAGGCTTCGCATCCGTCCGGGAGCACGGCGACGGCGGCGATGCCGTCGCGCGGGCCGGGCGAGTCGCCGATGGTGCGGTCGACGTTGGTGGCAACCAGCTTGGGCGCACCGCCGTCATAGGCTGTGGCCGAACAGCCGGCCACGACGACAGGCGCGAGCAGCGCGATGAGTGCGGACTTCATTTTCATGGGTTCGGGTACCTGTAGCAGACGATTTCCACGCGGCGGTTCTTTTGCATGTTCGCCGCCGAATTGTTGGGCGCGACCGGGCGACGCTCGCCGAAGCCGACGACGCGGTCGACGACCGCGCCCGACTGGCGGGCCACCTGCGCGACGGTGTTCGCGCGGTTCTGCGACAGGCGGATGTTGTACTCGTCGGACGCGCGGCTGTCGGTGTGACCGTAAACCGCATAGGCGAAGGCGCCTGCACCGGCGAAGAACTGGCGCAGCCACTGCTGGCCCTGCGCGGTCAGCTGGTAGCTGTCGGTCTTGAAAAGCACGTCCGTGTTCTGCACGGCACAGGTGTTTTTCTCGAGGCACATGTGACGCCCGGTCTTGGGATCGCGGCGCGACACCATGTAACCTTCGACACCGCCGTCGGCCCACCAGTGCATGCAGCCGTCCGGGTCCACCCAGAGGCCCCAGTTGATCTTGCCGGTGACGGTGACCTGCGATTGCGCCTCGGCCGTGGATGTCACCCCGGCAGCGGCGGCGAGCCCGAGGACGGCGGCGGCAGCCACAGTCCTGACCCTGGAAATAACTCGGTATTTCACTCCATATCCCCCAAAATGGCCGCGTGGCGACGGCGCGATATCTATTGGAGGAAGGTTAAACCGATGAAAGTCTTTATGTAAATGCTGGCGAGATCGAATTCGTCCAAGACATGTGGACATTGGGCCGCAGTGGTGTGGATTGCCTGCAATAACAGGGAAAATCCACACAATTCCTAGTGTTAGTGAGCGTGGTCTATACCGGCGAACCCGCGAGCGAATTGGGTCCGGCCTCGGTGATTCTCACTCGCTTGAGATCGCCGGGGGCGATTCCCGCGTCCGCCACGTGGACAGCGTGGAGGTAGTCGGACTTGCCGACCATCTGCCCGGGCATCCGCCCCGGTTTCTCGAACAGCACGCCGACCTCCCGGCCAACCATGCCCTCAAGCACGCTGCGCGCCTGTTCGTTGATGAGCGTCTGGAGCCGTTGGAGACGGTCCGATGCCTCGGCCTCGTCCACGAGCGGGCGTTCCGCGGCGGGTGTGCCGGGGCGAGAGGAATACTTGAAGCTGAAGGCCTGCCCGTAGTTCACCGCGCGGATGAGCGACAGCGTGTCCTCGAAATCCGCCTCGGTCTCTTCGGGGAAGCCGACGATGAAATCGCCCGAAATGAGAATATCGGGCCGGGCCGCGCGGATGCGTTCGATCAGTCGGATATACTCTTCGGCCGTATGCTTGCGGTTCATCCGCTTGAGAATGCGGTCCGACCCCGACTGCACCGGCAGGTGGAGATAGGGCATCAGTTTGGAACATTCGCCATGTGCCGCGATCAGGTCGTCGGACATGTCGTTGGGGTGCGAGGTGGTGAAGCGGATGCGCTCCAGCCCGTCGATGTCATTGAGTGCCCAGATCAGCCGGGCGAGCGACCAGTCGCCGTGCGTGCCGCGCCCGTGGTAGGCGTTCACGTTCTGACCCAGAAGCGTGATCTCTCGCACACCGCGCTCCACCAGTTCACGCGCCTCGCGCAGGATCCGCTCCGGCGGGCGGCTTACCTCGGCACCCCGGGTGTAGGGCACGACGCAGAAGGCACAGAACTTGTCGCAGCCTTCCTGCACGGTGAGGAACGCGGTCGGCGCGCGCTGCGCCTTGGGCCGGTTCTTGAGCACCTCGAACTTGTCCTCGGCGGGAAAATCGGTGTCGAGCGCCTTTTCCCCTCGCCCGACCTTCTCGACCATCTCCGGAAGGCGGTGATACGTCTGGGGGCCGACGACGAGGTCGACCATCGGCTGACGCCGCATGATCTCCTGCCCCTCGGCCTGCGCCACGCAGCCCGCGACGCCGATCTTGAGGTCCGGCTTGGCCTCCTTCAGATCCTTGAACCGCCCGAGCTCGGAATAGACCTTCTCGGCTGCCTTCTCGCGGATATGGCATGTGTTGAGCAGGATCATGTCCGCCTCGTCGGGCGAGCCGACTTCGACATAGCCCTGCGCGCCCATGGCCTCCGCCATACGCTCGGAGTCGTAGACGTTCATCTGGCAGCCGTAGGTGCGGATAAACAGTTTCTTCGGGTCCGCCGTCTGATCGGTCATGTCGCGTTCTCCGGGGTCGGGATCAAGGCGGCGTCCTACCGCAGTTGCCGAGGTGCTGCAACGGTTGCAAAGGGGCAGCCGTTCAGGGAAAGTTTACCACGGCTCCCGCAGAAGGGCCGCACCGGGGCAGATCATGCGTTATTCATCGCTCGCAGATTTCATCGACAAGGGGACGTCGGCCTTCGCCAAGGGGCCGGTCGCGCTCGTCTTCGTCGAGGACCTGATCGAGGTGGAAAGCACGATCCGCTACCACCAGCTCACGGGTTTTCGCGCCATCGTGGTCTTCGGCCCCACGGAGATGGAATTGCCGCACACGCTGGAGCAGGAGATCCACCGCATCGACTACCCGGTGCTCGAAGTGGCCGATGTGCAAAAGGCGGTGAACGCGGTCATCGACATCGCCGAGGGCACCTGGCTCTACTACTGCTACAACGCCGAATACCTGTTCTACCCGTTTTGCGAGACGCGCAACGTCAACGAACTCCTCGTGTTTCATACCGAGGAACGGCGAAGCGCGATGCTCACCTATGTCGTCGACCTCTACGCAGGCGACCTGAAACGCTATCCGAATGCCGTGTCGCTCGACCATGCGTGGATCGACAAGTCGGGCTACTACGCGCTCGGCCGGCCCGATCCGGACAACCACAACTACCCGAAAGAGCGGCAACTAGATTTCTTCGGCGGGCTGCGCTGGCGGTACGAGGAGCATGTGCCCAAGGACCGGCGCAAGATCGACCGCGTGGGGCTGTTCAAGGCCAAGCGCGACCTCGTCCTGCGGGCCGATTACACGTTCAACGACGAGGAATACAACACCTACGCCTGCCCGTGGCACAACAACCTGACGGCGGCGATCGTGAGCTTTCGCACGGCGAAGGCGCTGAAGCTCAACGCGGGCTCCACATATGACATCCACACCTACAAATGGCACAACTCCGTGCCGTTCGAATGGACGTCGCAACAGCTTCTCGACCTCGGCCTGATGGAGCCGGGCCAGTGGTTCTGAGGCACGCAAACCCGTAAAATTGAAAGCATTCACGGGCTGTTAGGGTGCGTGGGGTATGGACGATTTGTCAGTCCCGGAGGCTCCCCAATGTTCCGAAAATCCACGTCCGCCCCCCGGCGGAACGAAAGCGACGCCATCGTCGAAGCCATGCGCTCGGCCTTCGCCACCATCCGCTTCACCGCCGACGGGGTGATCGAGGACGCGAACGAGGGGTTCCTCGAAACCATGGGCTACACGCGCGAGCAGATCGTGGGACAGCGTCACGCGATGTTCCTCTTCGATGCCGATGCCGGGTCGAAAGCCTACGCGTCGTTCTGGACGCGGCTGGCCGAGGGCAAGCCGTTCCTCGACCGGGTGAAGCGGCGCACGGCTTCCGGCGCGACCCTGTACCTGGAGGCCAACTACCTGCCCGTCCGCAATGCCGAGGGCACGGTGACCCACGTGGTCAAGTTCGCGCGGGACGTGACAGGGGCCGAGTTGCGGGACCGCCGGCTCTCGGCGACCGTGGACGCGATCGACCGGACCGCCGGCATGATCGAATTCGCACCCGACGGCACGATCATGGCTGCGAACGCGAATTTCTGCGCCCTGATGGGCTACGCAGAGGCGGACCTTGTCGGCAAGCACCACCGGATCTTCATGCCGGAGGGGGAGGCCGCTTTGCCCGCCTACGCGCAATTCTGGGACGATCTGCGCGCGGGCAAAGCGTGCAGCGATCAGTTCCGCCGCGTCGCACGAAGTGGCGCTGACGTCTGGATCCAGGCGTCCTACAACCCGATCGTCGGCGCGGACGGCGTCGTGCAGGGGGTAATCAAGGTCGCCTCGGACGTGACAGAGGTGAAGACCCGGTCGCTCGACATGCGCGGCCAGCTGGAGGCGCTCGGCCGGTCGCAGGCGGTGATCGAGTTCGACCTCACCGGCAAGATCCTGACCGCGAACCGGAATTTCCTCGATGCGATGGGCTATGAGCTCGACGAGATCGCGGGGCGCCACCATGCCATCTTCGTTGCGCCGGAAGAGCGCGACAGTGCGGACTACCGCGCCTTCTGGGACGCGCTCGCGGGCGGACATTACCAGGAGGCGGAGTTCCGGCGCCTGCGCAAGGACGGCACCGACATCTGGATACAGGCGACCTACAACCCGATCTTCGACGCGCTCGGCAAGCCGTACAAGGTGGTCAAATTCGCCACCGACATCACCGCGCGCAAGCTCGCGGGGATCGACCTGAACGCCGGGATCGCCGCCCTCGCCAAGGGCGACCTCACCTACCGCCTCACGCAACCGATGCCCAAGGAGCAGGAGGGGCTTCGCCAGCGCTACAACGACGCGATGGAACAGATCTCCAGCCTCGTCACCTCGATCCTCGTCGGTGCGCGCGCCACGCTGGGCGAAGTCGAGGGGATCGATTCCGCCTCGGTCGAGCTCGGGCAGCGCACCGAGCAACAGGCACAGTCTCTCGAACGCACCGCCGCGGCGATGACCGAGCTTTCCGCCACCGTCGCCGGATCGGCGGACCGGGCCAAGGAGGCGGCGGAATCTGTCGATCAGACGCGCGAGCGATCGGCCAAGGGCCGCGACGTGATCCGCTCCACCTCGGAGGCCATGAACGGCATCGCCGAGAGCTCGGCCCAGATTTCCAAGATCACGGCGGTAATCGACGACATCGCCTTCCAGACCAACCTTCTCGCCCTGAACGCCGGCGTCGAGGCGGCGCGGGCGGGCGAAAGCGGGCGGGGCTTCGCGGTCGTGGCCTCGGAGGTGCGCGCGCTGGCCCAACGCTCCTCGGACGCGGCCCGCGAAATCGCGGACCTCATCGCCGACTCGGTGACCCGCGTGAACGACGGCGTGGGCCTTGTGCGCTCCTCCGACACCGCGCTCTCGGATATCGACGAGCACGTGGGCCGTCTGGGCGAACTGGTGGGCGAAATCGCCACCTCGGCACGCGAGCAGTTCGACGCGATGCAGCAGATCAACTAGTCGGTCACCCAGCTCGACAACGTCACGCAAAGCAACGCCGCGATGTTCGAGGAAAGCTCGGCGGCGGTGAAAGCGCTGCGCCGGCAGGCCGAGACCCTCGTCACCGAAACCGCGAGCTTCACGGTCAGCGACGACGACGCCGAGGCGGGGCAAACGATGCGCGGAGCCGCCTGATCCCGGCGAAAAACAGCGCCGCGCGCCGCCCGACCCCGGTTTACATCAAATCACATGCGCCTATGTTGGAGGGACACCCCGCAAGAACCTGCGCTGGACGCGCGGCCTTGCAGAACTCATCCCCGAAAACGAGGCACTCATGACCGAAGTCAAATCGGGCGATACAGTCCGTATTCACTACACCGGCACCCTGGAAGACGGCAGCGTGTTCGACAGCTCCGAGGGGCGTGACCCGCTCGAGTTCACCGTCGGCTCCGGCCAGATCATCCCCGGGCTCGACGAAGCGATCCCCGGCATGACCCCCGGCGACACCAAGACGGTGCCGGTTCCCGCCGACAAGGCCTATGGCCCGCATCACCCCGAGGGCGTGACCGAGATCCCGCGCGGCGACATTCCCGCCGACATTCCGCTGGAAACCGGCATCATGCTCCAGATGTCCACGCCGGACGGCCGCCAGATCCCCGTGACCGTGACCGACGTGAGCGAGGAAAAGGTGACGATCGACGCGAACCACCAGCTCGCGGGCAAGGACCTCACGTTCAACATCGAACTGGTCGAGATTGCCTGACAGGTGCGGACCGGGGGTTTCTGCCGACCTTGCCGGCGCGCAGGAACCACCCTCTGCCAAGAGGCGTTTTCTGACCAAAGGAGGACGCCATGATGGATTACACCGCGAAAGCGGCGATCATGGTCGCCGCTGACCCGAACACATGTTACGACGCCTTCGCAAAACCGGACCGGATGACCCGGTTCTGGTTTCCGCGCGTCTCGGCGCCGATCGAGTCCGGTGCCGCACTCAAGTGGTACGTCGGCGTGGCCGACGACGCGATGGCCATCGACGTCGAAGTCGCAGACGCGCGCCCGGGCGAACACATCCGGCTGCGCTGGGGCGCGGGCGACGACCGGACCGACGTGGAATGGCGCTTTCTCGAGAAAGGCCCGATGACCGAGATCAACGTGAAAGAAGCGGGGTTCGAGGGCGATGACGCGTCAAAAATGGCGCAGGTCGTGGAGTCCACGAAGGGTTTCAACCAAGTCATTGTCGCGGCAAAGGCTCTGATCGAGCACGACGTGTCGGTCAACGTCGTCGAGGCGCACGTACCGACATGATCAGGACTTGGAACGAAGCCTTATGACCACGTCCACCTTGGACACCTCGGCGCCTTCGGGGGCCGTGGGAAGCGCGGATATTTCCAGGTCTTCTTCGGGCGCGTCCATCAACTCGCCCGTATCTTCCCAGAAGAAATGGGGGTGATTGGTGGTGTTCGTATCGAAATACCCCTTGGTGCCGTTCACCAGGATTTCCCGCAACAGCCCCGCCTCGGAAAACGAGCGCAGGGTATTGTACACCGTAGCGAGCGACACCTTTTCGCCCGCCGCGCGCGTGGCGTCGAACAGGCTCTCGGCGGTGACATGATGATGCTCGCCGTCACCCACGAGCAGCGACGCGATCGCGATCCGCTGGCGCGTCGGACGCAGTCCCGCGCTTTCGAGCCACTCGAGGCCCACATTCCGTGCCTGCTGTGCGGTCATCCGAAACCTCTGTTCTCGTCTGGCCGTATATATATGCAAGAAATACGGCGGCTTTCAATGCGTTTCGCGGGGATCGTGCCCTTGCCCGCCCTTGCCTCGCGGCGAAGGGCGGTGATAGACGAACAGCGCTGAACGCGCGTATCTTTGTGACCGATCAAACCTGAAACGGGGGCCTGATGGCAGAGTATCCAACGAGTTTCGACAAGGACGACCTGCTGAAATGCGCGCGCGGAGAATTATTCGGGCCGGGCAACGCCCAGCTTCCCGAGCCGCCCATGCTGATGATGGACCGGATCACCGACATCTCCGGTGACGGCGGCAAGCACGGCAAGGGCCACGTGGTCGCGGAATTCGACATCGACCCGGACCTGTGGTTCTTCGAGTGCCATTTTCCCGGCAATCCGATCATGCCCGGCTGCCTCGGGCTCGACGGGTTGTGGCAGCTCACCGGGTTCAACCTCGGCTGGCGCGGCTGGCAGGGGCGTGGCTACGCCTTGGGCGTCGGAGAGGTGAAACTCACCGGCATGGTCCGGCCGGACCGCAAGATGCTGACGTATTACGTGGATTTCACAAAGGCCGTGCAGACCCGTCGCCTCACGATGGGGGTCGCCGACGGGATCGTCGAGGCGGATGGTGAGGTCATCTACCAGGTCAAGGACATGAAGGTCGCGCTGTCGGAAAGCTGACCGGCACCCATCCGGGGACGGGCGCACCAGATAAGGAGCCAGAAATGCAACGTGTCGTCGTGACAGGGCTCGGGGTCGTGTCGCCCATCGGGTTGAACGCCGCCGAAGTCACCGAGTCGCTCAAGGCGGGCCGCTCGGGTATCACCGCGAACGAGGACATGGTCGAACATGGCTTCCGCAGCCAGATCGCGGGGGCGGTGGACATCGATCTCAAGGAAAACGTGGACAAGCGCGCGCTCCGGTTCATGGGTCCGGGGGCGGCCTATGCCTATCTCGCCATGGGGCAGGCCATCGCGGACGCCGGGCTGGAAGAGTCCGACGTGGTGAACGAGCGCACCGGGCTCATCGCCGGCTCCGGCGGCCCGTCGACGAGCGCGATGTTCCAGGCGCACCAGACCGTGCTGAAATCCGGGTCGCCCAAGCGCATCGGGCCGCTCGCCGTTCCGAAATGCATGTCCTCGACGATCAGCGCGAACCTCGCCACGCAGTACAAGATTAAGGGGATCAACTACTCGATCACCTCGGCTTGCTCGACCTCGCTCCACTGCATCGGCAACGCGGCCGAGCAGATCATGCTGGGCAAGCAGGACGTGATGTTCGCGGGCGGCGGCGAAGAGCTCGACTGGACGCTGTCGTGCCTCTTCGACGCGATGGGCGCGATGAGTTCCAAGTTCAACGACACGCCGGAGAAAGCGAGCCGCGCGTTCGACGCCGACCGTGACGGCTTCGTCATCGCCGGCGGCGGCGGGATCGTCGTGCTCGAAAGCCTCGAACACGCGCTGGCCCGCGGGGCCAAGATCTACGGCGAAGTCACCGGCTTTGCCGCCACTTCGGACGGTCACGACATGGTCGCACCCTCCGGCGAGGGCGGCGAGCGGGCCATGCGGCTGGCGCTCTCCACCCTGCCCGAAGGTCGCAAAGTGGGCTATATCAACGCCCACGGCACTTCCACCCCAGTCGGAGATGTGGGAGAAGTGGAAGCGGTGCGCCGCGTCTTCGGCGAAGGCTCCACGCCCCTCATCAGCTCCACCAAGTCGATGACCGGCCATGCCCAGGGCGCGGCCGGCGCGCTTGAGGCGATCTTCTGCCTCCTGATGCTGGATCAGGACTTCATCACGCCCTCGATCAACGTCGAAACCCTCGACCCCGCGATCAACGAGGGCGAAGTGGCGACGACCCTCGTGGAAAACGCCGGGCTCGACACCGTGATGACCAACAGCTTCGGCTTCGGCGGAACCAACGGCTCCATGCTCGTAAGCAAGTATCAAGGATAAGGGACGGGGACATGGGTGAGTTGATGAAGGGCAAGCGTGGCCTTGTCATGGGCGTCGCCAACGACCGCTCAATCGCCTGGGGCATTGCAAAGGCGATGGCCGACGAGGGCGCGGAGCTCGCCTTCTCCTACCAGGGCGAAGCCTTCGGCAAGCGCGTCGAACCGCTGGCGCAGAGCCTCGGGTCCGACATCCTCGTCGACATGGACGTGACCGACGACGCCAAGCTCGACGAAGGCTTCGCGGCGCTTTGGGAGCGGTGGGACCGGATCGATTTCCTTGTCCACGCCATCGCCTTCTCCGACAAGTCGGAGCTGACGGGCCGGTTCCTGAATACGTCGCGCGCGAACTTCAAGAACTCGATGGACATCTCCTGTTACTCGCTGATCGAGGTTGCGCGCCGGGTCGAGCCCTACATGACCGAGGGCGGCACGATCCTCACCCTCACCTACGGCGGCTCCAACCGGGTGACGCCCTTCTACAACGTGATGGGCGTGGCCAAGGCGGCGCTGGAGGCTTCCGTGCGCTACCTCGCCAACGACCTCGGCCCGCAGGGCATCCGCGTGAACGCGATCAGCCCCGGCCCGATGAAGACGCTCGCGGGCGCGGCCATCGGCGGGGCGCGCAAGACGTTCCGGCACACCGAGGCGAACTCGCCGCTGCGCCAGAACGCGACGTTGGAATCCATAGGCGGCACGGCGGTCTACCTCGCTTCGCCCTACGGGGAATGCACGACAGGCGAAATCATCACCGTCGATTGCGGGTTCCATGTGCTCGGAATGCCGCAGCCAGAAAACCTCTGAGGCGCAGGCGCAGGGCCTCAGGCCGGATCCTCGTCCCGCGGGACATGCACCGGACGGTCCGCCCGCCGCCCCCCGGTGACCTGCGCCCGGCTTTCGGCCCAGCGCTCCACGAACCCGTTCGCGTCGCCATAGTCCATGAACCCGGCGTAGTGGTCGTGCGCGCCCTCCCAGCGCTCGGCGTGCTTGATCGGGCACCAATAGGCTTCGGTCCGCCCCGCCACCTCGCGCGCATAGGAAATGACCCCGTTTCCGTAGCCGCAGTAGACGCAGTTCACCTTCTGCACCCAGTTTAGATAGGCGAGCCGGTGACGGTCCACCTTCACGTGGTCGCGACGCCGGACGCGGGGGATCCCGTAGACCGGGAAACAGACCCACATGTAGACCGTCACGAAAAAGTCCATGACGACAAAAGCGATCAGCACCGAGTAGATCACCGGCGCGGTCAGGACGTTGAGCGGCCTGATCCCGCGCACATATTCGAGGAACGCCTGCCTCGCGGCCCGCTGACGGCGCCAGACCTCGCCGTCGAACCGGACCTTTCCGCGCTCCCATCGACCGCCCAGATCCTTGATTCTACGCGCGTATTCCTCTTCGAGGGCTTCGCGCGTCTCCATCGCACGCGCCCTGAGAATTTCAAGCCGTTTCGCCATCCCGCGTTCCCCGCGTCCAAGTGCCGTCCTGCGGATGATGTGCCAATCCGCATCGCCTGCAACGCGAAACAATCAGTTTCCGCCAAGATTATTGCGCGCCTTGCCCCGATCCCGGCATAAATGAGGCAGGGCCGCGCCGGAGACGTCCCTCGTTCAACTCCCCGGCCGGCCCCCTGTGAACTTCGGGGTCTCATGACCTTTTTTCTGCTCTCCATGGTGTTGGTCGCCGGAACATTTGCGATCGTGCGACCCGCCATGGTAGCGCCGCGTTCCATACCGCTGGTCGGTGCCACCGGATCGCATATCATCATTCTCGCAACCGGCCTCATGGCCATCGCGCTCACCTTTGACCTCATGACGAGCGCGGCGGTCTTTCTTGCGCTCGGCATCCACGAACTCGGCCTCGTGCTCGGCCACAGGCTCGCCGGTCACGAGGAGACCCGGTTTCGCTTTCTTCCCATGCCACGCTCCGGGCCGGTGTCGCACAGGCCGCAGGAGTCGGACCTGTCGCATTTCTTTGTGACGCTCATGGGGCCCGCGCTCGGCCTCGCCCCGATGGTCGCCGCGTTCGCTCTCTCCGACCTCTTCCCCGGTCACCGGCTTCAGCACCTCTTCGGAACGGTGGCCTTGTCGATCGGCGCGTTCAACTTCGTCGCACTACTGCCGATCTGGCCCCTGCCGGGCGGAACCTTGGTGCAGCTGCTGGTGCGCCCCGGCCTTCCACGGGTGAGCGCCCTATCCGCCGCCGTCTTCTTTGTCGGGCTGGCCAGCCTCGGCTGGGCAAGCGGCGCACCGATCGTGTTCATTACCGCCGTGATCGGCGCGCTCGCCTATGTCATTCGCCCGCCGATTCCTTCGACGCGGCCCCCGATGTCGCTTGCCGAACTCCGGCTCGCGATTCCCGCCTACCTGGCGACGCTGTCGGCATATTTTCTCGGTGGCTGGTGGGTCCTCCTCCTCGTGACGGGGCGGTTCTGACCCCTTTCCCTCCCGCGCTCGCCATGCAAGTCTCCTGCCACCAAAGGGGGGACGACGATGGCGATCACGACCTGCATTTTCGATGCCTACGGCACGCTATTCGATGTCTCGGCGGCCGCACGCGTGGCGGCGCAGGAACCGGGAAACGATGTGCTGGCGGAAACCTGGCCCGCCCTTGCCGCCGACTGGCGCCGCAAGCAACTCGAATACACTTGGCTGCGGGCCGTGACGGGCGAGCACACCGATTTCTGGACCGTCACGAAAGACGGACTGGACTGGGCGCTCGAGAAACAGGGCGTCGCCGGAAACATGGCCCTGCGTGAACGCCTCCTCGCGCTTTACTGGGAACTCGAGGCCTACCCCGAGGTGCCCGCCATGCTGGGCGCGCTGAAACAGGCCGGGTTCAACACCGCGATCTTGTCCAACGGCTCGCCCGATATGCTCTCCGGTGCGGTGGACTCGGCGGGCATCGCCGCGTTCCTCGACGACGTTCTGAGCGTCGAAAGCGTAGGCATCTTCAAGCCCGCTGATGTCGTATACGGACTGGTTGGCGAGCGTTTCGGCTGCGACCGCAACCAGGTATTGTTCGTTTCCTCCAACGGCTGGGACGCCTCGGCCGCCTGCGGCTATGGCTTCTTCACCGCATGGGTCAACCGGGCGGGCGACCCGATGGAGCGGCTCGGCCACCCGCCGCATGAGGAGCTTTCGGACCTGTCACCCATCCCCGACATCGCGAGGGCCATCTGATGACCGACGTTCAGCATGTCACGACGCCCGACGGCGTGAAGATCGCCTATTCCGACACGGGCGACGGCCTGCCGCTCATCGCGCTCACAGGCCTAACCCGCAACATGGGCGACTTCGATTTCGTGGCGCCCCACCTCACCGGCGTGCGGCTGGTCCGCATGGATTACCGCGGGCGCGGACAGTCGGACTGGGCGGACTGGTCGACCTATTCGGTGCCCAACGAGGCGGGCGACGTGATCGCGCTGATGCAGCACCTCGGGATCGAACGCGCGGCCTTCCTCGGCACTTCGCGCGGCGGCCTCATCTCGATGTTCCTCGCCGCCACGCAGCCGGACAAGGTGATCGGCGTCTGCCTCAACGACGTCGGCCCGGTGGTGGACCGCGAGGGGCTCAAGGTCATCGAGGGCTACATCGGACGCAAGCCCAAGGCGCGCACGCTGGACGAGATGGCCGAGGTGCGTGCCCAGACGGTGAGCGGGTTTGAGGGCGTGCCGATGTCGCGTTGGCGGGCCGAGGCCGAGCGCAGCTATGTCGAAACCGAGGACGGCCTCGACCTGCGCTACGACCCCGCGCTGCGCGACAGCTTCCTCGCCGCGATGGCGGCCGAGACGCCGGACCTCTGGCCCCTGTTCGACGCGCTGGCGGGCAAACCGCTCGCCGTGGTTCACGGCGCGGGCTCCGACGTGCTGACCGATGCGACAGTGGAGGAGATGTGCAGGCGCCGCCCCGACATCGTCTATGCCCGCGTGCCGGGGCGCGGCCATGCGCCGTTCCTGGACGAGCCGGAAGCGCTCGACGCGATCCGCACCTGGCTGGACGCCTGCGCATGAACATCGACATGATCCGGGCCGCCGCGCTGCGCCTTCAGGGCCACGCCCGGGTCACGCCGCTGTTGCGGTCCCCGTTCCTCGACGAGATCGCGGGGCGGCGAGTGCTCATCAAGCCTGAATGCCTGCAGGTCACCGGCAGCTTCAAGTATCGCGGCGGTCGCTCCGCCCTCTCCGCCCTGCATCCCGACGACCGGGCGCGGGGCGTCATCGCCTTTTCGTCGGGCAACCATGCGCAGGGCGTCGCGCAGGCGGCGCAGGATTTCGGCGTGCCGGCGGTGATCGTCATGCCCGCCGACGCGCCCCGGCTGAAGCTCGACAACACCCGCGCGATGGGGGCCGAAGTCGTGACCTACGACCGCGCCAGCGAGGACCGCGACGCCATCGGCGCCCAGCTCGCCGCCGAGCGCGGGCTCACGCTCATCAAGCCCTTCGACGAGCCGGAGGTGATCGCGGGACAGGGCACGCTCGGGCTCGAACTCGCACAGCAATGCGCCGCGCTCAACGTCACCGAGGGCGAGGTGCTGGTCCCCTGCGGCGGCGGCGGGCTGACGTCCGGCACGGCGCTCGCCCTCGCCGCCGAAGCGCCCGGACTGCGCGTGCGGCCGGTGGAGCCGGAGGGGTTCGACGATGTCGCCCGCTCGCTCGCCGAAGGTGGGATCCGGCGCAACGACCGCCTGACCGGCTCGATCTGCGACGCGATCATCACGCCCGCGCCTGGCGAGCTGACATTCCCCATCATGCACGCGCTCTGCGGCCCCGGTCTCGCCGTGCCGGACGCGGACGCGCTGCGCGCGATGGCGCAGGCATTCCTGCGCCTGAAACTGGTGGTCGAGCCGGGCGGTGCCGTCGCGCTGGCGGCCGCGCTATTCCACGGTCACGCGCTCTCAGCCGACACCGTGGTTGTCGTCCTCTCGGGCGGCAACGTGGACCCGACCGTTTTCGCCCAAGCCCTCGCCACCCTCTGACCAAGGGAGCCCCTGATGGAGTTCACCCTCGCCTCGTTCAACGTCAAGAACCTGATCGGCCCGGACCGGGAGTATTACGAGTTCCAGTCCTACACCCCGGAAGAATACGCGTGGAAACGCGACTGGATGGCGAGCCAGCTGGTCGAACTCGACGCCGACGTGATCGGGTTCCAGGAGATCTTCGAGGAGGAGCCGCTGCGCGAGGTGATCGCGGAAGCCTCGGACCGGGCGCGTACGCTCAACGACGCGGTGATCCCGAGCAAGGGCAAGGCGTATCACCGCAAGGTCATCTTCCGAAAGCTCGGGGTGGAGCCCTATGACGACGCCGCGCTGGCCTTCGCCCCCAATTCCGCCGACACGGGGCAACCCGGCAAACGCCGCCCGGGCGTGGCGGTACTGTCGCGGCTCGGCTTCGTGGGCGAGCCGGAGGTCATCCAGGATTTCGACGAGCCGCTGACCATTCCGTTCCAGCCCTTGCGCGGGCTGGATAGTGAACTCGACGCCGGGTCCTTCACCCTGCGCCGCCTGTCGCGCCCGATCCTCAAGGTTCGAATCCCGATAGGCGAAGAGGTCATCACCCTCTTCAACTGCCACCTGAAGTCGAAATTGGGCGAGTTCATCCGACCGGACGGCGCGGCCTTCGCGCCCGAGGAGGATCTCGTCCACTACGATCCCGTAGGCCGCGCGATGGGCTCCATGCGCGCCGCGATGCGCCGGATGGCCGAAGCCTGGGTGCTCCGGCGGGAGATCGTCGCGGAACTCGCCCAGGGCAACCCGGTCGTCGCGATGGGCGATTTCAACGACGGCGAACATGCGGTGAGTTCCGAGATCATTTCGGGCGAGGTGCCGTTCCGCAACTACCAGTGGATGCTGCGCCACGACGCCGAAAGCTACTCCGACCGCTATTCGGTCGAGGAGGCGGCCACGATCAACGAGTCCGTGGAGCGCAACCGGCTCCACGCCGCCGAGGGGCTGTTTGTGCGCAAGTCCCTGCGCGACATGGTCTACACCACTGCCTTCGCCGGGGTGTTCGAAAGCATCGACCAGATCTACCTCAGCCGCCATTTCCATCCCGACTACGACAAGCGAATCGCGGACATGGAGTATTTCTCGGTGCTGAACGACCACATCACCGACGGCTCGCATCCGGAAGCGCCCTACAACAAGCTCGCCTCCGACCACGGGCAGATCAAGGCGCACCTCAGGTTGCGCCGGGACTGAGACGAAAGGGGACGCCATGCAGATCGCAGAGCTCGCGGATATCCGCATCCATTACGACGACCGGGGGCCGAAGGACGCCCCGACGCTGCTGTTCGCCAATTCGCTGGGCACGGACTTCCGGCTCTGGGACCGGGTGATCGACCGCCTGCCCGAAGGCCTGCGCCTGATCCGCTACGACAAGCGTGGGCACGGGCTCACCACCGCGCCGGAGGGGGCATATTTCATGGGCGACCTGGTGCAGGACGCGGGACGCCTGCTCGACAACGTGGGCGCGCGCGACGTGGTGGTGGTCGGCCTTTCCATTGGCGGGATGATCGCGCAAGGGCTCGCCGCCGAACGGCTCGACCTCGTGCGGGCCATCGTCATGTCGAACACCGCCGCCAAGATCGGCACCACCGCGATGTGGGAGGAGCGGGTCGCCACCGTGCGCGCCGAAGGGCTCGACGGACTTGCCGACCAGATGATGGAGCGTTGGTTCGGCCGCAAGTTCCGTGAAAGCGACCCACACACGGTCGAGGCGTTCCGCAACATGATGACCCGCCAGCCGCTCGACGGCTACACCGGCTGCGCAGCGGCAATCGGCGAGACGGACCTTTACGAATCGACCGCCCGGCTGAAGCTCCCGACGCTCGGCATCGCCGGGTCCGAGGACGGCTCGACGCCCGCCGACCTCGTCCGCGAATCCACCGGGCTTGTCGCGGGCTCGAAGTTCCACCTCATACGCGGCTCCGGCCACCTGCCCTGCGTGGACAATCCGGATGAATATTCCGAGGTCCTCGTCACGTTCCTCAAAGAGATCGGACATATCTGATGGCCCATTTCCTGCTCGTCCACGGCTCGAACCACGGCGCATGGTGCTGGCGTGACGTCATCCCGGAGCTCGAGAAACGCGGCCATACTGTCCAGGCGCTCGACCTGCCCTCGCACGGCGAGGACAGCACGCCCATCGCCGATGTCACGCTCGACCGCTATGCCGACGCGATTCTCGATGCGCTCGTCGGCCCGACAATCCTCGTGGCCCATTCCGCGGGCGGCTTCGCGATCACGCAGGCCGCCGAACGCGATCCGTCGCAGGTTGCGGGGCTGGTTTTCGTCACGGCGTATGTCCCCGCACCGGGCAAAAGCCTCGTCGATATGCTGGCGGATGCGCCGGAGCAGCCGATGAAGGGCGGGTTCGAGATGGCGGAGGACAAACTGAGCTTCCGGTTCAAGCCGTCCTTCCTGACGAAATCCCTCTACGGCGACTGTCCGGAGGGAACATACGATTACGCCGTCGCGCATATCGGATGGCAACCCCTCGCCCCGCAAACGACCCCCGCGACACTGACCGGCGCCTCCGATCACCTGCCCCGGCGCTACGTCTTCTGCACCGAGGATCGGGCGGTCGCCCCGGCCCACCAGCGTCAGATGGCCGCCGGGTTCGCGCCCGAAGAGACGGTGGAACTGCCCACCGGACACTCCCCGTTCTTTTCGATGCCTGACCGCCTCGCGGAAGTGCTCGCCGACTTCGCCGACGCCACGTAGCCGAAACGGGACTTGCCCTGCGCGGCGGGAAGGCGCAAAAGGATTTTGCGAAACAGCGTTTCATTCTGCGGGAGGACACAATGGAGACCATCAAGGCGGCCGTCTGCCACGAACACGGCCAACCGCTCGTCATCGAGGAAATTTCCATCCGTCCGCCCGAGGCCGGCGAAATCGAGGTGGAGGTCCACGCGGTCGCCATCTGCCAATCCGACATCTCCTTCGCCGAGGGAGGCTTCGGCGGCCCCGTGCCCGCGGTCTACGGCCACGAGGCGGCGGGCAAGGTGACGCGCGTCGGGCCGAACGTGCAGGGGCTGACCGAGGGGGACACGGTCGTCGTCACCCTGATCCGTGCCTGCGGCCACTGCCCGTCCTGCGAAACCGCCCGGCCGGTCACCTGCGAAACGCCCTACAACTCGCTCACCGACGGCCCCCTCAAGACGAAGGACGGCGACCCGATCTACCAGGGGCTGGAAACCGGCGCCTTTGCCGAGAAGGTCGTCGTGCTGGCGAGCCAGGCCGCGAAGGTGCCTGACACCGTCCCGATGGACAGCGCAGCACTCCTCGCCTGCGGGGTCATCACGGGACTGGGCTCGGTCGTCAACGTGGCCGAGGTGCGCCCCGGCCAGACGGTCGTGGTGATCGGCGCGGGCGGCGTCGGCCTCAACGCCATCCAGGGCGCGCGCATCGCGGGGGCGGCCAAGATCATCGCGGTGGACATGAGCGAGGAAAAGCTCGACATGGCGCGCGACTTCGGCGCGACACACGGCGTCCTCGGCAATGCCGAGAAGCCGTGGTCGGTCGCCAAGAAGATCAACGGCGGGCGCGGCGCGGACGCGGTCTTCGTCACGGTGGGCGTGGCCCCCGTCTACGACGCGGCCCCCCGTTACCTCGCCCCCGGCGGCAACGTCATCATGGTGGGCCTCCCCCACGCGACCGAGAAGGCGAAGTATTCGCCCCTGGGCATGGGCAACGCCGCGCAGGGCATCCTCGGCACGATGATGGGCAACACCGTGATCCGCCGCGACATCCCGTGGATGGTGGACCTATACGAACAGGGGCGGCTGAAACTGGACGAGCTCATCTCGAACCGATTCACGCTCGACCAGATCAACGAGGCGATCGAGAGCACCAAGTCGGGCAGCGCCAGGCGGAACGTCATCGTCCTGAAGTAGCGGGGCCGCCAGACCGGGCGGACCACCGAAAGAAATCCGGCCGGACCCCGTTTTTTGGCTTTGGCACAGGGCATTTCCGGGCTACTCGTGTCTCCCATGATTGCATTTGGTTCCGTTACGCTTCTCGAATGGGCGGGCTTCCTGGGCGTGGGGTTCTACCTCGTCGGCTACCTGCTCCTGCAACTCGGCATTATCCGAGGCTCCGGATACGCCTTTCCGGCGCTCAACCTGATCGCGAGCCTGTTGGTCCTGCTCGGCCTGTCCTCGGCGTTCAACTGGCCGGCGGCCGCGCTGCAGATCGCATGGGCCGCCATTTCGCTCTTCGGCATCGCCCGGATCTACTTCATCAATTCCCGCCTGAGCTTCTCGGACGAGGAACAGACGCTGATCGCCTACGGCCTGCCGCGCATGTCGAAACCGACCGCGCGCAACCTGCTCAATCGCGGGGTCTGGGTGAACGCGGAGCCGGGAACCGTGCTCACCACCGAGGGCGAATGCGTAACCCACCTGCATTTCATGCTGCACGGCACCGCCGCCGTGCGCTCCGGCAATGCAAACATCGCCGAGATCAAGCGGGGCTTCGTGGGCGAGATGAACGTGATGGAAGCCGCGCCGGCCTCGGCCACCGTCGAGGTCACCGAGCCTTCGCGCGTCTTCACCGTCTCCGGGACGACCCTGCGAAAGCTGGCAGAAACCGATCCCGATTTCGCCTCCAGCCTCTCCGTTCACCTCGCGCGTTCCACGAAGGAAAAGCTGATCGAGGCGAACCGGAGGCTGTCCACACCGGACACCGCCGCGAAGCATGCCGGCTGACACCCGGCCCGGCAGTCTGACGCTGCTCGCCGCCTGCCGGCATCAGGCGATGGCCGCGATTCTGGCCGGGAAACTGGACCGCACCAACAAGATATTGGGGCAACGCGCACAATGACGCCGGAACGAATTCTCCTGATCCTGCTGCTCTTGCAATTCAAGCACCTGCTCGCGGATTACGTCTGGCAAAACGTGTGGATGATCTCGAACAAGGGGCGCTACGGCCATCCCGGCGGACTGGCCCACGCGGGGCTCCATGGGTTTCTGACCGCGCTCGTCCTGCTCCTGACAGGGTTCGACGCGGGCCTCGTCGCGATCCTCGGGCTGATCGAATTCGCGATCCACTACCATATCGACTTCGCCAAGGACCACGTGCAGCGCTGGCGCAAGCCGGATCACCGCAAACGGGAATACTGGGTCTTTCACGGGATCGACCAGTTCCTGCACCAGGTCACGATGATCGGAATCGTCGCGGCGCTGTTGTGGTATGCCTGACACAGGTATCGACGGGTCGGACGGCTGCCGACTGCGCAATTGCGTGGTGGCGCCAGTTCCCTATGCTTTTCATACATTTGATTAAAGGGATTCTCGCGCGCGGCACCGGTCCGCGCACAAGGGGGAGACTGACATGTTGCGCCGCATCGGGGTTCTGGGGACCGCGCTCGCGTTTGGCGCCGCGCTGGCCGTGCCTGCGCAGGCCGAGAGCCTGACATCCGCCGTTCGTTCGGCCGTGACGGACAACCCGCAGGCCCGCGTGCGCAGCGCGGACGTTCAGGCGACCGCGCTCGACCTGCTCGGGCGGGAGAGGGATTTCCTGCCCACCGTGACCGCGACGGCCGAGGTCGGGGCGTATTACTACAATGACCCCGCCCGGCTCGCGCCCGCCAACAACAACCGGGTCACCGCCGGTGCGCGCGCCAATGTCGAGGCGCGCTACGTGATCTTCGACGGCTTTCGCCGCGCCAACGCGGTTTACCGCGACGCGGCCAAGGTGGACGGCTCGATCTTCCGGCTGCTCGACGCCTCCGAGACGCTGTCGCTGAACGCGGTCGAGGCCTATATCGACGTGCTGCGCCACCGCAACCTCGCCGCCGTAGCGCGCCAGAACATCCTCAAGCACCAGGAGATCGGCGCGCAGGTCCTCGACCTCGTGGACGGCGGCCGGCTGCCCGCCTCCGACCGGTTCGAGGTGGACCAGCGGCTTGTCTCGGCCAAACTGGTCGCGGTCGAGGTGCAGCAGGCGCTCGCCGACGCCGAGGTGCGGTACGAGGCGGTCGTGGGCCATCCGCCGAATGGGCCGATGTCCCTCCCCGGTGTGCGCTCCCTGCCGCTCACCCGCGAGGCTTTCGTGGTCCGTGCGACCAAGCAGAGCCACCGGGTCAAGGCCGCCGACGCGGTCGTGCAGCAACGCCGTTATGACGAGGAAATCGTACGCTCCGGCACCCTGCCGCAGGTCAGCGCGCGCACCGGGGCCAACGCGGGCCTGAACCAGAACGGCGTGCCGGGCCGGTCGGTCGATGCCTACGTCGCGCTCGGCGCGGAGTGGGAAGTCTTCTCGGGCGGGCGCAAGGCGCAGCAGCGCGCAGCCACCATGCGCACGGTGCAGGCGATGGCCGAACGCGACCGTGCCGTGCTCGACCTGCGCGAACTCGCGGGCACCACGTGGAACGCCTATTCCGCCAATATCGAGCGCACCGTGCTGCTCGATCGGCAGCTTTCGGCGACGCGCCGCACCGCGGACCAATATCTCACGCAGTTCCAGGCCGGGACCCGCTCGCTCATCGAGGTGCTTGACGCAGAGGCCGCGTGGTTCAACGCCCGGTTCGAGGACGTGAGCGCCGAGGCCTCCTATGCCTTCAACCAGTACCAGATCCTCGCCGTTGAGAGCCGCCTCGCCAGCCACTTCGGCGTGCGCCGGGCGGACGTGCCGCTGATGCCCGACTTCGAACGCCGCGCGGTCGAGAACGGGCCCTTCTCGGTCTTCTCCACGGATATCCCGGCGCTGAAATGAGGGATGGCGGGCCGGTGAAAGCGGGGGACGGGGCCGAAGCCGGCCTCGCGACCGCCGCGTGGCTCGCCGACCACCACGGCCATCCCTGGACAGACGACGCCGCCCGCGCGCGCCTGCCCCGCGGCGAGGACACGCGCCGCCCTGAAATCCTGTCGCAGGCGCTCGCAAGCGCGGGTCTGCGCGGTCGCATGGTCACTCGCCGTCCCGACCGGTTCGACCCCGCCACGCTCCCCGCCGTGCTCTTCGATTTCGATGGGACGCCCTTCATCCTCGCCAGTGCGGCCAAGGGCCGGTTCCATATCGTCGAACCGGCGCGCGACGGGCTGGAGAGCGAAGTCACAGCGCGCGAGCTGCGCCACCGCGCCCGCCGCGTCGCCATGCTCGTCACCCCCCGAGATCGGGCGGAGGAGAGCGAGGCCGCCCCCGCGGGCCACTGGTTCTGGCAGCCGATGCGCGAGAACCGCTGGGCGTGGATCCAGATCGTGATCGCCGCGCTGGCGGTGAACGTGCTGGCGCTCGCCATGCCGATCTTCGTGATGAACGTCTACGACCGGGTGATCCCGAACTTCGCCTTCGTCACGCTCACCACGCTGGCCCTGGGCGTGGGCCTCGCCGTCGCGCTCGACTTCGCGCTGCGCTCGGTGCGCGCGGGGGTGCTGGAGCGGATCGGGCGGCGGCTCGACGTCGGCGTCTCGGCCGCGCTCTTTCGCCACGCGCTCGGCCTGCGTCCGGGCGACATGCCCGGCGGGGCGCTCGGCACCGCCACGTTCCTGCGCGACTTCGAGACGGTGCGGGAGTTCTTCGGATCGCAGAGCCTCGTCGCGCTGATCGACCTCGTCTTTATCGGCATCTTCATCGCGGTGCTCTGGCTCATCGTCGGCCCTCTTGCCCTCGTCCCGCTGATCGCGATCCCGATCATGCTCGCGCTGGCCATCGGCGCGCAGATCCCGATGGGCAACGCGGTCGCCCGCGCACAATCCGCCGCGAACCGGCGCCAGAAGGTGCTGATCGAGGCATTGGCGGGGCTCGAGACGGTCAAGACGCTGAACGCCGAACCCGTGATGCAGCGCGAATGGGACGCGGCCACCGCCGCCTCCGCCCGCGTCTCGGGCCGCTCGCGGTTCTGGTCGAACTTCGCCTCCAACGGCACGATGGTGATCCAGCAGGGCGTGAGCATCGGCATCATCACTTGGGGCGTGTTCCTGATCGCGGACGGGCGCATCTCCATCGGTGCGCTGATCGCGGCCAACATCCTGTCCGGGCGTGCCCTCGCCCCCCTGGGCGCCATTGCCCAGACGGTGTTTCGCGCCCAATACGCGCGGCGCGCCATGCGTTCGATCTCCGAGCTGATGGCAGTACCCGCCGAACGCGGCGACACGATTGCGAGCCCGCTGACTGTGGCCGAGGGGCGGATCCGGACCGAGGGCCTGTCCTTCAGCTACCCCGGCAGTCTCACACCCGCCGTCTCCGACCTGACGCTCGACATCGCGCCGGGCGAGATCGTGGCGCTCGTGGGCCGCGTGGGATCGGGGAAATCGACGCTGGGCAAGCTCCTGTGTGGCCTGCTCGCCCCCGGGCAGGGCACGATCCTCGTCGACGGTCAGAACGTCGCCCAATACGACCCCGCCGAGCTCAGGCGTGGCGTGGGCTACCTGCCGCAGGAGCCGGAGCTCTTCACCGGCACGCTGGGCGAGAACCTGACCATCGGGGCGCCCCGTGCAGGGGCCGAGGACATCTCCCGCGCCCTCGCGCTCGCCGGCATGGACGGGTTCGTGGCCTCGCTCCCCAACGGTCTGGGCACCTTCATCGGCGAGCGGGGCGGCAACCTGTCCGGCGGGCAGCGGCAGGGCCTCGCCCTCGCCCGGCTGATCCTGCGCCGGCCCCGCGTCCTCTTTCTCGACGAGCCGACCAACGCGATGGACCGGGACATGGAGAGCCAAGTGACCGAACGCCTCTCGGCCCTGCGGGACGACGGCACCGCGCTCATCCTGTGCACCCACCGCCCCGGCCTCGCCGCGCTCGCGGGCCGGATGGTGGTGATTGACCGGGGCCGCAAGGTGCTCGACGGGCCGAGCCAGGAGGTGCTGGGCACGCTCAAGCAGGCCGCGCTCACCAACCAGCGGGAGGTGCAGTGATGTTCGGCCCCACCATCGACGAGGATTTCGTGAACCGCTCCGGTGCTGCGCCGCAGGGCGAAGGGCGCAAGGGGGCCGCGCTCCTCATCGTGCTGGTCGCGGGGCTGGCCGCCTTCATCTGGTGGGCCGCCGTGTTCGAGATCGAGGAGGTCACGCGCGGCGCGGGCCGGGTGGTGCCCAGCCGGCAGGTGCAGGTGGTCCAGAGCCTCGAGGGCGGGATCGTGCGCGACATCCTCGTGGCCGAGGGCGAAACGGTGGAGGCCGACGCGCCGCTCCTGCGCATCGACGACACGACAGCCGGCGCGCGGCGCGGCGAAATCCTCGAACAGGAAGCCGCGCTGTTGGCCGAGCAGATCCGGGTCCGGACCGAGGCCGAGGGCGGCGAAGCTCTCAGCTTCCCCGACAGCCTCACGGCCCGCGCCCCGGACGCCATCGCGGCGGAGCGCGAGGTCTTCTCCTCCCGCCGCTCGCAACTCGCCTCGGAACTCGACGTGCTGGACGATCAGCTCGCCCAGCGCCGCGCGGAACGGGGCGAGGCGCAGGCGATGATCGCCAAGCTCGAGGGCCAGATCGCCCCGCTGGCCGAGGAAGTGCGGCTGACCCGCGATTACGTCGACAGCGGCGCGGTTACGCAGATCGAACTTTTGCGGCTGGAAACCCGGCTCGCCGAACTCGAGGGCGAACTCGCGGTGAGCCGGGCGCGCCTCCCCCGTCTCGACGCGGCCATTGCCGAGGCGGAGGCGCAGATCGAAACGGCGCGCCGGGCCTATGTCCTGACGGCGCGGGAACGGCTGGCCAGGGTCCAGGCGGAGCTGTCCGTTCTGCGCGAGAGCCTGCGCGCCGCAGAGGACCGCGTCACCCGCACCACCCTGCGCGCGCCCGTGCGGGGCATCGTCAACACGCTGAACGTGGCCACTCTGGGCGCAGTGGTCGGCCCCGGCGATCCTCTGGTGGAGATCGTGCCGGTGGACGACCACCTCCTGATCGAGGCGCGCATCACACCTCAGGACGTGGCCTTCATCCAGCCCGGCGACCCGGCCTCGGTCAAGATCACCGCCTTCGACTACGTCGTCTACGGCGCGCTCAACGGTATGGTGGAGCGGATCGGGGCGGACACGGTGACGGACGAGGAGGGCAACGCGTTTTTCCAGGTGACCGTTCGGACTGACCGGACGGACCTCGGCGGCAACCAGATCAGTCCCGGCATGGTCGCGCAGATCGACATCCAGACGGGGCGCAAGACGGTGCTCGACTACCTGCTGAACCCGTTCCTGCGGGTGCGGGACGAAGCACTTCGGGAACGCTGAGAGCCGCCGGTCCGGCGCAGCAGACCTGTCCGCGCGGTTCTCTACTTCTCTAGAGAAGTAGAGACGTCTTGGAGTAATTTTTATCAGCGAATTCAGATGATTGCGCGTAATTTACGACAAATCGAGCGCTACTTCTCGGTCGCCACGAACACCCCGTCCCAACCCGCGGGCGGTGGGTCCGCTCGGAAAGCGGCGATGCGCTCACGGTAGAGCGCGAGGTAAACGTCGAGCGTGATGCCCGCCGCGGTCCCTGCAGCCTCCAGCTCATCCAGCGCCGCGGCGCAGCCGTCCCAGTCCTGCGTGCCGTAGGCGACGCGCATCGCGTGGTTCGCGGCCGAAACCCGGGCCCACCCCGGGCGCGCCCGGAACGTCCCGTCGCCCAGCAGCCCGAAGATCGTGACCGGCAGCGTCTTGCCCTTCACCCGCACCATGTCGAGCTCGAGCATCGCGAACTCGTCGCCCACCGCGTCGTGCACGCTCTCGGAAATGATGATCCCCAGTCCGTAGTTCTTGGACAGCCCCTCGAGCCGCGAGGCGAGGTTCACCGTGTCCCCGAGCGCGGTGTAATCGAAGCGCGTGTCGCTCCCCATGTTGCCCACGGTGCAGGGGCCGGTCGACAGGCCGATGCCCACGTCGATGAGGAGCACGTCCTCGCCCTCTTCCGCCTTGCGCTCCACGTTGATCGCCTGCACCCGGTCGTACATGGCAAGCGCTGCGCGGCAGGCGGCGCGGGGGTGGTCGGGGATGTCGAGCGGCGCGTTCCAGAACGCCATCACGGCATCCCCCATGAACTTGTCGATCGTCCCCCGCTCGTCGAGGATCGCGTTGGACAGGGCCGTGAGGAACCGGTTCATCAGGTGGGTAAGGCCGACGGGATCCTTGCGGTAGCTCTCCGCGATCGTGGTGAAGCCGCGCACATCGGAGAAGAGCAGCGTCAGCTCGCGCCGCTCGCCGCCCAGCGTGAGCGCCTCGGGGTTTTCCGACAGCCGGTCCACGAGGTCGGGCGAAACGTATTGGCCGAAGGCGGATCGGATCTGGCGCCGCATCCGCTCCTCCCGCATGTAGTTCAGGCTCGCCATCAGCATGAGCGTAAGGATCGCAGCGAGGATCGGGAACGTCGGGTCGAGAAGCGCGCGTTGGGCGGCGAAGGCGTACCACGACGCCCCCGCGTAGCCGGCCATGACCACGACGGCGAGGACCATCACGAAGGTCGCGCGGAACGCCGGGACGAGGATCACGATCACCAGCCCGAGGAGGAGCGTGATGACGAGCTCCACTGCGATGGCCGTGTTCGGACGGTCGAGGAGCGAACCGGCCAGGATGTTCTCCAGCACCTGCGCGTGAATCTCGACCCCGGCCATGGAAACGCCCAGCGGTGTGGGCCGAAAATCCTCGAGCCCGATGGCCGACGTGCCCACGAGCACGAGGTGCCCGCGCAGCCGCCCCTCCGGCATTCGCCCCGAAATGACATCGGCGGCGGAGACGTAGCGGTCTGCCGAGGACGGCGTGAGGTAGGGCCAGACCGAGCCGTCCCCCGCCGTCGGCACCATCTGCCGCGCCAGGACCACGCCCTCGATCCCGGCCGCGTTGGTGCGCACGGCGAAAGCCTCGCCCCCCGTCGCCACGCGCAAGAGCTCGGGCGCGAGGCCGAGGCGCAGCGTGTCCTCGACCAGCATGACGAGCGGCACCCGGCGGTAGATTCCGTCCGGGTCGGGCCGGGTCGAGAACACGCCGTGGCCCATCGCGGCGTCCTCGATCACGGGGAGGTTTTGAAGCAGCCGGGGATACTTCTGCAGGAACGGCTCCGGGTCCTCGCCCAGAAGCGCGTGGGGCACCTCGCGCACCGGCGAAGGCGTCGCCGCATTCCCCGCGAGCCGCACGCTCGTCTGCCCCGCGACGACACGGCCCCGCGCGATGGCTTCGGCGAAGATCGCGTCGTTGTCAGGAAGCCGGGAGAGATCCCCGCGCAGCGCCTCCGGCACGTCCTCGCGCTCGGCCAGACGCGCGGGCGACAACCGGTCGGGCTCGGAGAAGATCACGTCGAAGGCTATGGCCGCCGCCCCGTCGGCCATGATCCTGTCGACCATCGCGGCCAGGCGATCACGCGGCCAGGGCCATTGTCCCAACTCCTCGATGCTCGCGTCGTCCAGATCGACGATGGCAACGGGCTGGCGCGTCATCTCGCGTGGCTTGGCCTGCTGATAAAGGTCGAAGGCGGCGAAACGAAGCGCCGCCACCGGCCCCGGATCGGCCACGCGCAGCACCAGCAGCGCCGTGACCAACAACAGGCCCAGCACCCGCGACGATCCGAACCGCCGTGCCGCTCTCACCAACAAACTTTCCCGACCAGCCGACGCCATTCCACCTGTGCCTGTTCCTTGTGCAAGCAAAGGCACAGGCCCGGCCCCGGTCAACGGTCAATCGAAACAGTGTCCAGCCTGAAGCGGCGCAGGGCGGAGAACGGGAAACGATGTTGCAGCGAAGATGCAAATTGGTTTCGAATCGTGTAATCCTGTCGGGTATATTTGCGACAATCCATTTTCAGGGTGTGGGACATCATGCGTGAGTTCGACTTTGCCGCCGGCCGCGACGCGGCGCCGGCGGACTCGGTTCTCGTTTCGGACAGCACGCCGCTGGCCGTTTCCGAACGCTCGATCTTTTCAGCCGACTATGCGCGCGACGGTGCCGACCTCGTCCTTGCAACGCCGGGTGCCGTGGATCTTCGCCTCGTGGACTACTTCCTTCAGGACACGCCACCCGACCTGATCGCAGACAATGGCGCCGTGCTGCGCGGCGACCTCGTCGCCCGCCTCGCCGGTCCCATCGCGCCGGGCCAATACGCGCAGGCAGGCGATGCCCCGGCGACCGAGCCGATCGGACAGGTCGAGACGCTGGGCGGCGTAGCTTTCGCCGAACGGGCCGACGGCACGCGGGTGCAACTCGAGCCCGGCTCCAAGGTCTTCCAGAACGACGTGCTCATCACCGAGGACGGAGGCAAGCTCTCGGTCACCTTCTCGGACGGCACGATCTTCACCCTGGCCGCCAACTCCCGCATGGTCATCGACTCGCTCGTCTACGATGCGGGTGCCGGCGACGGCAACGGCGGGGCCTTCTCGCTGATCGAAGGCGGCTTCGTCTTCATCGCGGGCGAAGTTGCCAAGACCGGCGGTATGGACGTGAACACACCCACCGCGACCATGGGCATCCGCGGCACGACCGTCCTTGTCGAGATCACGACGCAGGACGGCATCTCGACTGTGGAAGTCTCGCTCAACATCGACCCGGACGGCGGGATCGGCTCCATCGAGTTGCGCGACCTGAATGGCACCCTCATTGCCACGATCGACGACATCGAAACCAAGTGGATCGTCTCGCCGGTCGAGGGGGAAACACGCGAGGTGATCCGGACAGTCGACGATCTCGCGGACGACCAAGCCCTCCTGCTCGACGCGGCCCGCGCTTACGCGCTTGCGTTCCAGAGGGTCGACGCGGGCGGCACATTCGTGGAACTCAGCTCCGGTTCGAGCACCTCCTCCTCGGGGCCGGACCTCGGCGACGAGGTCGAAACGCAGGGGAACGACAGTGGCTCCGACGACGACACGCCGGGGGGATCCGACACGGGCTCCGGCGGCACCGGCGGTCCGACAGGCGGCAGCGCGCCCGGTGGACAGACTCAGGGCGAGGACACGCCCGCGAACACCGAGCCCGAGGCGCGCAACGACGCCCGGACCCTGCCCGAGGACGGCGCCCCGGTCACGGGTAACGTCCTCTCCAACGACAGCGATGCGGATGGCGACACGCTGATCGTCATCGTGAACACCCGGCCCCGGCACGGCACGCTCGACCTGGATAATGCCACGGGCAACTACACCTACACGCCCGAGACCGACTACAACGGCACCGACAGCTTCAGCTACACGATCTCCGACGGGAACGGCGGCACCGACAGCGGCACCGTCACCTTCACGGTCACGGCGACCGAGGACGATCCGGACGCCGAGGACGACAGCCTGACCCTCGTCGAGGACGGGGAGTCCGTCACGATCAACGTGCTCGACAACGACAGCGACGCCGACGGCGACACGCTCCAGGTGATCGACTGGTCCTTCTCGAACGAGGAGGCTTTCAGTTCCGGCAATGCCGACGGAAGCTTCACCTACACTCCGCCGCCCGACTTCTTCGGGAGCGAGACGTTCAGCTACACCGTCTCGGACGGCAAGGGGAACACCGACACCGCCACCCTGACCGTCAGCGTCACCCCGGTCCCCGACGCGCCCGTGGCGAACGACGCCTCCACCGAGACGGACGAGGACACCCCGGCCTGGATCTACCCGGAAAACGCGTTCACCGACGCGGACGGCGACGAGGTGAGCCTCCTGTCGATGACCGATCCGGACCGCGGCAGCGCGAGCTACGATGGCGAGGGCGGCTTCACCTATACGCCGGAAGAGAACTTTCACGGCGAAGACAGCTTCACTTACACATTGACGGACGGGAACGGCGGAACGGCCACGGCGACCATCACCGTTACGGTCGCCCCGGTAAACGACGCGCCTGTCGCCCAGGGCTCCTCAGTGACCACGGACGAGGATGCGCCGGTCGTCGTGGCGCCCGTCTTCGATGAAGTCGACGTGGATGGCGACCCGGTGTCCCTCGCCACCTTCACGCATGGCGCTCACGGCATCGTCACGCAAGACGAAACCGGCGAGCTGACCTATACGCCGGACGCCGACTACCACGGCACCGACAGCTTCACCTACACCGTGACCGACAGCACCGGGACGAGCGACACCGCCACAGTGACGGTCACCGTCGTGCCCGTGAACGATGCGCCTGTGGCCGAGGACTCGACGGTCGAGGTAACGACGGACGAACCTTACGAGGGCGTCGTGATGGTCACGGATGTCGAGGACGACACCTTGACCTTCACCCTCTCCGCCGCGCCGCTCAACGGCACGGTCACACTCGATCCGGACGGAAGCTACACCTACACGCCGGACGAAGGTTATTTCGGCGTGGATGAGTTCGAGGTCGAGGTATCGGATGGCGACAAGAGCGATACCGCGGTGATAACGCTGGAAGTCGCGCGCGAGAGCTACACGGCCCCGAACGGGCAGACCGTCACGATGGCGATTTCCGAAGACCCCGTGGACGATGACCCGGCCGGCAATGTCGCCATCGGCGTGAGCGAGGTCGACAGCGCGACGATCAACCTTTCCTTCGCGCTCGACGCCTCCGGATCGGTCGGCTCCACCGGCTGGACCAATATCGAGAACGCGGTCTACGACGCGGTCGAACAACTCGCGGCGCAGTTCCAAGGCTCCCAGACCACCGTGAACGTGCAGATCGTGCAGTATGGCGAGGGGGTTTACGAGAATTTCACCTTCGAAATCGACGATCCGCAGCTCCTCACCGCGATCCGTGCGCTCTGGTTCCGCAGCGGCGGTCGCACCGACTGGGACGAGGCGATGGATGCCTCGCACGCCTTCTTCGACAGCAAGGCCCCCGGCGACACGAACGTGCTCTACTTTGTGACTGACGGCATCCCGAGCGGATCCGCCTGGACGTCCTCGCTCGCGACGTTGAACAGCGCGCACTACGACCTGGACATTCAGGCCTTCGGCATCGGCACAGGGTTCAACACCACCCAGCTTCAGCAGGTGGACAGCGACGGCACGCCCACCTCGGTGGGAGACTCGGCGGCTCTCCTCGCCGCAATACAGGAATCGCCCCTCTTCGCCGCCGAGCTTGTGAACTTCACCCTGTCGCTGACCGCCGACGGCGAAGCGATGGTCCTCTCGCAGACCGACGTGGACGAGGCGATTGCCTCGGACGGGCTGAACTTCGACGTGGCGCTGGCCGAGATCGCGGGACTCGGCGACCTCCTGGGCGAAGAGAACCTGTTCACCGCCACGGCGACGTTCGATCTGGACGGCGACACGGAAACGACGGACGATCGGATCACCCTCACCTCCGCCGAACTCATCTCGAAACAGGACGCAGCCCGCACGGCGACGGGCACGGACGGCTCCGACCTCCTGCTGGGCAGCGACGCGGACGACGACATCACGGGCGGCGACGGGAACGACCTGATCCTCGGCTTCGACGGCAACGACCGGCTCGCGGGCGGGGATGGCGACGACGACCTGCGCGGCGGCGCGGGGGACGACACGCTGGTCGACGACCTCGGTGCGGACCTGTTCGACGGCGGACCGGGGCGCGATCTCCTCGAACTCGCCACCGGGGCCGCGCCCGACCTGATCCAGACGCTTTCGGACTCGAACATCGAGGCGGTGGACCTCACCAACGGGACGGCCGACGCGCTCATCATTTCGGCTGCCGATATCGTGAACCTGTCCGACACGGCCGACACGGACCTTGAACTCTTGCTCGACACGGCCCTTGGCGACAGCGCGACCATCCTCGGGGAAACACGCGATACGCTTACGCTCATCGGGGACTGGCTGGACACGGAAACGACCGTAACCGACGACGCGGGCAACACGCTCGCCATCTACCAGTTCAATGGCGGAGACGGACTCGTCACGCTCGGGATCGACGACGAGGTCACGGTGAACATCGCGCTTCCCACCTGAGCGCCCTTCCCCGGAACAAGACCGCGGACACAAGGCGTTATGGGGGCACCAACTGCCCAAACACACCGGGAGGCCCCAATGCCCCGGGACACGACGCCCCGCACCGCGCAACTCTATCGCATGGTCATGCCTGACCACCTCTGCCCCTTCGGACTGAAGTCGAAGGATCTGCTGGAGCGCAACGGCTACGAGATCGAGGATCACCACCTCACCACCCGCGAGGAAACCGACGCCTTCATGGAAAAACACGGGGTCGAGACGACGCCCCAGACCTTCATCGGGGGCGAGCGGATCGGCGGCTACGACGACCTGCGCGATCATTTCGGAAAGCCCCTCAAGGGCGAAGACGAGACGAGCTACCAGCCGGTCATCGCGATCTTCGCGACCGCCTTCCTCATGGCGCTTGGCCTGAGTTGGGCCAGCTTCGGTACGGTCCTCACCTTGCGCGCAGCGGAATGGTTCATCGCGATCTCGATGTGCTTTCTCGCGGTCCAGAAGCTGCAGGATGTCGAAAGCTTTTCGACCATGTTCCTGAACTACGACCTGCTCGCACGCCGCTGGGTGCGCTATGGCTACCTCTACCCGTTCGGCGAGGCGCTGGCGGGCATCCTCATGGTCGCGGGCGCACTCACATGGCTCTCGGCCCCCGTCGCGATCTTCATCGGCACAGTCGGCGCGGTCTCGGTGTTCAAGGCGGTCTACGTCGACAAGCGGGAGCTCAAATGCGCCTGCGTGGGCGGGTCCTCGAACGTGCCCCTGGGCTTCGTCTCGCTTACCGAGAACCTGATGATGCTGGGCATGGGCCTGTGGATGGGCGCCAGGGCAATCTGGGGGCTGTGAGCGACACTGGCGACCCCTCGAGGACTCGAACCCCGAACCTGCGGATTAGAAGTCCGCTGCTCTATCCAGTTGAGCTAAGGGGCCGCTCGCGCCGAGATAGCCGGAGGGTGCCGCCCCTTGCAACAGCTTTCGCCTAACCACGCAGCTTGCGGTTCACCATCCAGACGATCGGGAGGGCCACGACGAAACCGGCCACGGCCGCCCAGATGATCGGCTGCGAGGTCGTGTATCCGGCCGTCAGCGCGGCGACGATGAAAATCCCGGCGAGCGTGGTGCCGCCCATTGCATAGAGCGCGAGCATGAGGAACATTGGTCCCTCTCCTTTCAAAAATCCGGCGCGTTTCCGGGGGCGACGATGCCCGGTCGGGCGGGGCCGCGTCCTTGATCTAAGTCATTCGGCTCAACGAATACGTTGAGCGACGACCCAGGCCACCGGCCAGCCGATCACCCACCCGGTCACTGCCGCACCCACGAGGGGCCAGAGACCGGCCACACCGGAGACGAGCGCGATGACGACACCGACGCCCGCGAGCGTGGTGCCGATCATCGAATGCAGGAGAAGGACAAGCCGCATCAGGGGTTGGGCTTCATCATCCGGGTCATGACGTCGGATTTCAGCACGAACCGCTGAAACAGCGCGCCGACGAAGTGCAGGGCGATCAGCAGGAGCAGGATGGACTTGAACAGCTCATGCCCCTCGGCCGCATTTTCGTTCGCAGCGAACCATGCCGCCGCCCCGGACAGGGGCACGAGCACCATGAAGACATAAAGCAAAAGGTGCGCCACCCGCGCGGTCAGCTTGAGGATTTCCGGCTCCTCCTCGGGCATCACCGGCGCGCCGCGCCGCAGCTTGATTCCGAGGCGCAGGAGCACGAGGGCGAGGACGAGAAGACCGGTGAAAACATGCTGCGCGGCCATCACGCTGAAACTCGCGTCGGTGCCGCGCTCAACGGCTTCCCACGCCGCCTCGATCCCGTCATGGAACACGAACTGCGCTGCGATGAGCAGAAAAATGACCCAGTGGAGGGCGATCTGCAGGCGTGTGTAACCGTTGGGCATGGCGTGGCTCCGGATTGGACTACCCGTACCATACGCCATGCCACGCCATTTCCGTCGCGGTTTTTCGCCTCAGGCGGGGACTTCGCGACGATGGTCCCAGTCGGGATCCTCGCGCTTCATCTTGCGGGTGTTCCAGATCCCCGCCGGAATGCCGACGATCAGGCCGATCACCGCAGCGACGGCAAAGGTAACCCAGGTCATGAAGCCGACCGCCAGGCCGGCGATCACCACGACGCCTGCGGCGCAGAGCGCCCAAAGGGGAATGAGAAGAAGTCTCCAACCGTGTTTCATCGTTTCTCTCCTTTGGATATGGAACGCGGTTGCGCTTGCACCGGTTCCGAGCGAGGCCGGACGCCGAGCGCTTCGCGAAGAAGCACCGCGTTCTTGCGGTGCGACTTGAAGAACAGGTCGAACAGGTCCCCGGCGAGCGGGATGGACCCGATGACATAGTCGATCGCGGCATTGCCGACCATGCGGACCAGCGTCCCCGTCGGCACACCGTGCTTCCAGCCGACCGCGATCATCCACAGCGACGGGAGCATCATCGCCGTGTCGCCCACGCCCGGAATCAAACCGACAAGCGAGTCGAGCCCGAACCGCAGCCGCGTTCCGGGGATCCCGTAGCGCGTGTCCAGCAGGCGGGCGACCCGCTCCACCCGGGCGAGGTCGGCGATCTTCTCGGCATCGTCGATGGTCAGGGCGGCGTCGGTCATCGGCATCTCTCCTTCGTAGCGCAAACGCCCCGGCTTCCGCCCGGTTCCCTTCAGTCGCGCTCCAGCCGGAAACCCAGTTTCACGCCGACCTGGAAATGGGCGACCTTCCCGTCCTCCACGTGGCCGCGAATTTCGGACACCTTGAACCATTCAACATGGCGCACGGATTGCGACGCGGTTTCTATTGCCTGGCGGATCGCATCGTCGATGCTCTCGGGCGAAGAGCCGTAGACCTCGGTGACCGGATAGACATGTGACATGGTGATTTCTCCCTTTGCGTGCGGGAGTGTAACTCGGGCCGCCCCTAGAGCGTTCCGTCCGCGAGCCGGCGCCGGACCGTGTCGATGATGCGCGAGGTCGAGATACCGTCGTGATACGGAAGCCGCCGAAGCACGCCGCGCCGCGCCATCGGCTCGAACTCCGCCTCGAACCCGGGACCGAAATAGACGTAGTGGTCGGGGCGGAACCGTTGGTAGCGCGCCTCGTAGCTTTCGGCGGTTTCGGGCAGGTCGTCGATATAGGCGTCGTCCACCCAACGCACCGCCGAAACCTGCGCCAGCCGCTCCTCGGCCGGCAGGACGGGCCGTCGCTTGTAGGCCTCGACCACCGCATCGGCATGGACCCCGACGATCAGCCGGTCGCCGAGCGCGCGGGCCTCGCGCAGGGCGGCGATGTGGTTGGAGTGCATCAGGTCGAACACCCCGTGGGTGAGGACGAGGCCGGCGGGGCGCGTCATGACGGCACCGCCTCGCCCACGCCCCGGACCCGCGCCCAGCGCGCCTGCGCCCGTGCCACGATCTCGGGATGGCCGGTGACGGAGACGAGGCCGGGCGGCGAGAAGAAGTTGTCCCAGCCGGTCGCGGGCACGCGCCAGTCGGGGCCGTAGAACGCGGCGAGGAACCGGCGCGGGCGACGCGGACGCCACAGCCAGACGCCGCGAAACCGGAACCGCTGCCGGCCCGACCAGGGAAACTCGTAGGTCAGGTATCCGCGCGGCGGCCAGAAAAGCAGGTTGTAGCGCATCACGTCGCCAACCCGCGTCGTGCCGTGGAAATCGACCTCCAACCCCTTGAAAAAGAACGCCGCATTGGCGAGCGCTCCGCCGACAAAAGCCCGGCGGAACGGCGTGAACCCCTCCGCCGCGAGCCCTGCGATGAAGCCTTCGGTGAGGTGTTCGCGGGGGAGCTTGAAGTCGATGTCGTTGTCGCCGGGGATGAATCCGCGCTCGCGGATCATGCCCAGGAGCGTGCCGTCGGAGACGAAGCCGGGGATGCGCGCGCGCCGCAGGAAACGGTCCACCCGGGCCAGCGCCTCGAGCGCGGTTTCGCCTGCCAGAGCGGGGTCCACGCGGGGCGGATCGTCCTCGCGCGGCTGGCGTTCGAGGGCGCAGAGCGCGCCGGTCTGGATGATTTCCGTGAGCATCCGCCCGACCCTCCCCGGCCCGCCGATCCGCGCAAAATCGCCATGCACAGGGCGTACACAGCGCGTACACACCCTGTACATACGATTGTGCACATCGTCCTGCCGAAGGCCAGCGGGCGCAGGGTCAGTCGCGGCGGGTGAGGACGAGGAATTGGGACCCCAGGAACGGCGTGTCGCCCTGCTCGATGGAGGAGGGCGAGACGGTGACAAGCCGCAGCCCCTCGCCGGTCGCGCCGACGAAGCCGCCCGCCACCGGGCCCTCGACCGTGGTCGTGTAGGGGCCGTGTTCGATCGAACCGGAGGCGGTGGCGCTGGCCCCGGGCCCGGCGATCACGCCGTCGGTGATCGCGACCGAACCGACCGCCTTGTCCTGGCTGTCGTAGAGCGCGCGCCCGACGTCTGTGTAGTCGGCGGGAGAGGCCGCGGTGGCGGCCAGCGTGGCGGCGGCGCTGGACCGGGCCTGGAATTCCGTCGTGGTGAGGTCGTTGGCATAGGTGAAATCCCGCGCCTCCCCCGTGACCGTGCCGGAACCGGCGGTGAAGGCCGCGGTCAGGGACGCGCTTCCGATCAGCATGTCGTAGCGATCGCCGGCCGGCGTGTCCTTTTGCAGGATGACCGAGGCATAGCCGGAATAGGTGGCATCGCCGGAGGTCGGCATGTTCCCCACGTTGGTCGTCGTCGCCCCCTCGTTGGCGAAGACGGCCTCGCCGAAGGCCTCGGTCGAGGCGGCGAAGGCGTCCGCGAAACTGAGCGGCGGGGTCTGGGACCCCGTGGCGCCCGGCGGGGCGCAGGCGGTGAGGGCGAGGGCCGCGAGCGCGGCGGGGGGAATGAAACGGATCATAATACGAGGCCTCCCGGTGGGAGTTGAATCAGGTGACGTGGAGTCAGGTTAAGCCGGGCACGGCCACAGGTCACGGTTTTTGCGCCCCCGGACGGCCCCGATGGTGGCTAACCCGACCTTAACCGCGGGGCGCCAGCCTCTCCGTATGTCCGTCTACCGCCGCCTGCCCCGCCCCGGCACCCGGGTGTTCTTCACCGTCTGCCTCGCCCACCGGGGATCGGACCTGCTCGTCGCACAGGTGGCGCGGATCGTTCAGCGGTCGCGCAGACCCGAGCCGCGCGATGGTTCGGGGTCGAAGCGTGGGTGGTCCGGCCCGACCACATGCATTGCATATGGGTCATGCCGGAGGGCGACGCGGATTACTCGGTCCGGTGGAGCGCCATCAAGGCGCGGTTCACGCGGTCGTTGCGGGAGGACACAGCGCACGGACCGGGCCGTAGGCCGGGCTTCAGCCCGGCAATGCCGGCAGAACCGGCAACCCCGATCCCGACCGGGTATCCCGTTGTGCAATCCGGGCGGTATGCCGGGCTGAAGCCCGGCCTACGGGTCGGGAAGCGGGAACAGGCGGTGTGGCAGCGGCGGTTTTGGGAGCACCATATTCGGGACGAGGCCGATTTCGCGGCGCATCTTCGGTATTGTTGGATGAACCCGGTGAAGCACGGGTGCGTCGACCGGCCCGAGGATTGGCCGTATTCGTCGGTGCATCGCGACCGGCGGTTCGTGCCGGGGATGGATTTGGCGTTGTGACATAGGGGCGTCGTGGCGTGGTCGCGTAGGGCGGGCGTAGGGCGGGCTTCAGCCCGCCATTTGGCGCGTCGGGATGGCG
>CAXRHZ010000045.1:0-39016 GCA_964230745.1 Maritimibacter sp. | reverse complement strand
CCCCCCCCCCCCCCCACGGGTCGTGGCAGCTTGCTGCCGCGAAATCTTCAGCGCACGAAGCCCATGATCTCGTATGTCTTCGCGAGGATCGGCTCCGCGAGGCCCGACGCACGCTCCGCGCCCCGCGCCATGATCGCGTCGAGCTCGTCGGGTGCGTTCAGAAGGCGACGCATCTCGTCCGAGACCGGCGCCAGTTTCGCCACGGCGAGGTCGGCCAAGGCCGGTTTGAACTTGCCCCAGCCTTCTCCGCCGAATTCGGCCAGCACGGTTTCAGCGGTCGTGTCGGACAGGCCCGCGTAGATGTCGACGAGATTTTTCGCCTCGGGGCGGTCTTTCAGTCCTGCGACTTCAGACGGCAGGGCTTCGGGATCGGTGCGCGCTTTCTTGAACTTCTTCGATATCGTGTCGGCATCGTCGAGCATGTTGATACGCTCCATGTCGCTCTCGCCCGACTTCGACATCTTCTTGGACCCGTCGCGCAGGTTCATCACGCGCATGGCGGGGCCTTCCGTGACCGGTTCGGTCAGGGGGAAGAAATCCACGCCGTAGTCGTGGTTGAACTTGGCCGCGATGTCGCGGGTCAGCTCGACGTGCTGTTTTTGGTCCTCCCCCACCGGGACGTGGGTCGCGTGGTAGAGCAGGATGTCGGCGGCCATCAGCGCCGGGTAGGCGTAGAGACCCAGCGAGACCTTCTCGGCATTCTTGCCCGCCTTGTCCTTGAACTGGGTCATCCGGTTCATCCAGCCCACGCGCGCGACGCAGGAGAAGAGCCAGCCCAGCTCCACATGCGCCGGCACCCGCGCCTGGTTGAACAGGATCGAGCGTTCGGGGTCGATGCCGGAGGCGATCATCGAGGCGGCGACTTCGCGGGTGGCGCGCTTGAGGTCCGCAGGGTCCTGCCAAACGGTGATCGCGTGCATGTCCACGACGCAGAAGATCGTCTCGTAGGTCGGATCCTCCTGCATCTCCACCCACCGCTTGATCGCGCCGAGGTAGTTGCCGAGGGTCAGGCCGCCCGACGGCTTGATCCCGGAAAACACGCGCGGGGGGAAGGTCTGATCCGACATGGCGAACTCCGTCTGGATTTCTCTGCCCGGCTCGCTTACCTACGCGGGATAATCCCGTCAAGGAAGCGCGCATGACCTTCGAGCCCAACAGCACCCGCCCGGTGAACCCGCTGCCGCCCGTGGTGGTGGCGCTCGCGGCGGCAATCGCGATCGTCGAGCTCATATTCCTCGCCACCAGCTCCGGCTTCGTGGGCGGTGCGGATGCGGCGGGGCTCCGGTTGACCATGATCGAGGATTACGGGTTCTACGAGCCGCTCCTCGCCTGGATGGTCGAGAACGAGACCGTCCGGCTGAAGTACCTGATGCGCTTCGTGACCTACCCGTTCCTACAGGGCTCGTTCACGCAGGCGGTCTTCGTCATCGTCTTCGTGCTCGCGCTCGGCAAGATGGTGGCGGAGCGGATGGGCCAGTGGAAGGTGCTGGCTATCTTCATGGGCGCCTCGGTGATCGGGGCGCTGGTCTATGGCATCGTCTGGGACACCCGCGTGCCGCTCTACGGCGGCTATCCGGGGGCCTATTCGCTGGTCGGCGCGTTCACGCTCGTCCTCTACACGCGGCTGGGCGAGACCGGGGGGCGGCAGATCCAGGCCTTCGCGCTGATCGGCGCGCTCCTGGCGATCCAATTCATCTTTGGGTTCTTCTTCGGGGCCGGGACGGGCTGGGTGGCGGAAGTAGCGGGGTTCGTCTCGGGCTTCTTCCTCGCCGCGCTGCTCTATCCCGGTTCGTGGGACCGGATCGTCGAACGTCTGCGCCAACGCGGGTAGCCGGACTTTTTCGAAAAGTCCGGGCGAGTTCCTTGAACGAATTCGGGACTGCGCGCGATCCGTCTGGACCGCGCCCGAATTCATCGCATGAAATCGTTCACCCGCGCCGGACCGCGGACCTCAGGTCGGCGAGGTAGACCGCGCCGAACAGGCGACCGGCGAGGAAGTAGGTGACAATCCCGGACAGGATCAGGATCACCAGCGCGATGATCTTGAGCCCCGGCGTCCCCAACATCGGCCCAAGCACGATCACGGCGCCCGCGAGTTCAGCGCCCATGACGGCGGAGGCCGCGAGGATGCCCCAGAGGCGGCGCCAGAACCGCTTGTCGAAGCGCGTGCTCTCGCCCATCCGCGCGGTGCCGATCCAGAGGGCGAGCGTCATGGCCCAGCCCGCGAACGTCGTGCCGAAAGCCGCCGCAATGTAGCCCACCACCGGTGCCAGCCCGATTGCCAGCGCCGCGTTCACCACCAGCGACAGGAGCGCGAAGTAGAACGGCGTCTTGGTGTTGCCGCGCGCAAAATAGACCGGCTGGAGCACCTTTTGCAGCACGAAGGCCGGCAGGCCCAGCCCGTAGACCGCCACCGCAAGCGCGGTGCGCGCCGTGTCGTCCGCGCTGAACGCCCCGCGTTCGAACAGGACCGAGACGAGGGGCAGGGGGATGACCACGAGCGCCACCGCCGAAGGGATGGTCAGCAGGAGCGCGATCTCGCCCGCGCGCGAAAGCGACCAGCGGCCCCCGCCCTCGTCGCCCGCGCGCAGGCGGCGCGACAGGTCGGGGAGCAGCACGATCCCGATGCCGATGCCCACGATGCCCAGCGGCAGCTGGTAGAGCCGGTCGGCATAGCTCAGCCACGCGATCGCCCCGTCGAAGAACGACGAGACCTGCCGCCCGACGAGCAGGTTCACCTGCACCACGCCCTGCGCGAGGGCGGCGGGACCCGCGATGATGGCGAGGCGCTTCAGCTCCGGCGTCATGCGCGGACGGCGCGGCAGGAGGCGGTAGCCGGCGCGCGCGGCGGCGGTCCAGACCAGCGCGAGTTGCGCGACGCCCGCGATGGGAATGGCCCAGGCGAGGGTGAGGCCGATGTCGTAGCCCGCGAGCGAGGCGAGCGAAATGGCCGCGATGAAGATCACGTTCAGGAGCACGGGCGCGGCGGCGGCGGCGGAGAACCGGCCGACCGCGTTCAGAAGCCCTGACACCAGTGCCGAGAGCGAAATGAAGAAGATGTAGGGAAAGGCGATCCGGCCATAGAGCGTGGCGATGTCGAGCCGTTCGTCGGCGGCGAAGCCCGAGGCCATCAGCAGAACCAGCGCGGGCATGAAGATCTGTGCGATGACCGTCAGAACCAGCAGGATCGTCGCGAGCCCCGTGAGCGCGTCGCGGGCGAACTCCATCGGCTGATCCCCCGCCTCGACCTTTTTCGAGAACATCGGGACGAAGGCCGTGTTGAACGCGCCCTCGGCGAAGAAGCGGCGGAACATGTTGGGGAGCGAGAAGGCGATGAAGAACGCCTCGGCCATCGGTCCCGCGCCCATCGCGCCCGCGATGGCGATGTCGCGCGCGAAGCCGAGCACCCGGCTCATCGCCGTCCAGCCGCCCACCGTGAGAAATCCGCGCACGAGCCGGATGGCCGCCATTACGTGTCGGCCCTTTCAGCGCCCTTCACGATGGCCTCGCGCAGTTTCCGTTCGAGCGATTTCATCTTGGCGTCGGAGTAGAATTTCAGCCCGAACATGTCCTTCACGTAGAACGTATCGACCACCTGTTCACCGTAGGTCGCGATGACCGCCGAGGCGATGTAGACGTGGTTGTCGGCCAGCGTCCGGGTGAGGTCGTAGAGCAGGCCGGGGCGATCGCGCGTGTCCACCTCGATCATCGTGTAGATGTCGGACCCTTCGTTGTCGAAGGTGATGTTGGTGGGCACCTTGAAGGCGCGTTCGCGCTTTTTCATCTTGTCGCGCGACTTCATCGCCTCGCGTGCCACCACCTTGCCCGACAAAGTCTTGTGGATCATGTCCTCGAGCCGCTTGAGCTTGATCTCCTCGAACGGGTGGCCGTCATGGTCCTGCACCCAGAAAACGGCGGTGGCATAGCCGTCCTTGGTCGTATAGGTGCGCGCGTCCACCACGTTCGCGCCGACGAGCGCCAGCGCGCCCGCCAGTCGCGAGAAGATGCCGGGATGATCCGCCAGCACGAAGGCGGCCCGAGTCGCGTCCCGGTCCGGGTCCTGGGTGAGCCCGATCCGGATCTCGTCGGCCTCCAGCCCCTTGAGCAGGTTGGCAAAGACCTCGTGCTCGGGCGTGCCCAGGCCCTGCCAGTAGGTGTCGTAATGCCGCCCGGTTTCGAGCCGCATGTCCTTCTTGTCCCAGTCCGAGAGCACCTCGCGCAGCGCCTTCTTGGCCTGGTCGGAGCGTGCGGTGGGCGACAGCGCCTCGATCCCCTCGTCGAGCGCGGTCGCGGTCTGGCGGTAGAGGTCGCGCAGGAGCGCGGCCTTCCAGTTGTTCCAGGTGCCCGGCCCGACGCCGCGGATGTCGCAGACGGTCAGGACGAGCAGCAGGTCCAGCCGTTTCTTGTTCGACACCGCCTTGGCAAATCCCTTGATCGTGCGGGGGTCCGAGAGGTCGCGTTTCTGGGCCACGTCGGACATCAGCAGATGGTAGCGCACGAGCCATTCCACCGTCTCGACCTCGGACTTGGTCAGGCCCAGCCGGGTCGCAACCTTGCGTGCGATGCGCGCGCCCAGGATCGAGTGATCCTCTTCACGCCCCTTGCCGATGTCGTGGCAGAAGAGCGCGACGTAGAGCACCTTGCGGTTCACGCCGGCCTTGAGCACCTGCGAGGAGATCGGCAGATCCTCGACCCGCTCGCCGCGCTCGATCTCGGCCAGCGCCGAGATGCACTGGATCGTGTGCTCGTCCACCGTGAAGGCGTGGTACATGTTGAACTGCATCATCGCGACGATCGGCTCGAACTCCGGCACGAAGGCCGCGAGCACGCCAAGCTCGTTCATGCGCCTGAGCGCGCGTTCCGGGTTGCCGTGCTTGAGAAGCGTGTCGAGGAAGATGCGCGAGGCTTCGCGGCTTGCCCGCATGTCGTCATCGATCAGGTCGATGTTCGCCGTCACGACCCGCATCGCGTCGGGGTGGATCAGCACGCCGGTGCGCAGCCCCTCCTCGAAGATTCGCAGGATGTTGAGTTTGTCGGAGAGAAAGGTCTCCTCGTCCGCGAAGGTGAGGCGGCCGTTCTCCATCTTGAAGCCAGGCTTCATCTTGCGCCGGCGCTTGAACAGCCCGACGAGCATCGGCTCCTTCTTCAGGTGCTCGTTCTCGAGCCCGGTGAGGAAGATGCGCGTGAGCTCGCCCACCTGCGTGGCGTGCAGGAAGTAGTCCTGCATGAAGTGCTCCACCGCGCGCCGCCCGCCCTTGTCGACGTAGCCCATGCGGTCGGCCACCTCGACCTGCAGGTCGAAGGTGAGCTGGTCCATCGCGCGGCCCGTGACGAGGTGCAGGTGACAGCGCACGCCCCAGAGGAAATTGTTGGCCTCGGCGAAGATCGCGTATTCCTCGTCGGTGAACATGCCGACGTCGCGCAGTTCGCGCGCGCGCACGACGCGGTGCAGGTATTTCGCCACCCAGATGAGGGTCTGGAGGTCGCGCAGGCCCCCCTTGCCCTCCTTCACGTTCGGCTCGACGACGTAGCGCTGGCCGCCCTGCTTGGTGTGCCGCTCCTGCCGCTCTTCGAGCTTGGCCTCGATGAATTCGGGGGCAGTGCCGTCGAACAGGTCTTCGAAGAGGTTCGAGGCGAGCTCCTGCGCGAGGTCCGTGTCCCCGTCGATGTAGCGCACCTCGAGCATGGCAGTGCGGATGGTGAAATCCTCTTTGCCGAGCCGGAGGCAGTCCTTGATGGTGCGCGAGCTGTGGCCGACCTTCAGGTGCAGGTCCCACAGGATGTAGAGCATGGACTCGATCACGCTCTCGGCCCAGGCCGTGATCTTGTATGGCGTGAGGAACAGCAGGTCGACGTCCGAGAACGGGGCCATCTCGTAGCGCCCGTAGCCGCCCACGGCCAGCACTGAGAGTCGCTGGGAGGCTGTCGGGTTGTTGAGCGTGTGGAGCCGCTGGGTCACCACCCGGAAGACGGTCTGCACGAGGCAGTCGGTGAGCCAGGCGTAGCTTTGCACGGCCTCGCGGGCTGCGCGCGGATTGGCGAGGAACTCCCGCTCGATCACCGCGCGCCCGTCCTTGCGCGCGGCATTGAGCGTCGTCACGACGGCCTTGCGGATCGCGGCCGCATCGGCGCCGTCCGCCGTCGCCGCCTCGATCCCGGCCTCGACCGCAGCACGGTCGAAGATTTCCTCGGCGGAGGCAATCAGGCCATCGGGGGCGTCGGTGCGGGTCTCGAGAAGCTCAGAAACCGACACCGGAGAAGCTTTTCGGCGCGGGGTCGATCACGACGACCTGTTGGTTCTGGATCTGCGCCACGGCAAGGCCGCGTTCGTTCGTGCCGTCGCCGCGCAAACGGAAGACGCCGTTCACGCCCACGAAGCCCTGGCTCTGGGTCAGGGCCGCTCCGCTCAGCGCGTTCGCATTGCCCGATTTCACGAGCGCGCCGATGGCCGCGATCCCGTCATAGGCGAGACCCGCGATCGGGTGCGGCGCACTGCCATAAGCGGCCTGGTAACGGTTGCGGAAACCGGTGGAGAGGTCCGGATCGGGAAGCGCGAACCAGCCGCCCTGCACACCCGGGAGCGTGAGCGCATTGGCCGGGATATCCCAGCGCTGGATGCCGACGAACTGCACTTCGGAGGGGCGCACGCCGTTTTCCGGCAGGAGCGAGGTGACGAAGGGCAGGGCGCCGTCGGTGCCGGAGGTCAAGAAGACCGAGTTGGCGCCGGAGCTCCTGATCGTCGAGGAGATCTGCGGGAGCGCCTGAACAACGCCGTTCTGGCTCACCTCGAAACCGGCCGAGCCCGCCTGGCTCGCGCCCGGCGTGGAGGCGATGGCGCGCAGGATCGCGTCGCGGGCCAGCGTTTCGGCGGGGCTCTGGCCGTAGACGACCATGATGTTGCCGCGGTTCTGACGCGCCGCATAGCTCACGAGCCGGCTCGCGGTGTTCTCGAACGTGTTGCCGAGGATGAAGACGTTGCCGCCCGCCACGCTCGGGTTGTTCGAAAAGGCGAGGACGTTCACGCCGCGCTGCGCGGCGGCGACACCGGCCGCGGCCGCATTCTCGGCATAGACTGGGCCCAAGAGAATCTTGGCACCGTCCGCAATGGCGGCCTGTGCCTGCTGCGAGGCGGTTCCGGCGCTTCCGGCGGTATTGTAGACGCGCAGGTCGACGGTCACGCCGTCGAGTTCGCTCATGGCGAGGCGTGCCGCGTTCTCGAGCGAGGCGGCAAGCGTGTTGTCGGTGGCGGAGGCCGACCCGCCGGGGACGAGAAGCGCCACCGGCACGGGTTCCGAGGTATTGATTCGCGGGCCGCCGGTATTGGTCATGGTCGCACCGCACGAGGCCAGCACGAGGGTGGCGATCAACGCAAAAGCGAGCGCCGGCAGCTTGCGGGCGCGGTCCAAAACAGCAAACATGGGGGGCATCCTTCTCCCGCTTTGTCTTTCGATCCTGCGGGCATGCAGCAGCCCGGGCATTCCCCGCCCATCATAGACGTCAGGAAAGGCAGGTCCACCCTTGAAACCGGAGCCCATACAGCTCGCACCGGGTCTCTACCTCGTGGCGACGCCCATCGGGAACGCGCGCGACATCACCCTGCGTGCGCTGGATATATTGGCCGCGGTGGACGTCATCGCCGCGGAGGACACGCGCACGGCGCGAAAGCTCATGGACATCCACGGGATCGCGGTGGGCGGGCGTCCGCTCATCCCCTACCACGACCATTCGGGGCCGAACGGGCGGGCGGGGATCGTTAAGCTGCTGGGCGAGGGCAAGTCGGTGGCCTACGTGAGCGAGGCGGGCACGCCGCTTATCGCGGACCCGGGTTTCGCGCTGGCGCGGGAGGCGGCGGCTGCGGGCGCGGTGGTGACGAGCGCGCCGGGCGCCTCGGCCGTTCCGGCCGCGCTGTCGCTGTCCGGCCTGCCGACCGACCGCTACCTCTTCGCGGGCTTCGCCCCCTCATCGGCCGGCGCGCGCAAGACGTGGCTGGAGGAGCTGGTGCGGGTGCCCGCGACGCTCGTGATCTTCGAAAGCCCGAGGCGTGTTAGGGAATTGTTGGGAACCTTGTGCGAGGTTGCCGGGGAGACGCGCCGGGTGGCGGTCTGCCGGGAACTCACGAAGAAATTCGAGGAGGTTCTGCGCGGGTCATTGGCCGAGGTGCGCGACATGCTCACCGAGCGCGATCTGAAGGGCGAGGTCGTGGTTGTGCTCGACCGCGCGACGGAGGTCGTGGGCGAGGAAACGATGGAGGCGGCGCTGCGACAGGCGATGTCGGACATGAGCCTTAAGGATGCCGCGGCGACTGTGGCCGAGGCCTTCGGCCTGCCGCGGCGCAAGGTCTACCAGGCCGCGCTGGCGCTGGAAAAGGAGTGACGATGGGCGGACGTGTGAATTACGTGGCGGGCCTTGCAGCCGAAGACAGCGTGGCACGCGACTACGAGCGCCGGGGCTACGGGATCGTCGCGCGCCGCTGGCGCGGCTCGGGAGGCGAGATCGACCTCGTTCTGCGCGACGAAGACGCGTTCGTTTTCGTTGAGGTGAAGAAGGCGCGCGACCTGCCCCGGGCGGCCTGCCGGCTCACCGAGGCCCAGCTCGCGCGCATCTGCCAGAGCGCAGGCGAATTCCTCGCCGGTGTGCCGGACGGCGGCCTCGCCGGGATGCGCGTCGACCTCGCCATGGTGGACGGGACGGGCCGGATGGCGCGGCTGGAGAACATCACGATGTGACGGCCATTGTGCTCGCCCACCGGCTGCGCCATGTAATGGCAAACGCACCGGAGTGAGACATGGCCCTCAAAGTCGCTTTCCAGATGGACCCGATCGAAACGGTCGACATCAAGGCCGATTCGACCTTTCGCATCGCGGAGGAGGCCCAGGCGCGGGGGCACGAGCTGTTCTACTACCTGCCCGAGGCACTTGTGTTTCGCGAGGGCCGGGTGCTTGCGACAGGCTGGCCGATCACGCTGCGCCGCGAAGAAGGCAACCATGTCACGAAGGGCGAAAAGCAGACGGTCGATCTGAGCACCTTCGACGTTGTGTGGCTCCGGCAGGACCCGCCGTTTGACATGAGCTACATCACCACGACCCATATCCTCGATCTGATCCATCCGGACACGCTTGTGGTGAACGACCCGTTCTGGGTGCGCAACTACCCCGAGAAGCTCCTGGTCCTGACCTTTCCGGACCTCACGCCGCCTACGATGATCGCGCGCTCGCTCGCCGACCTGCGCGATTTCAAGAACGAGCATGGCGACATCATCCTGAAGCCGCTGTACGGCAACGGCGGGGCGGGGGTCTTCCGCCTCGATCCGAACGACCGCAACCTGTCGAGCCTTCACGAGCTCTTCGCGGGCATCAACCGCGAACCGCTGATCGCGCAGAAGTTCCTGCCTGCGGTGTCGAAGGGCGACAAGCGCGTGATCCTCGTGGACGGCGAGCCGGTCGGCGCGATCAACCGGGTGCCCGCCGAGGGCGAGACGCGGTCGAACATGCATGTCGGGGGCCGGCCCGAGAAGGTCGCGCTGACCGACCGGGACCGCGAGATTTGCGCCCGCATCGGCCCGCTCCTGCGTGAGAAGGGGCAGATCTTCGTCGGGATCGACGTGATCGGCGACTGGCTTACCGAGATCAACGTGACCTCGCCCACGGGCATTCAGGAGCTTGAGCGCTTCGACGGTGTGAACATCACCGCGAAGATCTGGGAGGCGATCGAGGCGCGGCGGGCGTGAGCCTGCGGCTCTCCCTCCTGACCATCGTCTCACGGCTGGCGGTGAAGCCGTTCCTGACCTACGCCAAGAACCCCGAGTCGAACCACCACATGCTGCAGTCGGGGGCGCGCCGCTGGTTCCGCGCGCCGCCCTATGCGCTTTATCGTGAGGCCCGGGTGGGCCGTGGCGGGCTCTGGATCGCCGCGCGGCCGGGCTCGCACCCGGTGCGGCCCGGTAAGCTCATCTTCTACGTCCACGGCGGCGGGTTCATCGCGGGCTCGCCCGAGACGCACGCGGCGCTCTGCGCCCGCCTCTCATGGCTCACCGGAGTAGAGGTCTTCGCCCCGCGCTACCGCGTGGCTCCCGCCGACCCGTTCCCGGCCGCGGTCGAGGACGTGCGCGCAGCCTGGGACGGGATCATGGAGAAGGGCTACGCGCCCGGCGACGTGGTGCTGGCGGGCGACAGCGCGGGGGGAAACCTGATCCTCGGGCTGCTCGCCGACCTCTGCGCGTCGGGACAGGTGCCGGCCGGGGTCGCTGCGATGTCGCCGGTGGTGGATTTTACCTTCGCGGGCGCTTCGATGCGCGACAACGAACGGGTGGAGGCGATGCTGCCCGCGCGGCGACGTAACGACGTGATCGGCTGGTACCTGCGCGGGGCCGACCCGCGCGACCCGCATGTCTCACCGCTCTTCGCGGCGTTCGACTGCCCGCCGCCCACGCTCATACAAGTGGCGGAGAACGAGATCCTGCGTGACGATGCGTTGCGCATGGCCGAAGCGCTCAGAAAGGCCGGGGGCGACGTGACGGTGCAGACCTGGCCGAACGCGCCCCACGTGTTCCAGATTTTCGACGGCTGGGTGCCGGAGGCGCGTGATGCGTTGGAGGGTGTCGCGGGCTTCGTCCGACGCTGTCTCACCTGAAAGCGCTGCCACGCGGAGCGCGCCACGGGCGCGCGCATGTCGCCTCGCGCCTGTGCGCTCAGGCGGGCGCCTGGTTCAGGCGTAGAGCGTGCCCGGCAGACGGTAGGACAGTGCCTCGGCCACGTGGGGCTTCGCGATGGTGTCCGCCCCGTCGAGGTCTGCGATGGTGCGCGCGACCCGGAGTACGCGGTGGTAGCCCCGTGCGGAGAGGTTGAACCGGTCGGCGGCCTTGAGGAGGAGGTCGCGGGCGGCCTCTTCCGGTGTTGCGATCTCGGTCAGCAGGCTGCCTTCCGCATCCGCGTTGGTGCGCACGGAAGCATGGCCGTCGAAGCGTGCCGACTGGATGTCGCGCGCGGCGGCGACGCGTTCGGCGACGATAGCGGAGGTGTCGCCGGAGGGGGCGAGGTCGAGGTCCGCGATGTCCACCGGTGGCACGTCGAGGCGCAAGTCGAACCGATCGAGGAGCGGGCCGGAGATGCGCCCGAGGTAGTCGTCGCCGCACGCGGGCGCCCGGGCGCAGGCGCGAGAAGCATCGGCGAGGTGCCCGCAGCGGCAGGGATTGGCGGCGGCCACCAGCATGAACCGGCAGGGGTAGCGCACGTGGGCGTTGGCGCGGGCCACGACCACTTCGCCGGATTCGACCGGCTGGCGCAGGGTCTCCAGCACGGGGCGGGCGAATTCCGGCAGTTCGTCGAGGAACAGGACGCCATTGTGGGCGAGGGAAATCTCGCCCGGTTTCGCCCCGCGCCCGCCACCCACGATGGAGGCCATCGAGGCGGTGTGATGCGGGTCACGGAAAGGCCGTGTGCGGGAGATGCCGCCCTCGTCGATCAGCCCTGCTAGTGAGTGGATCATCGAGGTTTCCAGCGCCTCGGCGGGTGTCAGCGGGGGCAGGATCGAGGGCAGGCGGGCGGCGAGCATGGACTTGCCAGAGCCCGGTGCGCCGGTCATCAGCATGTGGTGGCGGCCGGCCGCAGCGATTTCGAGCGCGCGCTTGGCCCGTTCCTGCCCCTTCACGTCCGCAAGGTCGCGGCCCCCCTCCTCCTCGCGCACCTCGCCCGGGTCGGCGGGCGCGAGCGGGGATTGCCCGGTGAAGTGCTGGATCACGGCGGCGAGGGAGCCGGCGGCGAGCACGTTGGCCGCGCCGACCCAGGCCGCCTCGGCCCCGCAGGCCTGCGGACAGACGAGGGCACGGTCCTCCTCCGCGGCCGCCATCGCGGCGGGCAGTGCGCCGATCACGGGGACGAGGGAGCCGTCGAGGGACAGTTCTCCGAGCGCGACGGTGCCCGCGATGTCCTCCTCCGGGATGACGCCGATCGCGGCGAGGAGGGCGAGCGCGATGGGCAGGTCGAAATGCGAGCCTTCCTTGGGCAGGTCGGCGGGGGACAGGTTCACGGTGATCTTGCGGGCGGGCAGCGCGATGGCCATGGCCGAGAGTGCCGCGCGCACCCGGTCGCGCGCCTCCGACACCGCCTTGTCTGGCAGGCCGACGATCGAAAAGGCGGGCATACCGGCGGAGAGGGCGCACTGCACCTCGACGCTGCGCGCCTCGACCCCTTCGAACGCCACGGTGTAGGCGCGTGCGACCATGCGGACCCCTCCGTTTGTGGTTAACGGAAGGTAGCCGCGCGGTGGTTAGGGAATGGTTAACGCGCGCCTCAGGCGCCGGGCCAGTCCCGCTTGGGCAGGTCCATCGCGTAGGGCACCGGGTCGTAGGTTTTCTTCAGCCCCTCGGCGCGCCACGCGTTGAAAGCCGGATCGGCGAGGTGGGCGGCGACGTAATCGGCGGCGACCCCACCCACTGGCAGGTCGTAGCCCGCGATCCGCGCCGCGACGGGGGCGTAGAACGCGTCGGCCAGCGAGTAGTCTCCGAAAAGCCACGGGCCGCCCGCGCCGTGCCGGTCGCGCGCGAGCGTCCAGAGCGCTTCGATCCGGGCGAGGTCGGTGCGCACGGCCTCGGTCACGGTGAAGCCTTCGTAATGATGGAGAAGCTGCATCGGGCAGGCGCCGCGCAGGGCGGTGAAACCCGCGCACATCTCGGCCGAAATCCAGCGGGCGAGGGCGCGGGCTGCCGGATCGGCGGGCCAGAGCCCGGCCTCGGGGTGCCGCTCGACCAGCGTTTCCGCCATCGCCATCGTCTCGCCCACCACCACACCGTCGGGTGTGCGCATCACGGGCACCAGCCGGGCCGGGGCGAGGGCGGCGAGGTCGTGGGCCATCGTGCCGTCGTAAAGCCCGACCATGTGGGTCCGGACCGGGATGCCGAACTTCTCGAACATGAGCCAGCCGCGCAAGGACCAGCTCGAAAACGTCCGGTCGCCGATGAAGAGATCGTATGCCATGGGGCGACGCTAGCCGTCCCGGCGCGCACCGCAAAGTCGCCATTCGTGATGCGGGCTTCACGGAATGTGATTGATCGTTTCCGCGTGCCAGCGGTCGCCGTCATGGGCGAGGCAGGTGACCGAGAGGTTGTCGATCCGGTGTCCCAGAACCTCGCTCACCGGGCAGGCGAGCGCGCGCTGCACCTGGCCCAGGATGGCGCCGAAATGCGCCACGACGATCACGTCGCCGGGCTGTTCGGTCAAGAGCCGGTCCACCGCGCCGCCCACGCGGGCGGTCATGTCGGTCCAGCTTTCACCGCCCGGCGGGGCGTTGAGGTCGGGCCGGTCCCAGAAGGTGCGGATCGTGTCGCCCTCCTCGGCCTCGACCTCGGCGGCGGTGCGCAACTCCCACGCCCCGAAGTTCAGCTCCCGAAGGTCGGGGTCGTGGGGGAGGCGTGGGCGCCCGTGCCCGATCGCGTCGGCGGTGGTGACGCAGCGGATGAGGTCGGACGAGATCACCGGGGCGTCCGGCAGATGCGCGTTCAGCCGTGCGATGGCAGCGGTGTCCGACAGGTCGGCGGGCACGTCGCTCCACCCCACCATGCCCTTCTGATGCGTCGGGCCGTGGCGCACCCACCAGAACCGCGTCATGCGCCGATCTCCGGCAGCGCGCCCTTAAGCGCAAGGGGGAGGCCCGCGATCACCGTCACGACGCTGTCGGCCTGTGCCGCGAGCGCCTGGTTGATCCGGCCCTGCGCCGCGCGGAACCGGCGCGAGAGCGCATTGTCGGGGACGATTCCCGCGCCGACTTCGTTCGTGACGGCCACGACGGGGGCGGGGCAGGACATGAGCGCGGTCAGAAGCGTCGCCTCCTCGGTCACGATATCGTTCTCGGCGAGGAGGTGGTTCGTGAGCCAGAGCGTCACGCAATCGAGCAGGACGACGCCGTCGCCGGGCATCCCCGCGAGCGTGGGGGCGAGGTCCAGAGGTGCCTCGACCGTTGTCCAGCCCGTGCCGCGCCGCGCCCTGTGGGCGGCGATTTTCGCCTCCATTTCAGCGTCGAACGCCTGTGCCGTGGCGATGTAGGTCATCGGGCGTCCCGTGGCTGCGACCAGCCGTTCGGCATAGGCGGACTTGCCGGAGGCGGCGCCACCGACGATCAGCGTGAGAGGGGGCAGCGCGACCGACATGGGCGACGGGTAGCAAAGCGCGCGCGCGAGGGGAAGCACTTGCCGCCCGCCGGGGGAGGGGTCACATTGACCGCATGTGGCGCGTGCTGATCCCCCTTCTCCTGCCGGTGGCTGCCCAGGCCGGTCCCCTTGCCGGGGCGGTGGGCGACGTCTTCGTGCTGGGCGAGGTGCATGACAACCCGGCGCATCACGAGGCGCAGGCGGAAGCGATCCGCGATATCCGCCCGCGCGCCGTCGTGTTCGAGATGCTGACCCAAGCTCAGGCCGCCGAGGTGCGCGACGAGCGGCTGGACGACGCGCAGGCGCTGGGCGAACTGCTCGGCTGGGAAGAGGCCGGATGGCCGGATTTCGAGATGTACTACCCGATTTTCAACGCCGCGCGCGGGGCCGCCGTTTACGGCGCCGCCGTGCCGCGGGGCGAGACGCGTGCCGCGATGGAAGCGGGGATTGTCGTGACTTTCGGGGAAGGGGCCGAGGACTTCGGGCTGACCGCCGAGCTTCCGGCCGAGGAACTGGCGGAGCGGCTCAACCTCCAGATGGACGCGCATTGCGGGGCGCTTCCGGTCGAGATGCTGCCGGGCATGGTCGATTTGCAACGGCTGCGCGACGCGGTGCTGGCACGCACGGCGCTTACCGCGCTCGAGGAGACCGGCGGGCCGGTGGCGGTGATCGCCGGGAACGGACATGCGCGCGAGGACTGGGGCGTGCCCGCCTATATCGCCCGCGTGCGCCCGCAGGTGATCGTCGTCACGCTGGGTCAGGGCGAGGATGGCGGGGACCCGGAGGGCGGGTTCGACGCCGTGCTCGACGCGCCAGGCGTGGACCGGGGCGATCCCTGCGCCGCCTTCGAATAGTTGTGCGGGGCGCGCGGACGCCCTAACAAGGTCGAAAAGAGGGCCGGATGCTCGCAGGGAAAACCATTCTACTCATCATCGGCGGCGGGGTCGGCGCGTTCAAGGCGCTGACGCTGATCCGCACCCTGCGCGAACGCGGGGCGCGGGTGGTGCCGGTCATCACGAAGGCGGGGCAGGAGTTCGTGACTCCCCTTTCTGCCTCGGCGCTGTCGGCGGAGAAGGTCTATACCGACCTCTTCTCGCTCACCGACGAGGCCGAGATGGGCCATATCGAACTGAGCCGCGAGGCCGACCTCGTGGTCGTGGCCCCGGCGACCGCCGACCTCCTTGGCAAGATGGCGAACGGGCTGGCCGATGATCTCGCCTCGACGCTCCTGCTCGCCACCGACAAGCGTGTGCTGGTCGCGCCCGCGATGAACGTGCGGATGTGGGAGCATCCGGCCGTGCAGCGAAACGTGGCGACGCTTCAGGGGGACGGGGTGCTGTTCGCCGGGCCGACCGAGGGCGCGATGGCCTGCGGCGAGTTCGGCTATGGCCGGCTTCTGGAACCCGACGAGATCGCCGAGCACGTGGCCGCGGCGCTGGCCCACGGGCCGCTCGCGGGCAAGCACGTGCTGGTCACCTCCGGCCCGACGCACGAGCCCATCGACCCGGTGCGCTACATCGCCAACCGTTCCTCCGGGGCGCAGGGCACGGCAATTGCCGAGGCGCTCGCCGCACTTGGCGCGCGCGTGACCTTCGTTACCGGGCCCGCCACGACGGCGCGACCGCGCGGGGTCCAGGTGGTCGAGGTGGAAACCGCGAAAGAGATGCTGGAGGCAGTCGAGGGCGCACTTCCCGCCGATGCCGCCGTATTCGCGGCGGCCGTTGCGGACTGGCGCGTGACGACCGCGTCGGACAAGAAGATCAAGAAGGACGCTTCCGGCGTTCTGCCGATGCTCGATTTCGCCGAGAATCCCGACATCCTCGCCACCGTAAGCGGCATGGGCGAAGGGCGCCCCGCGCTGGTCGTCGGCTTTGCGGCCGAGACGCATGACGTGGTGGCCCACGCGACCGCCAAGCGGGCGCGCAAGGGTTGCGACTGGATCGTGGCCAACGACGTGTCGCCCGAGACCGGCATCATGGGCGGGACCGAGAACGCAGTGACCCTGATTTCCGCCGCAGGTGCCGAGGACTGGCCGCGCATGGGCAAGGACGCGGTGGCGCGCAAGCTTGCCGCCCGGATCGCCGAGGCGCTGGCATGAGCGCGCCGGTCATCCGCGTCCTGCGCGAGGACTGGGCGGACCCTGCCGTCGCGCTGCCGTCCTACGAGACGGCGGGCGCGGCCGGGGCGGACATCCGCGCCAACCTGCCGCCCGAGGAACGCGCGGGCGGCCTCACGCTCGCCCCGATGGAGCGGCGGATCGTGCCCACCGGGCTGCGCGTCGAGATTCCCGAGGGGTTCGAGATGCAAATCCGGCCGCGCTCGGGCCTCGCGCTCAAGCACGGGCTGTCGCTGCCCAATACGCCGGGCACCATCGACAGCGATTACCGCGGGCCGCTTGGTGTGCTCCTGGTGAATTTCGGGGCCGAACCCTACACTATCGGGCATGGCGATCGGATCGCGCAGGCTATCGTCGCGCCGGTGGTGCAGGCGGTCTACGAGGTGGCGGGCGCGCTGGGCGAGAGTGTGCGCGGCGTGGGTGGCTTCGGGTCCACGGGGACCAAATGATCTTCGTTCTCCTCGCGGCGGCCGCGATCTGGGGCGCAGGCTGGTTCTTCGACGTGCCGCGCGCGCGGCGCTGGGTCCTGATCGCAATCCTGCTCGCCGCCGTGCTCCTGGCCCATGCAGTGCTTCCGCCGGACAATCCGCTCCCGCGTCTCTTCGGCGGGACCTTCGCGGGTTGGGCGACGCTGGTGGGCGGGCTCGTCCTCATCGCGCTCTATCGCCGGGGACTGGCTGCGCTCAGGGCGCGGGCCACGCCGGTCGAGGCTGCGCCGGAGGGGCCGTTCACGGATACGGAACTCGATCGCTATGCGCGCCACGTAGTGCTGCGCGAGATCGGCGGGCCGGGTCAGAAGGCGCTCAAGGATGCGCGGGTTCTGGTGATCGGGGCCGGGGGCCTCGGCTCCCCCGCGCTGCTCTACCTCGCCGCCGCCGGGGTCGGGACCATCGGCGTGATCGACGACGATACGGTGGACAACTCCAACCTCCAGCGGCAGGTGATCCATCCCGACAGCGCCATCGGCACACCCAAGGTGTTTTCCGCCGAGGCAGCGATGAAGGCGCAGAACCCCTATGCTCAGGTGCGGCCCTACAACCGTCGCCTGACTGAGGAAATCGCGGCGGAGCTGTTCGCCGATTACGACCTCATCCTCGAAGGGACGGATAATTTCGAGACCCGCTACCTCGTCAACCGCGTGGCCGCCGGGCTGGGCAAGCCGGTCATCGGTGCGGCGCTCACGCAATGGGAGGGGCAGATTTCGACCTGGGACCCGGCGCACGGTGCGCCGTGTTACCAATGCGTCTTTCCCGAAGCCCCCGCGCCGGGGCTGGCGCCGAGCTGCGCCGAGGCCGGGGTGCTGGGTCCTCTGCCCGGGGTCGTGGGGTCGATGATGGCCGTCGAGGCGGTGAAGGAGATCGCGGGCGCGGGCGAGGGGCTGCGCGGTCGGATGCTGATCTACGATGCGCTCTATGCCGACACCCGGGTCATCAAGCTGAAGCGACGTGACGATTGCCCCGTCTGCGGCTCCGGGGCGGAGGCGTTGGATAAAGGAGCGGGCTGACGCCCGCGCAGGGTTTGCGCGTCCCCGCCTTCGGCAGGGACGCGCGGCGGGTGCCCTTGCCAGCGCGTGGTGCGGGGCGGTTTTCGAGGCGCGTGCCGGGGAGGTGCCCGAGGGGGCGGTCCGCCCCGGGGGCGCCGTGGCTCTGGACCTTTGCGCCCCGCGTCCCTAGCTCTGAGTGAAAAGGAGACGCGCCATGACCAACCCCCTGCTTGCCGACTGGGACACGCCCTTCGCGTTGCCGCCGTTCGAGGCGATCTCGGACGAAGATTTCGAGCCTGCGATGGAGGCCGCGCTCACGTATGCGCGGGCCCGTGTGGCCAAGATCGGGGCGCAGGAGGAAGCGCCGACCTTCGCCAACACGATCGAGGCGCTCGAAGCGTCGGACGCTCTTCTTTCGAAGGTGCTTGGCGTGTTCTACAACCTCGCCGGGGCCGATGCGACGGAGAAGCGGGAGGAACTGCAGCGGGCGTTTTCGCCGAAGCTGGCCGCCTATTCCTCGGACATCCTGTTGGACGCCGCCCTTTTTGCGCGGATCGAGGCGATCTGGGAGGCGCGTGACGAGCTGGACCTCACCGACGTGCAGGCGCGGCTGCTCTACATCACGCGGCGGCGGTTCGTGCGCGCCGGGGCGCTTCTCGAAGGGGCCGACCGGGAGCGGTATCGCGCCGTGATGGAGCGGCTCGCCGTGCTGGGTACGCAGTTCACGCAGAACCTGCTGGCCGACGAGCGGGCCTGGTTCATGGAACTGGGCGAGGACGGGCTTGCCGGCTTGCCGGGCTACGTCGTGGATGCCGCGCGGGCGGCCGGGGAGGAGAAGGGCGCGGGCGGGCCGGTGGTCACGCTGTCGCGCTCGCTCATCACCCCGTTCCTCGCCACCTCGCCCGACCGGGCGCTTCGGCGCCGGGCCTACGAGGCCTATACCGCGCGCGGGGCCAACGGCGGCAAGACCGACAACCGCGCGATCGCAGCCGAGATCCTCAAGCTGCGCGAGGAGCGGGCCCGGCTCCTCGGCTACGAGAGCTTCGCGGCCTACAAGCTGGAGACCGAGATGGCCGGGACGCCGGAGGCGGTGGCCGGGCTTCTGAACGAGGTCTGGACGCCCGCGCGCGCGGCGGCGATGGCGGATGCCGAGAAGCTGGAGGCGCTGCTGCGGGCGGACGGACATGCCGGGCCGCTGGAGCCGTGGGACTGGCACTACTACTCCGCCAAGCGGAGGCAGGCCGAGCTCGACCTCGACGAGTCGGAGGTAAAACCCTACCTGCAGCTCGACCGGATGATCGAGGCGGCGTTCTCGGTCGCGAACCGGCTCTTCGGGCTGGAGTTCCGGCCGCTCGACACGCCCGCCTATCACCCCGACGTGCGGATGTGGGAGGTGACGCGGGACGGCGAACACATGGCCGTCTTCATGGGCGATTATTTCGCGCGCGGTTCCAAGCGGTCGGGCGCGTGGTGTTCGACCATGCGCTCGCAGAGCCGGATGGAGGGCGAGGTGCGCCCCATCGTGGTCAACGTGTGCAACTTCGCCAAGCCGGAGGCGGGCAAGCCCGCGCTTCTGAGCTGGGACGACGCGGGGACGCTGTTTCACGAGTTCGGCCATGCGCTTCATCAGATCCTGTCGGACGTGACCTACGAGAGCCTGTCGGGCACCTCGGTCGCGCGCGACTTCGTGGAGCTGCCGAGCCAGCTTTATGAGCATTGGCTGGAGGTGCCGGAAGTGCTGGGCGAATTCGCGACCCATGCCGAGACCGGAGAGCCGATCCCGGCCGACATGCTCGACCGGCTGATCGGGGCGGCGAATTACGACGCCGGGTTCCGGACAGTGGAATACGTGGCCTCGGCGCTCGTCGACCTCGAGTTCCACCGGGGCGGCGCGCCCGCGGACCCGATGCAGAAACAGGCCGAGGTGCTGGAGGACATCGGGATGCCGCGCGCGATCCGGATGCGCCATGCCACGCCGCATTTCGCGCATGTCTTCTCCGGTGACGGCTATTCCTCGGGTTATTACAGCTACATGTGGTCCGAGGTGATGGACGAGGACGCCTTCGCGGCGTTCCGGGAGGCGGGCGATGCCTTCGACCCGGAGACGGCGAAGAGTCTCGAGGCCAACATCCTGTCGCGGGGCGGGACGGTGGAGGCGGACGTGCTCTACCGGGCCTTCCGGGGCAAGATGCCCGAGGTGGAGGCGCTGCTGAAGGGCCGGGGTCTGATCGCGGCGGAGTAAGCCGGTCAGGCGCGGCGCGACGGGTCCTCGGGGTGGGGTTCCACCCCGACGGGGTCCTTGTGGATGAGAACGTCGGTGCCGGGAAACTCGCTCAGGATCTTGCGGCGGAGCGCCGCGCCGATGGCGTGGGCTTCTTCCAGCGTCTGGTTGCCGTCCAGCTCGATATGCAGGTTCACGAAAGTGACCGATCCCGCCATCCGGGTCTTGAGGTCGTGGTAACCCCGCACCCCCGGGAAGTCGCGCACGACCGCTTCGATCCCCGCGATGGTGGCATCGTCGGCGGCGCGGTCCATCAGCGCGTCGAAGGCGCCCTTGAAGATGTTGATCGCCCCGACGACCAGCATGAGGGCCGCGCCGATGGCGACGATGCTGTCGATGCTGGTCAGCCCGAAGGCGGCCGAGGCCCAGAGCGAGGCGATCGCGCCCAGGTTGGGCAGGAGATCGCCCAGGTAATGCAGGCTGTCGGCGCGCACCACGCGACTGCCGGTGCGTCGCGCGACGAAGCGCTGCCAGCCGACGAGCGCGATGGTCAGGACGATGGAGACGGCCATGACCGCCATGCCGCGCCCCTCGTTGGCCAGCGCCACCGGGTCGTCGGACAGGAGGCGCGCGACGGCGGCCCAGCCGATCACGGCGGCGGATACGAGGATGAACAGCGATTGCCCAAGGGCGGCAAGGTCTTCGGCCGAGCTGTGGCCGAAGGCGTGATCTTCGTCAGCGGGGCGGGCGGCATAAGCGATGGCGGCGAGCCCGCCCAGCGACACCATCAGGTCCATTGCGCTGTCGGCGAGCGAGGCCGCGACCGAGAGCGCACGGGTATCGCCCAGCGCCCAGAGCTTCAGGCCGACGAGGGTGAGAGCCACCAGCGAAGAGGCGATGCCGGCGGAGAGGTTCATGCGGGTGTGGCTGGCCATGTCGTCCCCTTCAGCCTTGGGGGGACTGATTAGCGCAAGGCCCCTGTCACGGAAAGACCCCTGTTAAGGGAAGACCTTGTCGCTGATCCGTTCCCATGCCCGCTCGGGAAAGGCGTCCTTGGACACCTCGAGCAGGTGGCGGTGCAGGAACCAATACAGGAATTTCTCGTAAGGGAAGCCCTTCATGCTGGCGCGGCCATAATCCATCGCTTCAACCAGTTCGGTGGCGGTGCGCGCGGTGAGCGTGGCCTGCCAGTAATCGGACTTGGCGCAGGTCACGACCGTCTTGCGTTGCATGAGCGCCTCGAACCCGGCGCCGGAGTTCTGGGTCACGACGATGTCGGCGGCGGCGGCGAGGTCATGAACGGAAGCGTCCGTTACCACCACGTTGTGATAATCCTGCGCCACGGCCATGATGTCGCGCCGCATCGGTTTGGACTGCGCCGGGTGGGGTTTCACATAGATCAGGCGGTCGGTTTCATGCTCGGCCACCGTGCGGATCATCTGTTCGGTGGTCAGGAAGTGCTGGCGGAAATGGTGCCGCTCGATTTCCTGGCAGAAGATCGTGGCGCGGGCGCGGTCGACCCCGCCTTCGACGCGAGTCGGCTGCCGGAGGGGGGATACATTGTGCTCAAGCATCCAGCCGGTGACGCCGTTGAAGAAGTACCTGGCCGGCTCCGCCTCGATCCGTTCCGGCGCGAACTGGTTGAAGCGGACCGAGCTGTTTGCATCCACGCCCACCTCGTCGAGATACCAGAAGCCCGACACCGGGCCGGGGCCGGCGTGCAGCGCGTCCGGGGCGTAACGTGGCGCGTCGCCGAAGACGATGTGGATGTTGCCCAGCCGCGGGGCCGACAGCATCTCGGCCACTTTGGACTGCGCGCGCACAACGCGGGTCTGGATTCCTTCGCGCAAGGCGCGCTCGGCGAGACGGGTGAAAAAGGCGGCGGTGCCGGACGTCACGGAGTCGAGCTTGTCGCGCTCGGCATGGATCAGGATGACCCGGCGCCCCTGCTTCATCAGCATGCGCGCGGAGGCCGGTGTCGCGACCTCTTCGACGCCTAGTCGAACACCTCGTCCGGATTGACGCCCCATAGCGCGGACTTGACCATCCATCCCCGATACCCCCCTGCCTTCACGCGGCACCATGCCGGGCCGCAGCGATCCATGTTGACGATGACGCCCGCTTCGAGACGGGCCTTGACCTGGCTGTCGGGCACCGCGCGGGTGAGCACGGGCACGAGGTCGGTTTGAACGATGCCGGTGCGCGCGCCGGAAATCAGCGAGTAGTGCACCCAGCCGCCCACGCCGTCGCGATCCTGCACCCGGCGCCAGTGGCCGAACTCGCCCGTCACCTCGAGCGGCATGCCGCGGCGGGTGAAAACCCAATCGATCTTGTGGGTAAGCGAGGGGCCGCGGCGCACGTTGGCGACCCCGACCTTGAGCGAAACGTAGCGTGGAATGGGCAGGTTCGTGACAGGGCCGCGTTCGACCCCGCCCTCAGCCGCACGTGCTTCGACACCCGAGACGAGGAGACCCACCACGAGAGCCGAAAACGCCAGGAATGCGCCAATCTTCGTCATTGCTCTGCCCGCGAACGCGTGTTGTCGATTATCGGCCGCGCAATTTTATTATCCTGCGCTTGTGCCTTTTTGCGTTCCCTGACACGATGCCACCGAAGCGCTTGAAAAGAAAGTCCGGGGAGGCATGGAATGGCTCGCAAGCCCTTGAGTGTTGTCGTTACGCGACGGTTGCCCGAGGCGGTGGAATCGCGGATGCGGGAGCTTTTCGACGTCGAGCTGAACGAGACGGACGCGCCCATGAGCCGCGATGCGCTGGCCGACGCGATGCGTCGGGCCGACGTGCTGGTCCCCACGCTCACCGACCAGATCGACCAGGGGTTGCTGGCGCAGGCGGGGCCGCAACTCAAGCTCATCGCGAACTACGGGGCCGGGGTCGATCACATCGACGTCCAGACCGCGCGACAGCGGGGCATCCTCGTCTCCAACACGCCCGGCGTCTCGGCCGACGACACCGCCGACATGACGATGGCGCTCATCATCGCCGTTGCCCGCAAGCTGCCCGAAGGCATCCGGATGATGGCCGCGAACGAATGGACCGGCTGGTCGCCGTCGAACATGCTGGGCACCCGGATCGCGGGCAAGCGCCTGGGCATCCTCGGGATGGGCCGGATCGGTCAGGCGGTGGCGCGGCGCGCGGCGGTGTTCGGGATGCAGGTGCATTACCACAACCGCAAACCGCTCCACCCCGACATCGAGGCGGAGTTGGGCGCGACCTACTGGGAAAGCCTCGACCAGATGGTGAGCCGCGTCGACGTGCTGTCGATCAACGCGCCCCACACGCCCTCGACCTTCCACCTAATGAACGCGCGGCGCCTCAAGCTGATGAAGCCGGAAGCGGTGATCGTGAACACGTCACGCGGGGAGGTGATCGACGAGAACGCGCTCACCCGGATGCTGCGCGCGGGCGAGTTGGGCGGGGCAGGCCTCGACGTGTTCGAGCGCGGGCACGAGGTCAATCCGCGGCTGCGCGAGCTTCCCAACGTGGTCCGTCTGCCGCACATGGGCTCGGCCACGGTCGAGGGGCGGATCGAGATGGGCGAAAAGGTCATCATCAACATCAAGACCTTCGACGACGGTCACCGCCCGCCGGACCAGGTCGTGCCGGGGATGCTCTAGGGCTTCGTCTCGTTGGTGCCCGGCGTCACGCGCCGTTTCAGAACCGCCTCGCGCCAGGTCATGAACGTCACGGCCGATATGATGATCGTGCCCCCGACCACCACGAAGAGGTCCACGCCCTCGGAAAACAGCACGGCGCCCAGGACCACGGACCACACGAGTTGCAGGAAGGTGACCGGCTGCGTCACAGTCAACGGCGCGGCGGCGAAGGCCAGCGTCATCGTGTAGTGCCCGGCAGTCGCGAAAGCGGCGGTGAGGAACAGGATGCCCAGCTCCGCAATGGTCGGCGTCACCCAGACCGCGAGCGCGAAGGGCGTAAGGCCGACGGTTACCGTGAGCGAAAGCATGGTCACGATGACGAAGGGCTCCACGCGTTTCGCGATGGGGCTGAGGATCAGGTAAGCGACGGCGAAGCTCGCCGCTGTGAACATCATCGCGAAATGGCCCGGGTCCAGTTCGCGAAGGCCGGGCCGCAGGATCACCATCGCACCGGCGAGCGCCACGCCGATGGCGGCGATGCGCCGGGCCGCCAGTTTTTCACCCAAGAACAGAGCGGCGCCGATCGTGACGAAAACCGGGTTGAGATAGTTGATCGCCGTCACCTCGGCGAGCGGGATTCGCGACATGGCGTAGAACCAGGTAATGACCCCGGCCGTGTGAAAGAGACCACGCGTGACGAGGAGTCCCGTTGTCCTGCGGTCCAGGCGGATGGACAGGATGCGCGGCAGGAAAGGCAGGAAGAACACGAGCCCCAGCACATAGCGCAACCACCCCAGTTCCGCGGCGGGGAGCCGTCCGCCCATGGATTTCACGAGCGCGGTGAACCCCACGAACAGGAGACCGGTGACGATCATCCAGAAGATGCCCCGCGTCGGATTCCCCGGGGCGAGGGCCTGTGTCTCTGCCATGGCGCACCGTGACCCCAGTGCGCGCGCCTGTGCAACCGGGAACCATGCGTCACGGGGCGATTGACTAATCCGAGTAAATTTGTCAGCTTTACTGAAACACCCTCGAGCCAGCCGGTCAGGTCCAGCCAGAGGTCATAGTGAGGATGTGGACATGACGAATACGCAGGACACGCGCGACGGTTTCGCGGCGGGGTCTTCCCCGTCGCGAAACGACCGGTCGGACATCATCGAGGTGCTGGCCGAGGCCGGACTCGGGCAGGGGCACGGGATCGAATGGCTTGTGGACCGGCTCATGCCGGGCGTGGAGGCGGGCCGATGAACGCGATGTCCTCTCCCGATACGAACCGCGAAGCGCCCTGTCCGCTGCACCGGGCCGAAGAGCTGACACTCGGCGGGCGCACGGCCAAGATCATGCTGGGCGACGCACTCTATACGCTGCGCATCACCCGCGCGGGCAAGCTTATCCTGACCAAGTGAGGCGGCCATGGACGGTGGCATGATGCCCGGTCGCGGCGGCGCGGCCGTGGGACGGCTCGACGAACTCGGTGCGGTGGAGGCTGGTGCGGTCCTGTGCCTGCGGCTCTGGGCGACGCCGCCCGGCGCACCGGAACGCGCAGCCTTCGACGCCGAAGCCGGCGCACATGGCGGGCGGGCCGCGCTGGAGGCCATCGGGGCGCTCTGCGACATCTGCCTCACCTATGGACGCCGCCCGCTCATGCGCCACCACCTCACCTGCGCCTGCCTCGGGGGAGACGAAGCCTGCATCGCTCGGATCGTCGAGGCCGCCCTGGCCGGGGACCGGGACGACGCCATGCTGATGGCAACGCTCCTGGTGCGGGCCGACATGGCGCCGAGCGTCGTCGCACTGGCCGAAAGCGCCGGTGCCGCGCTCTCGCGCCTCGCGGTGACGCCGGCCGGGGCCGCGCACGGCACGGGTCGGCTCCACTGAGGCGGTCCCGTCAGGGCAGGGGCACGAACTCGTCGCTGTCGCCCGGCGGCAGGCGGAACCGGTCCTCGGCCCAGGCCCCGGTCGCCCAGGCGTATTTCGCGGCCTCGATCCGGTCCTTGGACGAGGCGACGAAGTTCCACCAGATGTGGCGCGGGCCGTTGAGCGTCTCGCCCCCGAGCAGCACGAGCCGCGCCCCCTCCGGTCCGGCTCTCAGCGTCATCGCGTCGCCGGGCCGAAACACCATCATGCGCCCGGCGTCGAACCTGTCGCCCGCGATTTCCACGCTGCCCTTGAGCACGTAGGCGCCGCGATCCTCGTGGTCGTCCGGAAGCGGCACCTTCGCACCCGGCGCGAGGCTCACGTCGGCATAGAACATGTCGTGGAACGTGGTCACCGGCGCCTGCTCGCCCCAGCCGCGCCCCATGACGAGCCGCAGGTCGATTCCCTCGGCGCTGAGGACGGGAAGCGCGTCGGCCCCGTGATGCTCGAACGAGGCGGGGCGATCTTCCTCGCGCTCGGGCAGCGCCACCCAGGTCTGGATGCCCAGGAGCGAGGAGGGGCCTTTCCGCGTCTCGGGCCGTGTGCGCTCCGAATGGGTCACGCCTTCGCCGGCGACCATCCAGTTCACGGCGCCGGGCCGGATCATCTGCTGCGTGCCGAGGGAGTCGCGATGCTCGAACTCGCCGTCGAAGAGGTAGGTGACGGTGCCCAGCCCGATATGCGGATGCGGACGCACGTCGAGCCCCTCGCCGGTCACGAACTCCGCGGGCCCGGCCTGGTCGAAGAAGACGAAGGGACCGACCATGCGACGGCTCGCGGCGGGCAGGGCGCGGCGCACCTCGAACCCGCCGATGTCGCGGGTACGCGGGACGATCACCGTCTCGATATCGTCGATGGTTCCGGCGGTCGGGATGTCGGGGTCGAGCGCGGGGTTCCAGCTCATCGTCGCCTCCTGTTGGTTCAGACCAAGTTGGGCAGGATGCATGGAGAGTTAAAGGAAAACCGGCGCACAGTGCCCGTGCGCCGGTTCAAATGTTCGAAACCGCCCCGTCGGGTCAGAGCTGTTCCATCACCTCGTCGGAGGCTTCGAAGTTCGTCGTCACGCGCTGCACGTCGTCGTCGTCCTCCAGCGCGTCGATCAGCTTCATGAGCTTCTGCATCGACTCGAGGTCCATCTCGGTCGTCGTCACCGGCTTCCAGATCAGCTTGGTCGATTCCGACTCGCCCAGTTCGCGCTCGAGCGCGTTCGACACCTCGTTGAGGTCGGTGTCGGCGCAGTAGATGATGTGCCCGTCCTCGGAGCTCTCCACGTCCTCGGCGCCCGCCTCGATCGCGGCCATCATGACGGTGTCCGCGTCGCCGACGGAGGCCGGGTAGACCACCTCGCCCTTGCGTTCGAACATGAAGCCGACCGACCCGGTCTCGCCCAGGTTTCCGCCGTTCTTCGAGAAGGTCGAGCGCACGGTCGACGCGGTGCGGTTGCGGTTGTCGGTCATCGCCTCGACGATCACGGCCACGCCGTTGGGGCCGTAGCCCTCATAGCGGATCTCCTCGTAATCGTCGCCCTCACCGCCCTGCGATTTCTTGATCGCGCGGTCGATCACGTCCTTGGGGACCGAGTTCGACTTGGCTTCCTTCACGGCGAGGCGCAGGCGCGGGTTCTTGTCCGGGTCCGGGTCGCCCATCTTGGCGGCCACGGTGATTTCCTTGGCGAGCTTCGAGAAGAGCTTCGAGCGCGCGGCATCCTGCCGCCCCTTGCGGTGCTGGATGTTCGCCCATTTTGAGTGGCCGGCCATGCATGCCTCCATGCGTAATCTTTGCGTCGCGCCTCTATATGTCAGCCCACGGGGGCCTAGCAAGCCCGCGTCCCCCTTCTTCGTTTCCGAAAACCTCGGGACGTCCGGAGGGCTGGCCCTCCGGTCCCGCACCCGCCACAAGCCGCCGCCTCCCGGGACTTCCCGGACATCGCCATGGGCCAGGCCGAGCGCAGCGAGGCCCCGCCGCGACGGGGCGCAGCCCCGGCGCAATCCCTCAGCCGCGCTCGTCCTTCGGCGACCCGACGACCACGTGGGTGGTCAGCTGGCGCACGCCGTCCAGCGCGCTTACCACGTCCGTGTGGATCGACTTGTAGGCCGCCAGGTCCGCCGCCTCGACCCGGAGCAGGTATTCCGCCGTTCCGGTGATGTTGTGGCACTCGGTGATCTCGGGGCAGGCGAGCATCCGGCGCTCGAACCTCTCGAGGCTCTTCTTGGAGTGGTCCGACAGCCCGACCATCAGGAACGCCACGAAGCCTGTGCCCATCCTGGTGGGGTCGGTCACGGCGCGGTAACCGCGGATGACGCCGGATTTCTCCATCGCCTGCACACGACGAAGGCAGGCCGAGGGCGACAGGCCGACTCGCTCCGCCAGCTGGGTGTTGGCGATCCGCCCGTCGCGTTTGAGCTCGCGCAATATTCGGTGGTCAATCTGGTCCATGATCCCTGATTATTGCAGAAATACCGACTTCGCTACATAAGATCGCAATCCTGCGCCGCAAATTGCGTGAAAACATTGCGCCATGACCGCAGAACTCCTCATCGCCCTCGTGGGCTTCGCCGCCGTGTCCTCGCTCACCCCGGGACCGAACAACCTGATGCTCATGGCGTCGGGGGCCAACTTCGGATTTCGGCGCACCGTGCCGCACATGCTGGGCGTCGGCGTCGGGTTCACGGTGATGATCGCGCTCGTCGGGGCCGGGCTGATGGCCGCCTTCGACCGCTGGCCGGTGCTCCATGACATGTTGAAGGTGGTGGCGGTCCTCTACCTCGGCTGGCTCGCGTGGAAAATCGCCCATGCCGCCGTGCCCCAGGCCGCGGGGGCCGAGGCGCGTCCGATGACGTTCTTCCAGGCCGCCGCATTCCAATGGGCCAATCCCAAGGCGTGGTCGATGGCACTGACGGCCATCGCGGCCTACGCCCCGGACCGCACCCTCCTCGCCGTCCTGTCGGTGGCGCTGGTCTTCGGCGCGGTGAACCTGCCCTCCGTCTCGGTCTGGACCGTGCTTGGCGGACGGGTGCGGCTCTGGCTCACGGATGCGCGCAGGCTCACGATCTTCAACCGGACCATGGCGGCGCTGCTAATCGCTTCGCTGGTCCCCGTCGTTCTCGCGTGACGGGGGCCGCCCGAGGCGGTAAGCCTTTGGCATGACATTGGATCAGATCATTCTGTTCGCGCTGTTCGGCGGGGTTTTCGCCCTGCTCCTGTGGGGCCGGATTCGGTATGACGTGATCGCCTTCGGCGCGCTGATCCTCGGGGCCCTGATCGGGGTCGTGCCAAAGGACGAGGTGTTCTCGGGCTTCGGCCATCCTGCCACGCTGATCGTCGCGCTGGTGCTGATCGTTTCGGCGGGCCTCGTGCGCTCGGGGGCGGTGTTCCTCATCACCCGCACGCTCGTCGACAGCTCCCGCAGGCTCGGGGCCCATATCGCGATCATGGGGGCGATCGGCGGGGTCCTGTCGGCCTTCATGAACAACGTGGCCGCGCTCGCGCTCCTCATGCCGGTGGACATCCAGACCGCGCGAAAGGCAGGCCGTGCGCCGGGGCTGAGCCTGATGCCGCTCTCCTTCGCGACCATCCTCGGCGGCATGGCGACGCTGATCGGCACCCCGCCCAACATCATCATCGCCTCGATCCGGGGCGAGAGCCTGGGCGAGCCGTTCCGAATGTTCGACTTCGCCCCGGTCGGTGCGATCACGGCGCTCGTCGGTCTCCTGTTCGTCGCCTTCATCGGCTGGCGCCTGATCCCCAAGGCCGAGCAAGGCGGCGCGGCCATCGACCCGATGGAGGATTACTCCGACTACACCGCCGAGCTGGTCGTGCCGGAGGAAGCCAAGATCGTCGGCAAGCGGGTGGAGGAGATCTATGAAGACGCCGAGGCGAACGACGTCGTGATCCTGGGCCTGATCCGTGACGGCAAGCGCAAGTACGGCACCCAGCGCACCACGCGGATCGAGGCGGGCGATATCCTCGTGCTGGAGGCCACGCCCGAGGCGCTGGACGAGTTCCGAGCCTCCTTGTCGCTCAGCTTCGCCGACACCAAGCGCGAGGAGCGGCTGCGCGCGGACGGGGCGGGGCTGTCCAAGATCGAGGTGGTCGTCACCGACGATAGCCGGATCAACGGCAAGACGGCGCAGGCCATCGGGCTGAACTGGCGTCGCCACGCCGTGCTGCTGGGCATCCGCCGGTCGGAGAAGAAATTCCGCTCCAAGATCGCCAAGACCCCGGTGAAGGCGGGCGACATCCTCCTCCTCCTCGTCCCTTCGGGGCAGGAGGCGGCGGTGACGGAATGGCTGGGCGCCCTGCCGCTCGCCGAACGCGGGCTGGCGGTCACGCAGGAGCGCAAGGTCTGGCTCGCCATCGGCCTTTTCGCGCTCGCCGTGGCGGTCGCGAGCTTCGGCTGGGTCTACCTGCCGGTGGCTTTGGGCGCGGTCGTGGCGGCATACGTGCTGACAGGCATCGTGCCGCTGAACGAGGTCTACGATCACGTCGAATGGCCCGTGGTCGTGCTTCTGGGCTCCATGATCCCGCTGGGCGCCGCGCTGGAGAGTGCCGGGGGCACGCAGCTCATCGCGGGCGGGCTCGTCTCGCTCACCGAAGGGCTGCCCGCCTGGGCGGTGCTCACCCTCCTCATGATCGTGACGATGAGCCTGTCGGACGTGCTCAACAACACCGCCACGGCCATCGTCGCTGCGCCGGTGGGTATCCAGATGGCGCAGGTCATGGGCAAGAGTCCGGACCCGTTCCTGATGGCGGTCGCGGTCGCCGCCTCTTGTGCCTTCCTCACGCCGATCGGGCCCAAGAACAACACGCTGATCCTCGGCCCCGGCGGCTACCGCTTCGGCGATTACTGGCGCATGGGCCTGCCGCTCGAGGCGATCGTGGTGGCCGTGTCGATCCCGCTCATCCTGATCTTCTGGCCGATGTGAGGGCGGGCATGGATTACGCCGAGCTCGTCGACGAGATCCTGAAACGCGGCACCCTGACTTTGTCGCCGGACGAGGTGCGCGTGCTGGAAACCGCGCCGTCGGACTACCTCCCCGCGCAGCGCATCCTCGGGGCCCATGCCTTCAACACCGGCGACACGGTGCGGGCGGTCGAGATCACGCGGGCGGTCTACCGGCTCGACCCCAAGCGCGAGAATGCCTCGAACTTCATCTCGGCGCTCACTCGTGCGGGGTTGGTGGAGGAGGCGCTGGAGGTGGCGGGCGATCCCGACACGCCGATCCCGGACGTGACGCGGGCGAGTTACATGTCCGAACTCAATGGCCGGCGCGGCAATATCGAGGAAAACCGTCGCTGGTCGCTCAGGGCGCTGGAGTTGAAGGAGGCGGAGGCACCGATCCTCGCCAACCGGGCGGAGCCGGTGATCCATGCCTTCGACCCCGAGCGGCCCGAGCGTAACGTCATCGCCTATTCGCTCTGGGGTGCGGGCGCGCGCTATATCGAGGGGGCGATCCGCAACGCCATCGTGGCGCGCTACGTCTATCCCGGCTGGACGCCGCGGTTCTACATCGACGACACGGTTCCCGAGGCGGCCAAGGCCGAGCTTCGGGCGAACGGGGCGCAGCTCCGCCTCGTCCCGCAGCTTCCGGCAAGCCGGTACGGCCTGTTCTGGCGGTTCCTCGTTGAAGACGACAAGGACGTGGACATCTACGTGGTGCGCGACGCCGACAGCGTGCCCACGGTGCGCGAGCGGGTGGCGGTGCAGGACTGGCTCGCCTCCGGGCAGCCGTTCCACGTCATGCGCGACTTCCTGACCCATTCCGAACTTGTGCTCGCGGGTCTCTGGGGCGCCCATCGCGGCAATATCCCCCGGATGGGCAAGAAGATCCTCGACTTCGCCAAGTCGCGCGAAAAGGTGCTGAACTCCCGCGTCGACGACCAGCTGTTCCTGCGCCGGGAAGTCTGGCCCTACATGCGCGGCCGTGCCTTCGTGCAGGACAGCGCCTTCGGTTACGGGGAGAGCGCGCCGTTCGATCCCGATTATCCGCTGCCGGGGCGGATGCACGTGGGGCAGGACGACTACGCGCATCGCATGGCGCAGGCCGAGAAGCGCGCGGCGCGGGCGGCGGGCTACACTGTGCGCAGCCGGGACGGGGACGGCTGACCACCGTCTTGTGAATGGACAGGGCGCCTCGCCCCCGCCCATGCTTGCGGGATGAAGCTCTTTCCCGCCCTCGCCAGCATACTCCTCTCCGCCACCGCCGCCCGGGCGGAGCCGTTGCTCGTGGACCTCGAACTCGCCCTGATGGTCGATGTGTCGCGCTCGGTCAGCTACGACGAGCTGGAAATTCAGCGGCGGGGCTATGCCGCCGCGCTGCGCTCGGATGCGCTGGCCGAGGCGGTCGCATCGGGCGCGATGGGGCGCATCGCCATCAGCTATGTCGAATGGGCCGGGAGCCAGCGGGTGATCGTGCCGTGGCAGCTCGTCGAAACGCGCGAAGACCTCGCAGCCTTCGCCGATGCGCTCACGCTCGGGTTCAATCCCACGATGCGCCGGACCTCGATCTCCGAAGCGCTGGCCTTCGCCACGTCGTCAATCAATTCCAACGACTTCGACGGCATCCGCCGGGTGATCGACGTGTCGGGGGACGGGCCCAACAACCAAGGGCGCGGGGTCGAGGCGATGCGCGACGCCGCCGTGGCGCAGGGCATCGTCATCAACGGCCTGCCGCTTCTGACCGAGGACGGTCTGTGGAGCACGTGGAGCATCGACGATCTCGACGTCTACTACCGCGATTGCGTGATCGGCGGGCCGGGGGCTTTCGTTGTTCCCGTGCTCGGCTGGGAGGATTTCGCGGATGCGGTGCTGCAAAAGCTGGTGATGGAGGTGTTCATCGGTTCCATCCCGCCCGAGGAACAGATCGTTCCGGTCCAGTATTCCGAGGAGGGCGCTTACGACTGCTTCATCGGTGAGAAGATGTGGGAACAGCGGACACGCGAATGGAGCATGCCGTAACGCGAACGGGCCGGGAGTGGACCCGGCCCGCCGTCGAAGTCATGGATGCGTTCAGGTCCGCGCGGCGCGGATCAGCTTGAGGATATCCTTGGCCGCCTCGGGGATGTTGGTCCCCGGCCCGAAGATCGCCTTCACGCCCGCCTTCTTGAGGAAGTCGTAGTCCTGCTGCGGGATGACGCCGCCGCAGATCACGATGATGTCGCCCGCATCCTGATCCTTCAGCGCCTCGATCAGCTTGGGCGCGAGCGTCTTGTGCCCTGCCGCCTGAGACGAGATGCCGACGACATGCACGTCGTTGTCCACCGCGTCCTGCGCGGCTTCCTCGGGCGTCTGGAACAACGGACCCACGTCGACGTCGAAACCGATGTCGGCAAAGGCGGTCGCGATGACCTTGGCGCCGCGGTCGTGGCCGTCCTGGCCCATCTTGACGACGAGCATCCGGGGGCGGCGGCCCTCCTCCTCGGCGAAGGCTTCCACGTCCTTCTGGATCGCGGCGAAGGCCTCGTCCCCCTCGTAGGCGGCGCCGTAGACACCGGCGAGCGTTTTCACTTCCGCACGGTGGCGGCCGAATTCCTTTTCCATCGCCATGGAGATTTCTCCGACTGTGGCCCGGGCCCGGGCGGCTTCCACCGCGGCTTCGAGAAGGTTGCCCCCCTCTTTCGCGCGGCGCGTGATCTCGTCGAGCGCGGCGTCGCAGGCGGCCTGATCCCGCTCGGCGCGGATGCGTTCGAGCGCTTTCACCTGGCCGTCGCGCACGCGCACGTTGTCGACGTCGAGAATGTCGATCGGGTCCTCGTGATCCTTGCGGTACTTGTTCACGCCGACGATCACCTCGTCGCCCCGGTCGATGTCGGCCTGGCGCCGCGCCGCAGTCTCCTCGATGCGCAGCTTGGGCATCCCCGAGGCCACCGCCTTGGTCATACCGCCCATCTCGTCAATCTCGCGGATGAGGTCCCAGGCCTTCTCGGCCAGCTCGTGCGTGAGGCTCTCGACGTAGTAGGAGCCCGCGAGAGGGTCCACGACGTTGGTGATCCCCGTCTCTTCCTGCAGGATGAGCTGGGTGTTGCGCGCGATCCGGGCCGAGAACTCGGTGGGCAGCGCGATCGCCTCGTCCAGCGCGTTGGTGTGGAGGCTCTGCGTGCCGCCGAGCGCCGCCGACATCGCCTCGTAGGCCGTGCGCACCACGTTGTTGTAGGGATCCTGTTCCTGCAGGGACACACCCGAGGTCTGGCAGTGTGTGCGCAGCATCTTGGAGCGTTCCTGCTTGGCGCCGACCTCCTCCATGATGCGATACCACAACAGGCGCGCGGCGCGCAGCTTCGCGGCCTCCATGAAGAAGTTCATGCCGATGGCGAAGAAGAAGGACAGGCGACCGGCGAAGCGGTCCACGTCCATGCCCGCCTCCATGGCCGCCTTCACGTATTCCTTGCCGTCGGCCAGCGTGAACGCGAGCTCCTGCACGAGGTTCGCGCCGGCTTCCTGCATGTGGTAGCCGGAGATCGAGATCGAGTTGAAGCGCGGCATCTCGTTCGACGTGTATTCGATGATGTCCGAGATGATCCGCATCGAGGGTTCGGGCGGATAGATATAGGTGTTGCGGACCATGAACTCCTTCAGAATGTCGTTCTGAATGGTCCCCGACAGCACGCCGCGGTCATGCCCCTGCTCCTCGCCGGTCACGATGAAGTTGGCGAGGATCGGGATAACGGCGCCGTTCATGGTCATGGACACGGAGACTTGATCGAGCGGGATACCGTCGAAAAGGATCTTCATGTCCTCGACCGAGTCGATGGCAACGCCGGCCGTGCCCACGTCGCCCACGACCCGCTCATGGTCCGAATCGTAGCCCCGGTGTGTGGCGAGGTCGAAGGCGACCGAGACGCCCTGCTGCCCGGCCGCGAGCGCCTTGCGGTAGAACTGGTTGGATTCTTCCGCGGTCGAGAAACCCGCGTACTGGCGGATGGTCCAGGGCCGTCCGGCGTACATGGTGGCCTTCACCCCGCGGGTGAACGGACCGAAGCCCGGAAGGCTGCCCATGTGCGGCAGATCGCTCGTATCGTTCTCGGTATAGACCGGCTTGACCGTGATCCCCTCGAGGGTCTCCCAGTTCAAATCTTCGAGTGCGCGGCCGCGCAGTTCCTTTTCCGCCAGCGCTTTCCAGTCGTTCTCGTCGCTCATGGGCTAACTCCTTCAATCGCGCCGGAAATCCGGCTCTTTGTTCGCAGGCCTCCCGCCCCTATATTGAGGGGCGAAGGAGACAAAATGTTCAGAACCGCAGCTTTGGCCGGGCTCATGATGATGGCCGCCCCGCTTGTCATGGCCGCCGAGGAGGCGCCTGAACTGCCGATCATGGAGGCGGGCGATCTGGAACTGTCCGATTTCATGTGGGAGGCGCGTCCGCTGGTCATCTTCGCGGACAGCCCGAACGACCCGCGATACCTCGAGCAGCTCGCGTTCATCTCGGACCGTCCCGACGATCTTCTGGAGCGGGACGTGGTGGTCATCACCGACACGGACCCCGAAACGCTCTCGCCGATCCGCAAGGAGTTGCGCCCGCGCGGGTTCATGATCGTGCTCATCGGCAAGGACGGGCAGAAGTACCTGCGCAAGCCGTTCCCGTGGAGCGTGCGGGAGCTGACCCGCTCGATAGACAAAATGCCGGTCCGGCGCCAGGAAGTGCAGGACCAGCGCCTCGCCCGCTGACGGGTGCGGCGGCTCATGGCGCCATTCCCTCGGACCAGGTGAACTCCGTTCCGGGTAGGAGCGTGGGCGTCCAGTCCGTGACCGCCGCCGTCAGGGCGTCCACGGCGTCGGGATCGGTGGCGTAGAAGGCCACGGAATGACCGCCGAGAAAGCCGCCGGGCACGGTGAGGTCGAGCGAGCCGACCTTGACCCAGTCTTCTCCCAGCCCCTCGCCGAACCAGTGGTCATAGACCATCGCGACCGGCACGTCATACTTGTCGGTCAGGTCGCCTGCCCAGCCCGGTGTCGGGTTGGTCAGGCGGATCTCGCGCGCCTCGGCGGCGGCGAGGCCCCAGAGGTCGAGCACGAAATTGTCGTTCTGCCAGCTCACGAGGCCCAGGTCGTTAACGGCGACGGGGCCGTCCCAATGCTCCTTCACGAAGGTGGACATCTGCCCCTGTTGCAGGTGGATCGCACGCGCGGCCGGGGGCATCAGGTAGACGAGGAGCGGAATGCGGTAGGTGATGAAGCCGCCCAGCACGACGAGCGCCACGGCGGCGGTCGCGATCCAGCCGGGTCCGGGGGCCGTGACGGTGCGCGGCATGAGGGCCAGGAGGCCCGCGGCGGTCACCACGAGGATGTAGTGTTCGTAGCGGTTGAGCCAGCCGATCTGCCCTGCGGCGAGATGGGCGGCGGCGGCCAGCACGACGACGGCGGCGAAGGCGCTCCAGCGCCCGGATTTGAGCGACGGGGCCGCGCGCCACACGATCAGCGTGGCGACGGCGAGGATCGCGACGAACTTGCCCGCCGCCGGGACGAGGTTGTTCGCGATCACCGAGAGGCGGCGGGCGAAAAAGCCGGGCGCGTCGGAGGTGCCGTGGGCGAGCTTGGATTGGACCGAGGAGGGCAGGGGGTCGAGGCCCAGCGAGACGAGCAGCCCGGCGAAGAGCACGAGCGGCAGGAGCCCGAGCCCGGCGGTCACAAGCCCCGCGCGGCGGTCGCCGGAGACGAAGAGCGCCCCGCCCGCGAGAAGCGCGAGCGCGGCCCCCTCGATCCGGAGCGCGGTGCCGAGGAAAGCGCCCGCGTAGACGAACGCCAGCCCGCCGCGCCCGTCGAAATGGCGGTAGAGGCCGAGGATCACGGCCATCGCGGCGGCGGCGTGGAGCGTGTGCTCCATCCCAACGAACCCCACCATCGGGATCATCACGGCGGTGGGGCCGAGGATTGCGGCGGCGAGGCCCAGCCAGTGCCATCCGGCCTGCCGGTACCCGGCTTCAGCCAGCAGGCGCCCCCAGAACCACGCGGTCGCCGTCATGCCGACCACGTTCCAGATCAGCGGCATATAGCGGTGGAAATCGGTGCCCGAGAACGGGATCAGCAGGAGCGGGAAGAGCGCCGAAGAGCCGGGCGATGACACGTCGCCCATGTTCACCCCGTAGCCGCCCCGCGCGATGGTCTCGGCTAGCGCGAGGTGTATGTAGGGATCGTCCAGCGGATACTCGAAGACGCCGATGAGGCGCAGGACGAGGGCCTGAAGCAGGGCGAAGGCCGCGAGCGCGGCCACCACGGAGAGCACGGGGAACGTCATCCGCCCCACGGTCGTCCGCGTTTCGTCCTGCGCCAGCGACATGCTCATCCCGACCGCTTCCTGTCGCCCTGCCGGATCATGGCCCTATTCGAACTCCATGATGATCTCGTCCACGGCGAGGCTGTCGCCGGGGCCTGCATTGATCTTGGACACCACGGCCTTTTTCTCGGCGCGCAGGATGTTTTCCATCTTCATCGCCTCGATGGTGCAGAGCGCCTGCCCCTCCTGCACTTCCTGGCCCTCTTCCACGTCGATCTTCACGACGAGGCCCGGCATCGGGCAGAGGAGCATCTTGGATGTATCAGGCGCGACCTTTTCCGGCATCCGCGCCGCCAGTTCGGCGGCCCGCGGGGTGCGCACGTGGACGGCGAGGTCCGCGCCGCGCGTGCGCAGGCGGAAGCCGCTCGTGATCTTGCCGACCTTGAGGACGAGCGGGTCACCGTCGACCGAGACATCGGCCAGCTGGTCGCCCGGAGTCCAGTCGGAGGCGATGCGCATGGTGCGCCCGTCCGCGAAGGTGACCGAGGAGCCTTCCTTGTCCGCCGCGATGGAGACTGGGAAGGTCTCGCCCTGCACGGTCACGACCCATTCGGTGCCGATGACACGCTCGTGGTTGTCCATGCGGCCCGAGATGCGGGTGCGCCGGATTTCCGCGACGCGGTACATGGCCGCGGCGGCGGCGGCGACGCGTTCGAGTTGCGCCTGCTCCAGCGTGACGCCCTCGAACCCGTCGGGATATTCCTCGGCGATGAACGCCGTGGTCATTTCGCCGGAAACGAACTTCGGGTGGTCCATGACAGCGGAGAGGAACGGCAGGTTGTGCCCGATCCCCTCGACCTCGAAGCTGTCGAGCGCGATGCGCATCGCCTCGATGGCCTCGGCCCGCGTCGGTGCCCAAGTGCAGAGCTTCGCGATCATCGGGTCGTAATACATGCTGATCTCGCCGCCCTCGTAGACGCCGGTATCGTTGCGCACGGCCGTCTCGCCCTCGGGCGCGTCGCCCTGCCACTTGCCGTTGGCGACCAGCGGCCCGGCGGCGATTTCCTCGGGCGGACGGTAGCGGGTCAGGCGACCGATGGAGGGGAGGAAGCCGCGATAGGGGTCCTCGGCGTAAAGCCGGTTCTCGATGGCCCAGCCGGTCAGTTTCACGTCTTCTTGGGTGATGGTCAGCTTTTCGCCGTTGGCGACGCGGATCATCTGCTCGACGAGATCCACGCCGGTGATGAGTTCGGTCACCGGGTGCTCCACCTGCAGGCGGGTGTTCATTTCGAGGAAGTAGAAGTTCTTGTCGCCGTCCACGATGAATTCGACTGTCCCGGCACTCGCGTAGCCTACGGCCTTGGCAAGGGCCACGGCCTGTTCGCCCATCGCGCGGCGGGTTTCCTCGTCGAGGAAGGGCGAGGGGGCCTCTTCCACGACCTTCTGGTTACGGCGCTGGATCGAACATTCACGCTCGCCCAGGTAGATGCCGTTCCCGTGCGCGTCGCAGAGCACCTGGATCTCGATATGGCGCGGCTGGGTGACGAACTTCTCGATGAAGATGCGGTCGTCGCCGAAGCTGTTGGCGGCCTCGTTCTTGGACGACTGGAAGCCCTCGCGCGCTTCCTCGTCGTTCCACGCGATCCGCATGCCCTTGCCACCGCCACCGGCGGAGGCCTTGATCATCACCGGGTAGCAGATGTCGTTGGAGATCTTCACCGCCTCGTCCGCATCCTCGATCAGGCCCATGTAGCCGGGCACGGTCGAGACCTCGGCCTCCTGCGCGATCTTCTTTGACGTGATCTTGTCGCCCATCGCCTCAATTGCGCCTTTCGGCGGGCCGATGAAGGCGACGCCGGCGGCCTCGAGCGCCTCGGCGAACCTGGCGTTCTCCGAGAGGAAGCCGTAGCCGGGGTGAACCGCTTCGGCGCCCGACTGCTTGATCGCCTCCATCACCTTGTCGATGACGATGTAGGACTGGTTGGCGGGCGGCGGGCCGATGTGGATCGCCTCGTCCGCCATCTGGACATGCAGCGCGTGGCGGTCCGCGTCGGAGTAGACGGCCACCGTCTTGATGCCCATCTTGCGCTCGGTCTTGATGACCCGGCAGGCGATCTCGCCCCGGTTCGCGATCAGGATCTTTTCAAACATCTCTCGTCCCTTCGTTCGTCACGCCGAGGGCGTGGTCCTTGTCGTCACGCCCCGGGCGTGTCGTCTGTCGCCCCGCCTCGGCAGGGAATGTGGGCACACGAAAACGCCGCCCGGGGACAAAGCCCCGGACGGCGTGTTTCCGTAACTGTCGGCCCGAACGCGCCGTGG
>CAXRHZ010000044.1:0-58546 GCA_964230745.1 Maritimibacter sp. | reverse complement strand
CGCCCCCCCCCCCCCCCCCCCCCCCCCCCCCCCGGGCCGCCCGCCCCAAGCCGGGCGAAACCCCTGCCTCTCAGTCGTCGAAAATCGCCACGCAACGGGTCCAGCCCGCCGAGCCGCCCTCGACCTTCACCGGGAAGGCGGCGACCGTGTAGCCGGTCGCCGGCAGGCTCTCGAGGTTGTTAAGCTTCTCCATGTGGCAATAGACGGTCTCGGCCCCGGCCTTGTGCCCTTCCCACAGGAGCGACTTGTCCCCGGTCTCGGCGATCGCCTGTTTCTGGTAGGACATCGGCGCGTCCCAGCCCCAGGCGTCGATGCCGCAGACCTTCATGCCCTTGCCGGTGAGGTAGAGCGTCGCCTCGCGCCCCATGCCGATCCCGCGCGCGAGGTAGTCGTCCTCGCCGTAGCGTGTCCCGGCGGCGGTGTTGACGAGGACGATGTCACCGGGTTGCAGGTCGTGGCCGATCCGGGCGAGTTCCGCCTCCACCTCTGCCGCCGTGACGACATGGCCGTCGGGCATCTCGCGGAAGTCGAGCTTCACACCGGGCCCCATGCACCATTCGAGCGGCACCTCGTCGATGGTGATGGCGCGCTCGCCGTTGTTCATCGTCGGGTGGTAATGCCACGGCGCGTCCATGTGAGTGCCCGCGTGGGTGGTGACGTGGCAATCCTCCGAGGCGGGCCCCGCCCCGTCGAGCATGTCGGAGGCTTCGAGTCCGGCCATCGGGGCGAACTCCGCCGCGCCGAAGGCGTGGTCGCGGAACGTGATCTCGGGCAGGAGCGACGGGGGGTCCGAGGCGATGCCGGACTTCAGCGGAACGGAAAGGTCGACGATGCGGCGCGGCATGAAAAGCTCCTTCAGGGTTTCGCGCGCCCGGGGCGCGGGCGCAGTCCGGGGGCATAGGGGGCGGCGAGGTAGACCTCCTCCCCGCGCCGCTCCAGCGCGACGGGGGTGAGGGAGTCGCCAAGGCAGGGGCCGAGCGTACACTGCCCCGTCTCGATGTCGAACAGTGCGCCATGCGCCCCGCACATGATCCGCGAGCGGTCGACGTTCAGGAACTCGTCCTTCTTCCACGCCATGCGCGCGTTCGAATAGTGCGGGCAGTGGTTGCGATAGCCGTACAGCCGGTCGCCCTGGCGCACGATGAACATGGTGTCGCGGCCCTCGCCCAGCGGATCGAACCCGCGCGAGCGGCCGTCGGGGAGGTCGTCCATCCGGCACAGCGGATGCGCCACCTCGACGGCGGGTCGGGTCTGGTATTCAGGAAGCGCCACGTGGCCACCCCCTGCCCGTCACGCCTGTCTTCTGCCTGGTTCTCGGTTCGGCAATCGGCACCGACACCCTCCCATTTCTTCGTCGCGCGACCCTAGGACCCGGCTTGGTATTGGAGAAATTGTTTCTTCTCATCGGGGCTATCGGCATGACCGATAGGTGTGCGCCTCCCTTTCAATTTCACTTCCCCGCCCCGCGCAAGTAGCGTCCGCCCGAAATCTGAGGAGGACCGCGCATGGCGCTTTTCGAGTACTTTCCGAACTACGTCTGGAACCTGTCCCTGTCGATCGCGATGCAGTCGGGGGCGGAACTGGGCGAAATCATCGACATGTCCCGGCCCCTTCTTGAAAAGGCCGAGGCGGGCGAAGATGCAGGCACGGCCGAATTTCTTCAGGAGTGGATGAAGAAGGCCGACGACCTGACCGCGCAAGCTGCCGATGACGAGGCGAAGGACAGGCTTTTCTCCGCGGGCGAGAAGCTGCGGCGGGCTGCGCTCTACCTGCTGACCGCCGAGCGGATGCAGGGCCACGGCCATCCGGGCCGGGCCGAGACCTTCGCACGGGCGCTCGAAAGCTTCGACAAATACGTGCGCTATCGCGGCGAGAACTGCGAGCGGGTCGAGGTACCCTATGGCGACAAGGTTCTGCCCGCCTATTTCACCCGCGCCGAGGGTGTCGAGGGTCCGGCTCCCTGCGTGCTCTACCTGAACGGTCTCGATAGCTGCAAGGAACTGCTCTACTGGTCCGGCCTGCCGCAGGAATTGGCCAAACGCGGGATCTCGACGCTTTCGCTCGATCAGCCGGGCACGGGGGAATCGATCCGCCTGCAGGGTCTGCATGCCCATCCAGAGAGCGAACGCTGGGGCACCCCGGTCTACGAATACCTCGCCGCGCGCGACGACGTGGACGCCGACCGGATCGGTTGCACCGGCATTTCGCTCGGCGGCTATTACGCCCCGCGCGTCGTGGCGAACGAACCGCGCTTCGCCTCCGGCGCCGTCTGGGGCGCAAACCACAACTGGTTCGAGGTGCAGGAGCGGCGGATGCGCCGCGAGGGCGAGAACCCGGTGCCCCACTACTGGAAGCACGTCTGGTGGGTCTTCGACGCGACGGACCAAGACGATTTCATGGAGAAGGCCCGGGGCATGAACCTAAATGGTCAGATGGAGAAGATCCGGGTTCCCTTCCTCGTCACCCATGGCGAAAAGGACCGGCAGATTTCGCTCGACTATGCGCACCAGGCCTACGACCAGCTCACCAATTCGCCCCGGCGCGAACTCAAGATCTTCACGGCCTACGAAGGCGGGGTCGAGCATGTGGGCGCCGACAACATGGCGTTCGGGCGCTCGCTCATCGCGGACTGGTTTGCCGAAACGCTCGGCGGACACACTAAGTAAGCAATCACATATTGTTAAGCGAGAGAGCGCCGCGGACTCCGCGGCGCTTTTTTGCTATTGAAGGCCCCGATGTGCAAATTGCACAAGGGGTTCGCGAGGTGCGGGCGACGCGCGCCCGTTTGCAACCGCACGAGGCGTGAGGAGCAGGATGGCACATATCCTGATCATGGATGACGACCCGGATTTCGGTTTTCTGCTCGAACAGGGGCTGCGCAAACTGGGGCACGAGGTCACCGTGGTGGCCCGGGGGTCTGCCGCGATCGACATCCTCGAGACGCACGACATCGACCTTCTCATCACCGACATTTACGTGCGCGATCTGGGTCAGCCCGTGGCGGACGGGGGTATCCTGCTGATCAACCGGATCCGGCGGCCCGGACCGGACTCGCAGGTGCGTGCGCCCGTGGACCTCCCGATCATCGCGGTCTCGGGCGCCGCGGGACATACGGGGCAGGAACACCTGCTCGACCTCGCCGGACACATGGGCGCGGACCGGACGCTGTCCAAACCGTTTTCCCCCGAAAACCTTCACGCGCTTGTCGCGGACATGCTCGCACGCGGGAAGGGCAAGTCGTGACGCGGGGCGGACCGGCGGGGCGCCTGCACCTGTCCGGCCGGTCCCTCTGGATGGCCGCCGTTTCGCTGATCCTTGCCGCGATCATTTTCGTCGCGGCCGTCTCGCTCTACACCGCCGTCCTCGAATCGGAGGAGGAATTCGAACTCGTCACCGAAGAAGTTCCGAGCACGATCGCCGCGCTGGAACGCGCCATCGGCTACGGCGGGTTCATACACAACTTCAAGAACCACGTTCTGCGCACGGGCGAGGAGGTCTACGGCCAGGCCGCGCGGGCGGATTACGACGAGGCGCTCGAACACATCCGCGACCTTGAACTCCTCGCCGCTTCGCATGGCATCCCGCTCGACACCGCGTCGCTTCACGCCACGCTCGAGACGTACCGGGAGATGATCGACGAGGTCGACCGGCTGCATACCGCGGGTGCGGACATCGACGAGATCGACGCGGCCGTGCGCCTCCCCGACGAAGAGGCAATCGCAGACCTCGCCGCTCTGCAACGCACGCTGAACGAAGCGCTGGTGGCAGAACTCGAAGCGAACCGGTGGCGGATCATGGCGCTCGTCTTCGGGCTCATCGCCGCCTTCGTGATCGGCAACGTCATTGTCGCGAGCCTCATCCTTGCCGCGCAGCAGTCGAAACTGCGCAACCAGGGGCGCATCGCCTCGCTCAACGAACGGCTCAACGCCATTCTCCAGACCGCGCGCAACGGCATACTCGGGGTTGGCCCGGACGGCACCATTCGCGTGGCCAATCCCGGTGCGCGCGACCTTCTGGGCGAGGCGGTCGCGTCCGCCGACCCGGACTGGCCGGACCTCGTGGCTCTCAAGCGGCCCGAGGACATGTCCCCGTTCAGCCGGGAACGACATCCGTTTTGGCGCGCAGTGGCGGGCGAGACCCTGCGCGGAGAGACCGCCATCCTGGGCAACGGCGAGGAGCCCGTCTATCTGCGGATCACGAGCGCACGGATCGCGCCCGGCGCGCAGGAAGACGTGAGCACCGTGGTCATGGTGGACGACGTGACCGAGATCGAGCGCGGGCGCCAGCAGTTCGAGCGGGCCGCCCGGCTCGATGCCCTCGGGCAACTCACGGGCGGGATCGCACACGACTTCAACAACCTCCTTGGCACCATCGAATACGCGGTCGAGCTCGCCCGCGACGAGACACCGGCCAGCGGCGCGCGGTTTCTCGATACTGCGGCCAACGCGGTGCGGCGCGGAGCGGAACTCACGCGCCGGCTGCTGACATTCGCGCGCCGTCAGCCGGGCAAAGTCGTGCCCGTTGACGTGGGCCAAGCTCTCGACAGCTTCGCGGATCTCGCAAGGCCGGTGGTCGATGCCTCGATCACGCTCGATATCGTGCCGCCCGGCGAGAGCCTGATGGTTATGTGCGATGAAGCGCAACTGGAGAATGCGCTCCTGAACCTCGTGTTGAACGGCCGCGATGCGATCCGCACGGGCGGGACCGGGAGCCGGGTCGTGGTCCAGGTGCGTCCCATCGACGGGATGACGCGCCGGCAGCTCGGCGACAACAGGCCAGACGCGGACCAGGACACCAACATGGCCTTCGTCGAATTCTCGATCAGCGACGACGGACCGGGCATGACCGCCGAAGTGCAGCGGCGCGCCACCGATCCTTTCTTCACCACCAAGCCCCCCGGCGAGGGAACCGGGCTGGGCCTGTCGATGGTCTACGGGTTCGTCGAGCAATCTGGCGGCATCCTCAAGATCTACTCCGACACGGGGCGCGGCACGACGATCCGCATGCTGCTGCCGCGGGCCGAGGCTTTGCGGGCGAGAGAGGGCCGCGCGGCCGACGCGCCTCTTCCACAAGGCCGTGGCGAAAGGGTTCTCGTCGTGGACGACCAGCCGGACCTCCTCGCCATCACCCGCGACATGCTGGGCAGTCTCGATTACGAGGTGCTGACGGCCGGGTCGAGCGCGGAGGCGCTGGACATCGTGGCGAGTGGCACCCCATGCGACCTCCTGCTCACAGACGTCGTGATGCCGGGGATGAGCGGCTTCGACCTTGCCGCCGCGCTGCGCGGGCTCCTGCCGGACCTGCCCGTGATCTACATGTCCGGCTACACCGGGATTTCCGAGGGACAAATGGGGGCCGTGGTGGCCCCGGTGGTGCAGAAGCCCTGCCCGCCCGCCGAGCTTGCGCGCCTGATGCGCGAGACGCTGGACCGCGCCGCGCGGGACTGAGCCGCACGGGGGCCGGCCACGTTGACGCGCCGGGGGGATTGTGACACTTGTTTGCGCGCCCAAGCGCCACCGTCGGGGCGGCGCTGAGAATGATTTTGGAATACATGCCGACGACCGTGATCGACACCGCCCGCGACGTGCTCCTGTCCGAGGCCGCGGCGCTCACCTCGCTTTCCGAAAACCTGCCCTCCGATTTCGAAGCCGCCGTTGCGATGATCCTCGAGCGGACCGGCAAGGTCGTCGTGGGCGGCGTGGGCAAGTCGGGGCATATCGCGCGCAAGATGGCCGCGACCCTGTCCTCCACCGGCTCCCCCGCCTTCTTCATCCATCCGACCGAGGCCGCGCACGGCGATCTGGGGATGATCGAGGAGGCCGACACGGTCATCCTGATCTCCAATTCCGGCGAGACCAACGAACTCCTGGTGATGCTGGAATACTGTCAGCGGTTCTCGATCCCGGTGATCGGGATATCCTCGGTCCCCGGCTCGACACTCATGCTGTCCTCCACCTTTCAGCTCCTGCTGCCCAAGGTGCCCGAGGCCTGCCCGATCCGGCTGGCCCCCATGACCTCCACCACCATGACGCTGGCCCTGGGCGACGCGCTCGCGGCGAGCCTCATGCAGAAGCGCGGGTTCAGCCCGACGGACTTCGGCGTGTTCCATCCCGGCGGCAAGCTGGGCGTGCAACTGATGCGCGTGGGTCAGGTGATGCACGAGGGCGACCGGATGCCGATCGTCGCTCCGGACACCCCGATGAAGGACGCCGTGCTGACGATATCGGAGAAGGGTTTCGGCACCGCCGGGGTCGTGGAAGCCGGCAAGCTCGTCGGGATCATCACGGACGGCGACGTGCGTCGCAACATCGATGGGCTGTTCGACCACAATGCCCGCGAGATCATGACGAAGACGCCGATCACCACGGGCGTCGACGTGCCGGTGAGCCAGGCGCTGTCCAGGATCGAGGAGCACGCCGTGTCGGCGCTCTTCGTTACGAATGAGACGAACGAACCCATCGGCATCGTTCACCTGCACGACCTCCTGCGGCTGGGTGTCCAATGAAGACCGTAATCCTGATCCCGGCGCGCTACGCCTCCACTCGCTATCCCGGCAAGCCGCTGGTCACGATCCGGCAGCCGGACGGGAGCCAGAAGTCGCTGATCCAGATGAGCTGGGAGGCCGCCTGTTCGGTCCCCGGCGTGGACGCGGTCTATGTCGCCACCGACGACGCGCGGATCGAGGATGCCGCGCACCGCTTCGGCGCGGAGGTCATCATGACGTCCCGCGACTGTGAGAACGGGACCGCGCGCTGCGCGGATGCCGTGACCAAGGCCGGGCTGGACGCCGAGTTGATCGTAAACCTGCAGGGCGACGCGCCGCTGACGCCCCCCTGGTTCGTCGAGGCGCTGATCGACGAGATGAAGCGCGACCCCGAGGCGGGGATGGCCACGCCGATCATCCGCTGCGACCGCGAGACCTACGGCAACTTCGTCGAGGACCGCAAGAACGGCATGGTCGGCGGCACGACGGCGGTGCAGGACGTCCATGGCAACGCGCTCTATTTTTCCAAGGAAGTCATCCCGTGGCTCGACCCGAAGAAGGTCGCCGAGATGGACCCGATCCCGGTCTTTCACCACGTCGGCGTCTATGCCTATCGCCGTGGCACCCTGCTGGCTTATGCCGACTGGGGCGAGTGCGAGCTCGAGCGGCTCGAAGGGTTGGAACAGCTGCGCTTCCTGGCCAACGGCACCCCCGTGCGCTGCGTCGAAGTGGACGGGCGCGGCCGCGTGTTCTGGGAGCTGAACAACCCGCACGACACGGGCCGCATCGAACAGGCACTGGAGGCCATCGCGCAATGACCAAGACCGTCGACATCCTCGACCTGACCGTGGGCGGCGACAATCCCGTCGCTTTCATCCTGGGTCCCTGCCAGCTCGAAAGCCTCGACCACGCGCGGATGATGGCGGAGAAGATTGCGGCGGCCTGCGAGTCGGCGGGCGCCAAGTTCATCTTCAAGTCGAGCTACGACAAGGCGAACCGGTCCTCGATCTCCACCAAGCGGGGCCTTGGCATGGACGAGGGTCTGACGATCCTGTCCAAGATCCGCGAAGAGTTCGGCGTGCCGGTTCTGACCGATGTGCATGACGCGCACCAGTGTGGCCCAGTGGGTGAAGCCGTCGATGTTCTCCAGATCCCCGCGTTCCTGTGCCGCCAGACGGACCTGCTCCTTGCCGCAGGCGAGACGGGACGCGCGATCAATGTGAAGAAGGGTCAGTTCCTCGCGCCCTGGGACATGGGGAACGTGGCCGACAAGATCGCCTCCACGGGCAACGAGAAGGTGATGCTTTGCGACCGGGGGACCTCGTTCGGCTACAATACGCTGGTCACCGATTTCCGGGGCCTGCCGATCATGGCGCAGACCGGATACCCGGTGGTGTTCGACGCGACCCATTCGGTGCAGCAGCCGGGCGGGCAAGGCACGACGTCGGGCGGGCAGCGCGAGTTCGCGCCGATCCTCGCCCGTGCGGCCTGTGCGGTCGGGGTGTCGGCGGTGTTCCTCGAAACCCACGAAGACCCGGACAATGCGCCGTCGGACGGGCCGAACATGATCCCGGTGAATGAACTTGCGGGTGTTCTTGCGGGCCTCGTGCGCTATGACGCGTTGACGCGGGAGCTGTTTGCGTAGACGAAAGGCTTGCCGCGCCGCAGCACGCCAGATGAGAGGGCACCATGGTCACGACCGGCTCGCAGGACAAATCAGGTTTGCGCATCGGTTTCTTCGTGCCGTGGATAACCAAGAGCCGGGGCGGGACCGAAAACGTCGGCCACATGATGGCGAACGCCATGCGCCAGCGCGGCCACGACGTGGTGATCTTCACCTTCGATGACAACAAGGGCGCTTCGCTCTGGCCGCTCGCAACCGGCATCGAGATCGTTCATCTCGCGGAGGCGGCGAACCCGGCGAACGACGGGCAGATGGCATTGGAGGTCGGTGCGCGCAACCTCGACCTTCTCGTGGGTCTGCACATGAACCGGACGTTTTCGCGTTACGTTCGCTGCGCCCACAAGGTCAAGCTGCCGATCGTCATTTCCGAGCATATCGATCCGCGATTCAGTGACTGGATGGATACATTCTCACCGGAAGAGCGCACGATCACGTTTTCCGGTGCGACGCTTATTCACTTATTGGAGGACTCTTTCCGTGAAACGCTTGCGGAGGGGCTGCAAGACCGGATCCGCGTGATCCCGAATACCATCCGTGAACCGGGCCCCCTTCCTGGGACGTTTAAAAACGGCAAGAAAAAAACAATACTCTCGGTTTCCCGTCTCGTGCCCCGCAAGAACGTGGGCACGACGCTGGCAGCGTTTTCGCGGCTCGCGGCAGAATTCCGGGATTGGTCGCTGGAGATCGTCGGCGACGGGCCTGAACGAAAGAAACTGGCACGGCAGGCCGCCAGTCTCGGCATCGGGAACCGCGTGGACTTCCGGCGCGAGATGTCCGACCCCTATCCGGCCTATGCAAACGCGGACGTGTTCGTAATTCCCTCATTTTTCGAGGGTTTTCCCATGACCGTATGCGAAGCGATGGCGCATGGCCTGCCGGTCGTCGGCTTCGGGACCTGCAATGGCGTGAAGGTGCAAGTGATCCCCGGAGAGACAGGTGCGCTGGCGGACGGCGTCGACCCTGCGGCGTCCCTGGCCGCCGCTTTGCGCCCGATCCTGAAGGACGCCGAAATGCGCGAAAGGATGGGAAAAGCCTCCCGCTCGCGCTATGAAAACAACTTCTCGAACGAGGTCATTTTCCGCGCTTGGGAGGAACTGTTTCTCGAAGCCGTTTCCGTCGGCTACAAGCCGGTCTCGCTGACTCAGGACCAAATACTTTCCTACCGCCTTGCCGAAATGGTCGGCGGCCAGCCGGATATTACCTTGCCTACCAGAAAGTCGTACTGAGTATGAGCGACCACAGGAAAGCCTTTCAGAAGTTCGTGGAACTGTTGGATCAACGCCAGGTCAGGCATGTGCCGGATCGCGACATCCGCGATTATATCCTGAGCATCCGCAATGACCCGATCGCCATCGGTTTCGTCTCCGAGAATCTTCAGACGAAATTTGCCGCGAACCTCCCCAGGTTGATGCCGGACATCCGCGGCTTCGACGACAAGTCGGCGAAGCGTGCCGTCCACCATCTTTTCTCGGGCACCATTTTCTCGGAAAAGGAAAACTCCCACGGTGGGGCGATCCAGTTATTCAACCTGGCGCCGGACGATGCCTCGCCGATTTTCGTGGAAGCGGGTTTCCTCGCGACAACTCACAGTTGGTCCCACGCTTTTCGCGAAGGCAATCCCACCTATGCTGCTCTCGGCTACGTCTATGACGATCTGGCCTATTACTTCATGGCCGACTATCCCAACCGGCTGATCCAACGACTGAACAGCGACGTGGAACTGTCCGAGGAGGAGCGGACGAGGGCGCGCGGGCTGATCGACCGGATGGTGGCGCGCCGGATCTCCAAGTACAATGCGCAGCCGATGGAGGCACCGACGCTTCCCGGCGGCTACGCCCGCCGGGTGCTGGTCTGCGATCAGGCCTATGCCGACGCCTCGACCGTCTACGGCAAGGTCGACGAGGCGACGTTCGAGGAGATGCTGTTCGCGGCGATCCGCGAGAACCCGGACGCGCAGATCATCGTCAAGACGCACCCGGACTCGAGCTGGGAGAAGTCCAAGCGGACGGGTTACTATACCCATCTGGAGAGCACTGAGCGCGTCGTGATCCTGACCGATCCGGTCAACCCCTACACGGTCCTAGATATGGTCGACACCGTGTATGTCGGCACGAGCCAGATGGGGCTGGAGGCGCTGTTCGCGGGCAAGAAGGTGGTGACCTTCGGCGCGCCTTTCTACGCGGGCTGGGGCCTGACCGACGACCGGCAGGCAATCGCGCACCGCCACCGGACCCGCACGCTCGAGGACATCTTCCACGCCTTCTACATCTGGTACACGATCTATCATGTGCCCGGCTGCGCGGTTCCGTCTCAGGTGGAGGAGGCGCTCGACTTCATCGAGGCGCACCGCCCCTATTCGCTGCCCGAAACGGTGGTCGAGGCGCCGTCGGACCCCAAGGTTTCGGTCATCATTCCCGTTCACGGGGTCGAAAAGTATATCGAGGAGTGCATCCGGTCCGTCCAGCGACAGTCGCTGCGCGAGATCGAGATCATCCCGGTGAACGACGTGTCCCCCGACGGGTCGCAGGCGATCATCGACAGGCTGGCCCGCGAGGACGCGCGCATTCGGCCCATCGTGCTCGACAAGAACGTGGGCCAGGGGTTCGCGCGCAACAAGGCGCTGGACGTGGCGCGCGGTGACTACGTCTGGTTCATCGACGCGGACGACTACATGCCGAACCCCGCCTTCCTCGAGAAAGCGGTGGCGATGGCCGAGCGGACCGGGTCGGACATGGTGCGCGGGCGCAAGATCTGGCGCCATGTCGAGACCGAGGGGGTCGAGGGGCACAGCCTGTCACCTGACAGGGCCGAGACGTATTTCCCCGACACGGTCGAAGGGATCGCGGTCCGGGACATGCCGCTCCTGATGGAAAGCTGGCATTTCTGGCTCTGGCTCTACCGGCGCGACTTTGTCGAGCGCATCGGGCTTCGCTTTCAGCTCACGCAGATGGAGGAGCGGCCCTTCGTCATGCAGGCGCTGCTGGCCGCGGACACGGTATCTCTGCTCGCGGAAGAAGCGACACGCTACCGGGTGCGCCACGGCTCCACCATGAAGCGCAAGCGGACCGAGCGCGACAACGAAAGATTCCTCAAGAATTTCTCGCTGGTGGTCGAACAGTTCAAACAGGCGGGCGCGGACGAGCGCGACAGCCCGCTCAGGCCGCATTTCAACATCGTGCTTTCACAGTTCGTCCACCTGATCTTCCTCGGCGCGACCTACTCGCTCGCGCGCGAGCGCGACGGGGAGGTGTTCCGGACGCTGTGGGCCAGCGTGCGTGGCGCCTTCGACAATTGCCATCTGCGCGGTTCGGATTTCGACATGACACGCGCGGGCCAAAGCCTGCGCCACAAGCGCGCGGGCGCCTATCAGCTCATCATCGAGGCGGTGCGTGCGGACCGGCGCGACCTGGTCGACAAGGCCGTCGACCTGGCTCCAATCCCGCAGGACGAGTTGATGACGCTCTACCTGACTCCGCCGGCGACTGAACGGGAAGCGGGGCTGGTGGCCGCGGTCAATGCCTATGCCCGCAATGACCTCGTCCGGACCGCCGCGAAGGCCCCCGCAGCACCGGCGAAGAAGCCGCGCATCATTGTCCATATCGGCGCGACCAAGACCGGCTCGACCTACATCCAGCACCTGATGGAAACGAACCGTCCCGCGCTCCTGCGCGACGGGGTCTGGTATCCCGAGGTCGGGCTGTTCTGGCAGACCGTGCGCCCGCACAAGCAGGCGGGACATTCCGAGTTCACGCCCGCCGCCGTGCAGAACGCCGCCGGGCTGAAGGCGCATATCGAGCGCGGACTGGCACTGGCCGGGGGCCGGATCCACACCATCGTGCTGTCGAGCGAGGCGTTCTTCCTGCAACGCAATGCCGTGAAGATCGCGCGGTATTTCACGGACTACCCGGTCGAGATGGTCTGCTACCTGCGCCGCCAGGACGAATGGGCGAACGCGCAGTATGCCGAGTTCGTCGCGGGCGGGGCCGTGGGCCGCGTGGACGTGTCGTTCAAGGCGTGGCTCGCCGACGAAGTGACGCGCGAACGGCTCGACTACCGCGTCCCGCTCGACGCCTGGGCCGAGGCCATCGGGGAGGACAACGTGACCGCGCGCCTCTTCGGCAAGGAGGCGTTCGAGGGCGGCGACCTGCTCGCCGATTTCGCGCATGTGACCAACCTGCCCATGCTGCGCGAACTGCCGGAGCCCGACGGGCTGCAGGCCAATTCCGCGCGGCTCTCGACGGCGCATGTGGAGCTCATCCGCATGTACAACACGCGCGAGTTCAAGAACCGCGACGCCTATTTCACCTTCATCGAGACGGTGACGACGGGGCTTCAAGCCTGGCGCGCGGAGCGCGGCCTGCCGATGACGAAGCCGTGGTACCTTACCCCGGAGTTGTCGGAGCAGATCTTGGCGGATGCGGCGCAAGCAAACGCCGAGGTCGCGAAGCGTTATTTCGGGCGCGAGGACGGAACGCTCTTTCCCGACAGGCCCGCGCAGGGACCGAAGGAAGACGTGTCGCTTCATCCCGAGGAGCTTGCCCTCGTCGAACGCGCCTTCCTCGACACCAACGGGCTGACGGACGACAGGCCGGTGAACGTGGGCGGTTCGACACCGGTGAACGTGCGGGCGGGCCAGCCACGGATCGTGAACTACGGGCATTTCGGGTGGCGCCTCTGGCTTCTCGCCCCGATCGTCGACCGGCTCTACGTGTCCAAGGTCATGCCCGACCAGTCGCCGGAGTTCCTGCGTGAACCCGCCGAATACGTGCGGCGCCACTGGTCGCACCACCGCCCGCTCCAGGTCGGGCTGATGTATCCCAACGCGGACGCCCTTGGCGCGTTCAAGGTCTGGGTCCCGGTCCTGACATGGGGGCTGCGCGCCACCGGCAACCACGCGATGGTCGCCGACCTCAAGCGCGACCCGATCCTGTTCGTGCGCCGAAGTCCGTCGAAGCTGGGCCAGCTTTTCGGCCGCCTTCTTTTCCCTCGCGGCGAGATGCGGTGAGGCGATGGACGACGCCGATGTCATCCTCGAAGTGCCGGCGGAGTGGTTCGACAACCCGCTGGACCGCGACCGGCATCAACGCCTCTACGCCTCGCTCCTCGTCGCGCTCGCCGAACTGTCGGTGACGGTGCGTCCGATCCGCCTGCCCTATGCCGCTGACGGGGCCGAGAGGCTGCACGCGCATGGCCAGCTCGTCATCAGCTTTCACTCGCATGGCGACGAAGGGAACGTGCTGCGATTCAAGGAAAGCTACGTGCCGCCCTACTACACGGCGGATCCGATGGGATATTCCGGGTTCTCGAAGCTCGCGACCGAACCGGAGCATTTCCGCCACGACATCGAGCGCGTGCCGCTGAAGGCCGCGGAGACGTTCGTGGCTGACCTGCGCGAAACCCTGGTGCGCCGGAACGCGTCGAAATATGCGCAGCCGACGGCGGAGGCGGAGTTGCCGCGCGGCCCGTATGTCTTCGTGCCTCTACAGACAATCGAGGACCCGGTCGCGGGCTTTGCGCATATCGACCAGATCGACGCGCTCGCGGTGATCTCGGCCAAGGCCCGCGCGCGGGGATGGTCAGTGGTGGCCAAGCGTCATCCCCTTTGCACCGCCCGGCGGATCGAGGCGGGGCTGGAGGAACTGTCGCGCGACTACGGCAACCTGCACCTTTCCACCGGTTCGATCCATCCGCTGATCGCGGGAGCCGAAGCGGTGGTCGGCTGCAACTCCGGCGTTCTGTTCGAGGCTCTGGTGCATGACAAGCCGGTGGTCGCCTATGGCCGCTCGGATTTCCGCATCGCGACCTGGGAAGCAACGACCAACGCGGAACTCGCACGGGCGCTCGACGGGCTCGACGCCGTGGGGCCCGCGTTCCGGGCGCGGTTCGTGGCGTGGTATCTCACCACCTATTGCGTCCACGCGGGCGACGTCCCCGCCATCCGGGGCCGGATCGCCGAGGTGCTGGCGGCCCTCGACATCCGGGGTCATGGGTTCAACACGGAGCAACTCGACCTCTACGATCACTATGCGGCCATCGAACGCGCCCGGCGTAACGAAATCCTGAACGGCTGATCCCCGGTCGCCGTCGCGACGAAACCAGCAAAGACGCTCCGTCCCGATCGGGAAATTTTCAGCCTGCTGCAACGGTTTGCCTCATGGCTCCGGGCATCCGCCGAAAATCGCTCCGACACACACCTCTGCGTGAAGGAACCCCCGCCCCGACCCCGCGTTGTTCGATGAGGAGGGTGAACCATGTCGTTTCGCAAGAACTATCTGACCAAACCGATCTTCAATTGGGCCAAGGGGGCGATGCCGACGCTGTCCGCCACTGAAGCGGAAGCTGTGGAATCCGGCGACGTCCATTTCGAAGCGGAGTTGTTTTCCGGCACGCCCGACTGGTCGATGCTGCGCGGCGTTCCCGCCCCGAAGCTGACGAAGGACGAGCAGGCCTTCATGGACGGGCCGGTGCGCGAGTTCTGCGACATGCTCGACAGCTGGGAAATCGACAAGCTCACAGGCGACCTGCCCAACGAGGCTTGGGACTTCCTGCGCGAAAAGGGTTTCTTCGGCATGATCATCCCCAAGAAACACGGCGGGCTGGGTTTCTCGGCCTATGCCCATTCCGAGGTGGTGCGCTACATCTCGGCCCATTCCCTCGCAGGGGCCGTCACCGTGATGGTGCCCAACTCGCTCGGACCGGGTGAGCTGATCCTCCAGTTCGGCACCGACGAACAGCAGGCGCATTGGCTGCCGCGGCTCGCCAAAGGCGACGAGCTTCCCGCCTTCGGCCTTACCAGTGAAGAGGCCGGGTCCGACGCATCCGCGATGGTGGACAACGGCGTGATCTGCAAAGGCGATTGGAACGGTGAGGAAGTGCTGGGCATCCGGCTCAACTGGGCCAAGCGCTACATCACCCTCGCTCCGGTCTGCACCGTCCTGGGCCTCGCGTTCCAATTACGTGATCCCGACGGGCTCCTCGGGAACGAGCGCGAGCTTGGCATCACCTGTGCCTTGGTCCCCACCGATCTGCCGGGGGTCGAAACCGGGCGGCGTCACCTGCCTTCCGGCACCATGTTCATGAACGGGCCGACCACCGGCGAGGACGTGTTCATCCCGCTCGAGAACATAATCGGCGGGCCGGACTATGCCGGGAAAGGCTGGATGATGCTGATGAGCGCATTGTCCGCCGGTCGCGGCATTTCCCTGCCCTCCCTGTCCGCCGCCGCGGCCTCCGTCTCGGCGCATTCGACCGGGGCCTATGCCCGCGTGCGCAAGCAGTTCGGTATGCCCATCGGTCTCTTCGGCGGGGTTCAGGAGCCGCTCGCACGGATCGCCGCCAATGCCTACACGATCGAGGCGGGGCGACGCCTGACCACGGCCACGCTGGACCAGGGTCACAACCTCGCGGTCATTTCCGCGATCATGAAATACCATGCCACCACGCGGATGCGCGAGGCGGTGGACGATGCGATGGATGTCCATTCCGGCAAGGCGGTGATCGACGGTCCGCTCAACTACCTGCAGCCGATCTACCGCGCCGTGCCCATCGGGATCACGGTGGAAGGCGCCAATATCGTTACGCGAAACCTCATCATCTTCGGCCAGGGCGCGATCCGCGCGCATCCACACCTTCTGGACGAAATCCGCGCGTTGCAGGAGCCGGACCAGGGCAAGGCGCTCGACGCCTTTGATGAGCACTTCTGGAAACACGTCAGCCACTCCACCAAGACCTTCTTCAAGGCGTGGGGTGCGGCCTGGACCGGTCGTGGCGGCGTGCCCAAGGATGCCGGGGCGGTCGGGCCGATCTATGCGCGGCTTTCGCGCTGGTCCACCGCCTTTGCCGTTACCGCCGACATGGCCTTCCTTAGCCTTGGTGGCGATTTGAAACGGCGCGAGATGATCTCGGCCCGGCTGGGTGACGCACTGTCGGAAATGTACCTCGTCTCCGCCACGCTGAAGCGATGGGAAGACGACGGGCGCCACGAGGCCGATCTGCCGCTCGTCCGGTTCTCGGCAGACGCGTCCTTTTCCCGGATCGGCAAGGCGCTCGACGAAGTGATCGAGAACTTTCCTGCCGCCTGGGTGCGCTGGCTCCTGCGTCCGGTGCTGCGCCCGGCCGCGCATCGCAACGCGCCTTCCCACAAATTGAGCGAGGCTGCCGCGATGATCGCCTACCACCCGTCAGATGCGCGCGACCGGCTCATCGGGCGGCTTCACCCGGCCAAGCCGGGCAGCGGCCTGGGCCTCCTCGAAGAAGCCTACGCCCGCGTGCTGGAAGTCGCGCCAATCGAGAAGCGTCTGCGCGATGTGAAGAAAACCCCGGCAGAAGCGCTCGAAGCCGGCATCCTGTCGGACGCGGAGTTCGAGAAACTGAAGGAAGCCGAGGCGGCGGTGCAGAAGACCGTGGCCGTTGATGACTACACCCCGGAAGAGCTTCAGACGTTCTTCCCCCAGATGCGGCGCAATCCCGAGAATGACCTGGATACGCCGCGGGAGGCAGCAGAATGAGCAGACCCGTCTACATCGTCGATGGCGCGCGCACACCTTTCCTGCGCGCGCGCGGCAAACCCGGCCCCTTCACGCCGGTGGACCTCGCCGTGCAGGCGGGGCGGCCGCTCCTCATGCGCCAGCCTTTCGCGCCCACGGCCTTCGACCTCGTGATCCTCGGTTGCGTCAACGTCATCTCGGACGAGATGAACCCGGCGCGGGTCGCCGCGCTCAGGCTCGGCATGGGTGACGAACAGGTCGCCTTCACGGTGCAGATCAACTGCGGCTCGGGAATGCAGAGCATCGACACGGCCTACCGCTATATCCGCGACGGCTCACACGAGATGATCCTTGCAGGCGGAACCGAGGCTCTCAGCCACGCGCCGCTCGTCCTGCGCCAGTCCGCGACGGAATGGTTCGGCGGGATGGCACAGGCCAAGAGCCCGCTCGACAAGGCGCAGAAGCTGACCGAGATCCGGCCCGATTTCTTCTCCCCCGTCGTGGGGCTCGAACGCGGGCTGACCGACCCGATCACGACACTGAACATGGGCCAGACCGCCGAGGTCCTCGCCCACCGCTTCGGCATCGACCGGGCCACCGCCGATGCCTATGCCGTCGAGAGCCACAAGCGGCTCGCCGCCGCGCAGGAGGCGGGGACGCTGGACGGTGAGGTCGTGCCCGCCTTCGATCGTGACGGCGGGGCGCATGGTCACGACGACGGAGTTCGCCCGGACAGCTCGATCGAGAAACTCGCCAAGCTGAAACCCGCCTTCGAGAAACCCTACGGCAAGGTAACGCCCGGCAATTCGAGCCAGATCACCGACGGTGCGTCCTGGCTCATCCTCGCCTCCGAGACGGCGGTGGAGGCGCACGGGCTGGAGCCTATCGCGGAGATCAAGGACAGCGAATGGGCTGCGCTCGACCCGTCCATCATGGGGCTGGGCCCCGTGCTGTCGGCAACGCCGCTGGCCCAGCGTCACGGGCTATCGGTCGACGACATCGACCTGTGGGAACTCAACGAAGCCTTCGCCGCGCAGGTGCTCTCCTGCCTTGCCGCGTGGCAAGACGACGACTTCTGCCGCGAGGTGCTGGGATATGACGAAGCTTTCGGGCGGATCGACCGCGCGCGGCTCAACGTCGACGGCGGGGCGATCAGCCTTGGCCATCCGGTGGGGACGAGCGGGAACCGCATCGTCCTGCACCTCGCCAATGCCATGAAGGCGGGCAACCATCGCCGCGGGATCGCGACCGAATGCATCGGTGGCGGCCTGGGCGGCGCAATGCTTCTGGAGGCCGCATGACAGACGTTCTGGACACCATCACCCCCGACGACCCGGCCGAGGACGCGAACACGCCGCCGGAGGCCGAGAATTGGCGGCTGGAGAAGGCGGGCGACAGGCTTACCCTCTGGCTCGACCTGAAGGATACGGGCACGAACGTTATTTCCGAGGCCGTGCTGCGCGAACTCGATGCCCTCCTTGCGCATGTCGAAGCGGTTCAGCCCAAGGTGCTCGTCCTGCGGTCTGCCAAGCCGGGCGGCTTCGCAGCGGGCGCCGATATCGACGGGTTCTCCGGGCTTGAGCGCGAGGGAGCGGAAGAGAAGCTGACCGAGGGCCACCGCGTTCTCGACCGGCTCGAGGCGCTGCCCATGACCACGGTTGCCGTGATCCACGGCGCGACGCTGGGCGGCGGCTTCGAACTGGCGCTGGCCTGCGACTATCGGATCGGGATCGAGGGCGTGAAGACCGGGTTCCCCGAAGTGCAACTGGGCCTGCATCCGGGGCTTGGCGGGACCTTCCGCCTGCCCACGCTGATCGACCCGGTCGAGGCGATGCAGATGATGCTGACCGGCAAATCCGCCCATGACCGAAAGGCCAAAAAGCTCGGCATCATCGACGAGCTCCTGCCCGAGCGACACGTTGACGCCGCGGTCGATGCTGCCTCGCGCGGAAAGCTGGAGCGCGACGCCGACTTCAAGGCCGGGGCCATGCGCACCGGGGTCGCCCGCTCCATCGCGGCCAGCCGGATGCGTAGCGAGACCGAGAAGAAGGCACCCAAGGCGCATTACCCCGCGCCTCACGCGCTGATCGACCTCTGGGCCGATCACGGGGGTGACCGCAAGGAGATGCAGCGCGGCGAGATCGCTTCGTTCGCGCGCCTGTTGGAGACCGATACGGCGCGCAACCTCATCCGCGTCTTCTTCCTGCGCCGCAAGCTCAAGGAAGGCGGCAAGGGCGATGACGGCATCGCGCATGTTCACGTCATCGGCGCGGGCGCGATGGGGGCGGAAATCGCCGCCTGGAGCGCGCTGCAGGGCAAGCGCGTGACGCTGGAGGACGTGGCGCTCGAGCCGCTGGGGGCCGCAGTGAAGCGCGCCTCGAAGGTCTACAAGAAAAAGCACCTGAGGGGGATCGATGCACGCGACGCACTCGACCGCATGATGCCCGACCCGTCCGGGCTCGGCCGGTCTCGCGCCGACCTCGTGATCGAGGCTGTGCCGGAGAAACCGGAGCTGAAGGAAAAGATATACGCGGGACTGAAGGACGTGATGAAGCCGGACGCGATTTTGGCCAGCAACACGTCGAGCTTGAAGCTTTCCGACCTCGTGAAGGATGTTCCCGCGCCGGATCGGTTCGCCGGCCTGCATTTCTTCAAACCTGTCTCGCAGATGCCGCTGGTCGAGGTCGTCGCGCATGACAAGGCGGATGCGGAGGTGCTGGACCGTCTTTCGGCCTTCGTCGTCGGGATCGACCGGCTCCCGGCGCGCGTGAAGGACTATCCCGGCTTCCTCGTGAACCGTGTGCTCGCCCCCTACCTGATGGAGGCAATGGTGCTTCTGGACGAGGGAAAATCGAAAGAGGAAATCGACCGAGCCGCGCTGTCCTTCGGGATGCCGATGGGGCCGGTCACGCTCGCCGACCAGGTGGGGCTGGACATCTGTCTGGAAGTCGCGAAATCCATGCGCCGCGACCTCGACCGCCCCGTGGCCGACACGCCCGACTGGCTGGAGGAGAAAGTCGAGAAAGGCGAGACCGGCAAGAAGGCCGGCAAGGGTCTTTACGACTACGACAGCGAGGAGCCACCGGAAACCGGCGAGGCCGATCCGGAGATCGCCGACCGGCTGATCCTGCCGATGTGCGACACCGCCGTGGAATGCCTGCGCCGTGGCGTGGCCCCCGATGCGGACACCATAGACGGCGCCGTGATCTTCGGCACCGGCTGGGCGCCGTTCCGGGGCGGGCCGCTGACCTATGCCCGCACGCGCGGCGACGTGCCGAAGGTGCTCGACAACCTGACCGAGCTTCACGGCGAGCGGTTCAAGCCGGATGCAGGGTGGCAGGATTTTGGCTGACGCCCCATCCGACCCCGAGGCCATCGCCGCCGAGATCATAGAGCGAAATGGCGGCGACATCCGCGTCGCCCTCCCGTTGGGTCTCGGCAAGCCCGTCACGCTGGTAAACGCCCTCACCCGCGCCGTCGCGGCCCGGCCCGACGTGCGGCTTTCGATCCTCACCGCGTTGACGCTCGAAGCGCCGGATATGTCCGAGGGGATGGCCGCACGTTTCCTCGCCCCCGCGGCGACACGGCTCTTCGGCGACTACCCGGCGCTCGACTATGCCCGGATGATGCGGGCGGGCGAGTTGCCCGAGAACATCGAGGTCTCGGAGTTCTTCATGCTTGCGGGCCGCTGGATCGGTGTGCCGCAGATGCAGCAGCGCTATATCGCGGCGAACTACACCCATGCCTACGACATGCTGCGCGACTGGCGTCCGAACGTGTTGATGCAGTTGCTCGGCAAGGGCGACGACGGCACGCTATCGCTATCGTGCAATACCGATATCTCCGCCGACCTCCTGCGCGATCATGCTGCGGGTGTGCTCGACCTGTTGGTGGTGGGCGAAGTGAACCGCAACGTGCCGGTCTTCACCAATCCCGAGGCACGGATTGCGCGCGATGACGTGGACCTGCTTCACGAGGGATCGGATTTCGACCTGTTCTCGGTGGTCAAGCGTCCCGTCGGCGCGGTGGAGCATGCCATCGGCCTTCATGTCTCCCGCCTGATCCGCGATGGCGGCACCTTGCAGATCGGCATCGGCGCCATCGGCGATGCCGTGGCTCATGCGCTCATCGCACGCCACGAAGGGCGGACGAGCGAGATTCACGCGGCGGCGCCTTTCGCCCCGGTGGGCATGGAGGCGCCGCGTGAGGACGGGCCTTTCGAGGACGGGCTCTACGCCGTCACCGAGATGCTGGTAGACGGCATCCTTCAGCTCTTCGAGGCGGGACTCGTCAAACGCGAGGTCGACGGAGCCGCGATCCACGCAGGTTTCTTCGTCGATTGCCATGATTTCTATGCCCGCCTGCGAGACCTGCCCTCCGAACGGCGGGAGAAGATTCACATGGTCCCCGTCTCGTTCACCAACCAGCTCTACGGCGACGAGCGGGCCAAGCGGGCCGCCCGGCGCGATGCAAGGTTCGTGAATGCGGCGATGAAGGCCACGCTTCTGGGCGGGGTGGTGAGCGATGCAACCTCGCGCGGGGCCGAGGTGAGCGGCGTGGGCGGGCAGTTCAACTTCGTCGAGCAGGCCTTTGCGCTCGACGGGGCCAGGTCGATCATCACCCTGACGGCAACGCGCACGCGGCGGGGTCACACCGAATCCAACATCGTTTGGGACCACCCCCACGAAACCGTGCCTCGGCAGTACCGCGATATCGTCGTGACCGAATACGGGATCGCGGACCTGCGCGGTCAGCGGGACGAGGACGTGGTCAAGCGGATGTTGCGCATTGCCGACAGCCGGTTCCAGGAGGAGCTACTGGAGGCTGCCAAGGCCGCGGGCAAGGTCGCACGAGACTACGAACTGCCGCCCGGCTGGCGGGTGAACACACCCGACCGGCTCGAGCGGTGGCTCGCCCCCTTCGACCTCCCCCGGTTTCCCTTCGGGAGTGACTTCGACGAAACCGAACGTCGCATCCTGCCCGCGCTCGAACGTCTGTCGCAGGCGCAGGGAAGCCCGGGCGCGATGGCCGGGCTGATCCTTGCCGGTCTGCTGACGCGCAACCCGGACCGGGCCGCCCTCGAACGGATGGGGCTCGACCGGCCCGGCGGGCTGCGAGAGAGGCTCGAGGCGCGCGCCCTGCGCGGGGCACTTTCGCCCCACGGAGCCGGGTGAGCCGCGCCGGAACTTTCCGTCCGCCCCCCCGTTGGGAAAGCACAGATTTCAACCGCGCGAGGCGGGCGGAACCGCACGCGCCAAGGCAGGCCCGAAAGGTCGAAATGACGGAAACGATGCAGACGCAGGACCGGGGACGTCCGAGTGTCACGGATTACATCCCCCAAGGCGCCGATCCGTCCATGGCCGGACCGGGTCCCGATGCGATGCCCCAGTTGATCGACCGGCTCAACAGGCTGGCCGAGGGCAGAGACACCGTCACCATCGGGGAACTCGTGCGCACCATCGGGGCGCAGGGCCATGCGCCGCTCCTGATGATCGCGGCGATCTTCATGATCCTTCCGTTCGGCATGATCCCGGGCGTGGGCGGTGCGCTCGGCACGCTGATCGCGGTGATCGGGTTTCACATGCTCCTCGGAGCGAAGAAGATCGCCCTGCCCCGCTTCATCCGTGATCGCGAACTGCCCGCCGACCGCATATGCGACGCGGTGCGCCGCCTCAGGCCGGGCGCGCACTGGCTGCGAAAGAACCTTCATATCCGCATGGAGTACCTGTCGGGCAGCCGCGTTTCACTCACCATCATCGCGCTGCTCCTTATGATCACGGGCGGGTCGATGGTCGTTCTTGGCGCCCTGCCGATTGCCGCGCCGATCATGGGGCTACCCATCGCCGTTTTCGCCTTCGGCATCCTCGCGCGCGACGGGGCGGTCGTGCTGGGTGGCTACCTCATGGTCGTGGCCGCTTTTGCCGCGATGATCCTCCTGCGCAGCCTGATCGGCTGAGTTCAGAGCACGACTTCCACCAGATAAGGCGCATCGTGGGTCACTCCGTGCGCAAGCGCGCGGTTCAGGGCGGCGAGGTCCGTGACCCGCTCCGCCTCGACCGAGAGGCTGCGGGCGAGGCCCGTCCAGTCGATGGTGGGCTGATCGATGTCGAGGAGCGAGGCAGCGGAGGGACCGATCTGAGCGCCAACGTTGGACATTTCGGCGCGCAGGATCTGGTACTTCCGGTTGGCGAAGATCACCACGAGGATTGGCAGCTTCTCGCGCGCCATGGTCCAGAGCGATTGCGGCATGTACATCCCGCTTCCGTCGCTTTCAAGGCAGATCACCTTGCGGGCCGGACACGCGATGGCCGCACCGATGGCGTTGGGCAGCGCGTAACCGATGGAGCCGCCGGTGCCCAGCACCCAGTCGTGGGGATGGGCCGTCGCGGTCGGTCCCATGAAGGTGCGACCCGAGGTGAGGCTTTCGTCGATCACGATGGCATTTTCCGGGATCGCCGCAGCGATGGCCGGGCCGAGGCTTTCGGGCGTTATTTCGCCCGTCGGCGGCGCGGGCGGGTCGAAAGCGGCGCGGGCCGGCTCGGCGCCGTTAGCGTCCAGCGCGTCGGCCAGCGCAATCAGCGTAGCGGCGCCATCGTCCTCCGGCCCGCAGACCTTCTGCACGTTCACGCCGGGTGGCACCAGTTCGCCGGGCCAGTCCGGATAGGCGAAGAAACTGACGGGCGCCTTGGCGCCGAGGAGGAGTACGTTGCGATACCCCGAAAGCGCCTCCACCGCCTGCGCGATTGGATAGGGCAGCCGCTGCACCACGGGGCGCCCCGCCCCGCGCGAGATCACCGGGCATTGCGTCGGTGCCATGAGATCGGCCCCGGTCGACGCGGCGATCCGCCCCGCAACGTCGATGAGCGGATCGCGCACCGCTTCGCCGGTGAGGAAGATCACCGTCGGCTCGCCGCTCGCGAGGATTTTCACCGCGGCTTCGATCCGTTCCGCGCTGACCTCGGCCGCCGGCGTCGTGGCGGGCACGGGCGCGACGCCTTGCGGACGTTCGGCACTGCGCGCGGTGGTCAGAGGGGTCCAGGCAGTATCGGCAGGCAGGATGAGCGAGGCGACACGCCCGTTCAGCGACCGCGCAGCAGCGATGGCTGCCGCACCGTCCGTCGCAACGCTGTCGGCATTGGGCGAGGTGCGGACCCAATCGGAAAAGGGCCGCGCCGCGCCCTCGATGTCCGAGGTGAGCGGCGCGTCGAGGTGGCGGTGGTGGGTGGCATGATCGCCGATCACGTTGACCACGGGCGATTTGGCGCGCTTGGCATTGTGCAGGTTGGACAGGCCGTTCGCGAGGCCGGGGCCAAGGTGCAGGAGCGTCGCGGCCGGGCGTCCAGTCATCCGGGCATACCCATCCGCAGCCCCGGTTGCCACGCCTTCGAACAAACACAACACGCAGCGCATCTCCGGCACCCGGTCGAGGGCTGAGACGAAGTGCATCTCGGACGTGCCGGGATTGGCGAAACAGGTATCCACGCCGCCCGCCACCAGCGTTCGCACGAGGCTTTCTGCCCCCGTCATTTCGCTATCGCTCATCCTCTGCCTCCTCGGGTGTTTCGCGCAGAGTTGCGCATGGGGCGACGGGCGGCAAGGGGGCTAGCGGGTCGCGAAGTACTGCGCGAGCGCGGTGATGTCGTCATCGGTGAGGTCGCGAGCAGCGGATTGCATGAGGGCATCGTGGGCATAGACCCCATCGCGCCAGAGGGTGAGCTGAGTTTCCAAGAACGGCACATGCTGGCCGTCAAGCATCGGACCTTTCGCCTCGGCCCGTCCTTCGCGCCCGTGGCAGGCGAGGCAGGCGGGGACGTCGCGGGTGCCTTTGCGGGCCAGTTGCGCACCGCGCGCAGCGCGCTCGGGCCGGTGGTCGAACTCGGGAGCATCCCGGTCCCGCCCGGCGAAATACCTGGCGAGGTCCCGGTAGAGTTCCGCAGGCACGACGCTCGCCGCCTGGGCCATGATTCCGCTCGGGCGCGCCCCGCTCCTGTAGGCGTGGAGTTGGGCGGCGAGGTAGGCCGGGGACTGAATGTCGAGCCGCGGAACCTCCCCGGCCAACGTACCGTGGCAGGTGGCACAATAGGCGCGCGGGTCGGTGTCGGGGGCGGCCTGGGGAAGCTCCGGAGCTTCCCCAGCCTTGATCGCGGCGAGATAGGCGACCACGGCCCAGACCTCGTCCTTCCGCTCCGCGACCGGCCAGGCGGGCATCCCGCTCATCTTGATCCCGTTATCCACGATCCAGTGGAGTTCGTTGGGATCCCAATGCAGCACCGCTTCCTCGATCGGTGGAGGCACGGGAACAAGGGCGCGCATCGTGGCCGTGCGCACCCCGCCCGGCTCGGCATGGCACGGCGCACAGGCGGTGGCGTAATGGCCCGCGCCCAACGCGATCAGCTCGGGGTTGTCCAGGGGCGGCATGTCCTCTGCCGTGCCTGCCCGCAGACGGACGGAATTGCGGAACGTCGTGTGAAGCACCCAGCTCACACCCGGCAGATGACCGACGCGCGCCGATACGTTGTAAAGGCCCAATCCGACCACCGCCACCGCCCCGGCCACGCCCAGGCCGGCTATGAGCGCAAGCGTCAGGACCACTGGCCTCATGCCATCCTCCTGTCCTGCAGGCCCACTCCGGTGAGTGCGAGACCCGCGACAAGGTAGACCGGCGTGCCGATGGCGAGCATAAGCATGCCGCCGATGTGCTGGCCCGTCAGGTCGGGCGGCGTCCCGCAGAAGGCCGCATAGAGGTCGCGAGGGGCGAGAACGATGAGCGCGCCGAGGAGGGTCATGTGCATGGAAGTCAGGAGCAGCCCCCCTGCCCCGGCGAACGGTCGGTCCCGGCGCAGGCACCCCGCCCAGACGAGGAGGCCGGCGGCGAGGAAACTCGCCTGCTCGGCCACGAAGCCGACGGGGAGCGTCCGTCCCATCCCGTGCGCAGCAGGGAGGTGCCAGCCCCAGACCACCACGAACTCCACCGCGGCGGCCGCCAACGGGGGGATCGCAAGCCGCTCGGTCAGGCCGGGGAGGCCAAGCACGACCAGCGGCGCGGCCAGCGCGACCAGTGTCATGTGGCGCAGCATGTGGGCGGCAAAGGCGGGCAGCGCCGCCTCAAGCGGCAGAAGCCAGATCGACGTGAGCAGTGCCAGCCCGGGAAGCAGGTAGAGTGCCCTCATCGACAGTCCCCCAGCAACGCCAGCGGGAGCGAAACGAAGATCACGCCGAGAAACGAAATGATCGAGAGCAGGAACGCGGCATGGCCGAGGAAATGGTGACGGTCCTCGGCCCGGCCCCGGCGGTTCACGAAATCGCCCGTCTCACGCGGGTTCCACTGCCGCCAGCTTCCCCACCCCGCCCACAGGATCGCCGCCAGTGCCGCGACGGAGAAGACCATCAGGCCGGTGCGCACCGCGCCGATATCCCAGCCCTTTGCGCAGGTAACCGCGACAAGCCCGTAGCAGATCACGAAGTGCAGCGCCCAGATCACCGGGCTCAGCGTGATCTTGAGCAAGCTCGCGCGTTCCTCGGCAAACTCCTGAAGTTCCTCGTCGACGGGGGCGCGGTCGTCCTGCATCAGAACACCCCCGGGGCGAGGCCCATAACTGCGCAGGTGACCAGAACGGCGAGGACGTGGAAATGCCAGTAGAGCGAGACATTCCAGATGTCCGCATCATAGCGCGGCGTGAGTTTGCCGAAGAGCGACCCGGCGAGACAGTAGAACTGCATGATGACGCCCGCGCCCGCGTGGACGGCGTTCCAGATCGACAGCGCCCAGAGCACGGCCGGGTAGACGTGCGCGGTCGGGTCAAGCGGCCAGACCGAGGACATGAGAGCGGTCGCGCCCCCGGCTGCGGCCAGGGGGGCGAGGATCAGGCAAAGCCGCGCGGCCCCAACGCGGGTTTGCCGGTTAAGCCACCGGGCCCCGACCGTCAGCGCCCAGGAAATGGTGAGGCATCCGGCGGCCAGCGCGACGAGCGCGGCCTCGGCATGCGGCGATCCGGGCGGCGGGAAATCTGCCTGTGACGTCCAGTAGAAGAAGAACCCGAAGATGAGCGAAGCGAACGCCGTCGCATCCCCCAGCATCGTGATCCACATGCCCCACCAGCCGACCGAGGCGGGTCCCGAGGCATAGGTGGGCAATCTGAGACCAAGGCCCGCATCCTTGGTGTCCACCTGCGGCGGGCGAGCGGTCGAGGTCCAGAGCCAGTAGAGGATGCAGCACACGGCGAGCGCCCCGCTCACGATGGCGGCGGGATACCAGCTGAATGTCGGGAAAATGAAGGCGCCCCCGGTGAAACCCGCCGCGAGGAGCGTGATCCAGGTCGGTCCCGTGACCCTCTGCACCTGGATTGGCTCGGCGTCGATCACCGAGGTGACGAGCGTCTCGCGCGTCTCCTCGCTGGCATCGGGGAGATAGTAGCGGCCCGCATCCATCCGCGCCTGCATCTCGGGCTGGTCCCACAGCGGATAGCGCGTCGTGACATGGGGGATGGAGCGCACGCCCCAGGCTTCCTCCGGCACGTCGTGTGTCCATTCCAGCGTTCCCGCGTCCCACGGGTTGCGCGGAATCTGCGGTTGGCGGCGCTTGGGCCGGATCAGGTCCCAGACGAAGACCGCAAAGCCCGCTGCGATGATGAAGGCGCCGACCGTTGAGATCATGTTGAGCCCGTCCCAGCCGAGCCCCGTCGGATAGGTATAGACCCGGCGCGGCATCCCCCAGAGACCCGTCAGGTGCATCGGCAGAAAGGTCAGGTTGAAGCCGCAAAAGATCAGCCAGAAAGCCCAGCGGCCAAGCCGCTCGGACAGGAGCTTTTTCTGGAAGAACGGAAAGAAGTAATAGACCCCCGCGATCACCGGAAACACCATGCCCCCGAAGAGCGTGTAGTGCAGGTGGGCGACGATGAAGTAGGTGTCGTGCGCCTGGAAGTCGAAGGGGGCGAGAGCCAGCATCACGCCGGTCAGACCGCCCATGGTGAAGATCGCCAGTGCCCCGGCGATCCAGAGCATCGGAAGCGTCATCTTCACCCGGCCTACCATGAGCGTGGCGAGGAAGGCGAAGATCTGGATGCCGGTCGGGATTACCACAGCCTCGGACGCGGCCGAGAAGAAGCCGAGCGAAATCGACGGCAGGCCCGTGGTGAACATGTGGTGGACCCAGAGCCCGAAGCTCAGGAACCCTGTGCCGACCGCCGACAGAACGATCCACGAGTATCCCACGATGGGCCGACGGGCGACCGTGGGGATGATCATGGCCGCGATGGCGATGGAGGGCAGGAAGATGATGTAGACTTCCGGGTGACCGAAGATCCAGAACAGGTGCTGCCACAGCATTGGGTCGCCGCCCCGCGTCGGGTCGAAGAAGGGCCAGTCGAAACTGCGCTCGAGCTCGAACAGAAAGTCCCCGGCGATGAGTGGCGGGAAGGCGAACAGGATCATGCCGCCGACCACCAGCACATACCATGCGTAGAGCGGCATGATATTCACGCGCATCCCCGGCGGACGGCATTTCAGCGTCCCGACGATGAGTTCCACCGCGGCGGCGATGGACGCGACCTCGATGAAACTCAGGCCGAGAAGCCAGATGTCGCTCCCCGGCCCCTCGTCCTGCGTGGCGAGCGGCGGATACATGAACCAGCCGGCCCGCGGTGCGACGTCGAAGAGGATCGAGCTGATGACGAAAACGCCACCGATCAGGAAGCACCAGTAGCCGAAGGCGGACAGGCGTGGAAACGGCATGTCGCGCGCGCCGAGCAGGCCCGGCAGGAGCAGGATCGAGATCGCCTCGAACATCGGGACGGCGAAGAGGAACATCATTGCCGAACCGTGCAGCGTGAAGAGCTGATTGAACCGGTCGGCGGAGACGAGGTCGTTTTCCGGCACGGCGAGCTGCGTGCGGATGATGAGCGCCATGATCCCCGCGAGGAGCATGAACACGAGCGCGGTCATCGTGTACCACTTGCCAACCTCGGTGTTGTTCACGGCGGTCAGGTATCGCAGCCCTCTGGGCGTCGCCCAGGCCCGGCGCAGCCGCGCCTCCTGAGCCGCACGCTCCGCAGCGGGAACCGGCTCCGACAGCATGTCCTCGGTCGGGGGATATTGGCCTTGTGCTGCGGGCAGGGTCGTTTCGGTGCTGCGCGTCATTCGAGCCCCTTCAGGTAGGTCGCGAGTGCGCGGGTCTGGGCGTCGCTCAGGTGGTCGTAAGTGGGCATCCGCACCTCCGGCTTGAGATCGTCCGTATGCGCGATCCACGCCGTGAAATCGTCGAGCGTCGCGCCGAGCCGACCGGCGCCCAGCGTTGTCCGGCTTCCGACATGCGTGAGGTCCGGCCCAACCAGCCCGACGGCCTCGGTGCCGCGAACCGTGTGGCAGGCACCGCACCCTTCGGTGCGAAAGAGCGCGGCGCCGCGCCCGGCGGCCTCACCTTCGGGCGGCGCAGCGTCGCGGGCCTCGGCTTCCAGCCAGTCCTCGAATGCATCGGGCGGCATGACGACAGCGGAGAAGGCCATCCAGGCATGGCTCGCCCCGCAGAACTCAGCGCATTGGCCGCGGTAAGTGCCGGGCGTTTCCGGGGCGAGGCTCACACGGGTCTCGCGCCCCGGGAACATGTCCATCTTGCCGCCGAGTGACGGAATCCAGAACGAATGGATCACGCGATCTGCATCGAGCAGGAACTCGGTCCGCGCACCGGCGGGAAGCCGGATCTCGTTCGCCGTGACGATGGGCGCCTCGGCCCCCTCGGGCCAGTATTCCACCCGCCACCACCATTGCTCCCCGGTGACGCGGATTTGCAGCCCGTCCCCGGGGGCGCGCTGGTCCGGCAGAATCGACAACGCCCACACAAGCAACGCGATCAGGACGATTGATGGCAGCACGATCCCGCCTCCGATCAGGAGCGGCCGGGCGAACCGTTCGTCGATCGGTTCCGGGCGCCACAGCGACAGAACGTAGAAAGCGCCGTTCACCACTACCCAAAGGATGCAGGCCCCGATGAGTGTCACGACGAAGATATTGCGGATCGCGCCGGCATCCTCACCAGCAACGCTCAGCGCCGATTGCGCTGCGCCGCACCCGGACAAGAGAACGACGGGCAGAACCTGCCCGGCCACGCGCCTCGCGCCTTTCATGCCCTCACCATCCCTCACGATCGCTTGAGCCCACACGGCTCAACGCCCTGACTCCGAGAGGGTTCCGGACAGGTCGGAAAAAGCGCTGTCACATCTGGATCCGACATTAATGGCTCGTCTGTCGCCGCCACGGGCACGATCCACAAGCTGACGCCGGGCGGCTGACGAAACCCGTCTGCCGCGCTTCCTTACGGCTCGGACGCAAACTCCAAGTCAGGGCCCCCGAGCGAACGGGCCTTGGCTAATGGGATATGCCCCTCTTCGCCAACCGATGCCAGGGGCTTGGCGGTGATTTGACCACGCATTGGACGTTTGGAACAGAGCTTGAACGGTCACCGTTTCTGAAATGAACTGGCATTAGCGAAAGGCACGCCATGACCACTCCACAATGGGAATTGCTCCAGAGGCAGGGGTCTCGCGAGGTCTGGGTGAAATACAGTTACGACCCAGACGGGACGAAGAAGACCCGATACAAGGGCGAGGAACGAAGCGTCGTCGGCGACGAAAGTCATAAGGTCGACGACGTGGAGCACTTCGACACCGAGACACAGGCGCTCGCCTGGTTGAATGGCGGCGTCGGATAACTGCGCGATCCTCGCGCGGTATTCACGGCGTTCCCGACGTGATGCCGCCGAGGCGGACGGGGCGCCAAGGCAACGCGATCAGTATGCTCAAGCAAGCTTCGTATATGTTTGAAAATGGTGTCCGGGGGCGGATTCACTTGCCCCCCGATTCCGCCCGATAAACCCTTATTTTATTGGAATATCCTCTTCGAGCGCCCGCCTGAAACTGTAGCATTTTCTGTAGCAAATCCTGTCGCAAGGACTTGAGGCCTGAGAGCAAGCATGTATGTCTCGAACAGGTTCGGACAGTCGAGGTTGCGATGACAGATGGGGTTTTCCGGCGGGGTAAGAAAGGTCTGTTTACCGCGCGTCTTCAGGTGCCTGTTCAGTTCCAAGGCATCGTCGAGAAGCCTGAGATCTGGCAAGCCACGGGAACTTCGGACTACGAAGAGGCAATCGAATTTCGCATTTCATGGAAGCGCCGGAAGCTGGCGGAATGGAATGCGATGCTCGCAGGCGCAGAGCCTCCGTCGGCGAAGTCTCGATACGCGATCGCGGCAGAGCTCGCGGCGTCTCGAGGCGTGATATACCGAACTGCGGAAGAGATCGCGGATGGTGATCACAGGGACATCATTGCGCTGGTCGAGTCGCTGCAGTCTGCCGGTGATGCTCCCGGCTCCGTCGCATCCCAGGCTTTGCTCGGCGGTGTTCCCGCGCCGCGGCGGACACTGCTGGAGCTTGCCGAAGAGATGGACAGGCTCAACCCCTACGAGGTCGACAACAAGAACAAGCAGCAACTCCACGACTGGAAGCAGAAATGGAGACGGGTAGCCAACAAGCTCATCGATGCCGTGATGGTCAAAGACATCCCAGTCGATGACATACAGCCCGACCATATTCGCACTTTGCGGAACGGACTTCAGTCACGCGTCGACACAGGGGAGCTGGATGTCACGACGGCGAACAAGGAACTCCAGTATCTGCAACGTATGATACGAGATCACCATGCAGACCTCGAGCGTCAGGACCCACCGAACCCGACAAATGGGATCCGGTGCAAGGCAGTTATCCGCCAGAAGAAATCGCGCAAGCCGCCGGTGCCCCTGCCATATCTGCAGAAGTGGGTCGTATTGCCGAACTGGCGGGATATCAACGACGAGCTGCGGGACATAATGCTGGTGTGCCTGGAGACTGGTTGTCGCGAGTCCGAGATCTTCAATCTGCCGCCAGAGGCGATTGTGCTTGATCACCCGATTCCACACATCTTTATTCAAGAAGAGGAAGGGGACGAAGAAGGCGAAGGCGCAAGACAGATTAAGACCACATCTTCGGAGCGTCGCGTTCCGCTTGTTGGTGTCGCCTTGGACGCAATGAAACGACACCCGAACGGGTTCGCTCGATATCGCAACAACAGGAACTTCTCCAATGCCGCGTCCAAATCAATGCGCGCTGCCGGGCTGTTGCCTTCGGATCCGGTCTCATTCAAGAGGCTGCCAGGTGGAAAGCGAAAGCCCGTCTACGTGACCGCAGGAGGTGTCCGGCACTCTTTCGAGGACCGGCTTGATGAGGTGGGTGTCGAGATGGACACTCGCGGTGCGCTCATGGGGCATGATGTCGGGCGCATCCGGGGCCGACAGTATTATGGGGACAAGACACTGGAGCAGCGGTTGGAGTTGCACCGCCGGATCATGATCCAGCAGCCTCCCGCCTTGCCCGCGCCATCCGACGCGCCCGCTCGATTGCCGTCTCCCGAGAAGTGAGCTTGGCAAGCTCCGCCTCCAGGTTTTCGAAGATTGGGAGATAGACCTCACCGCCTTCAAGATCGATCATCTGCGCGACGTAGTAAAGTGCGTTTTCGATCTGGGCTTGTTCCGTTTGTAGAGCGATGCTCGGACCATGGTAAGACATTGTTTTTTCGAGACCTCAGCAGTTGAGGTCAGGAAATGGATTCGAAAAATCTGGCTCGGAAATTGCCCTGACCAGGGTTCGATATCTCGTCAGGCGACTCCGCCGAAAAAGCCGACGGTCGCCCTCTTCTTCGCTATCTTGTGGTCCCGGTATTCCTGGAGGATCTCGTCCATATGGACGAACTCATGACGGAAGCTTCCCTTCCTGGCGTTCCGGATGATCAGCGCGCCTGTGTCGATTCTGGTCCGGAAGTGGCGCGCCTTGTCAGGGTGCATCGAGGAAGGGAGCATGATAGCCGAGACGCGTAGCCCGTCCGGGCGCCTCGTCTCCAGAAACTGATAACGATGCCCATGTCCGCCGGGGACGCTCATCGACATGTTGCCGATCCAGGAGTTGATCCCGATTGGCGCCATGTTGTCTCCTGGATGAGCGTGACGGACGCATGTGCCGCCCAGGATCAGCGGCTCCATGTAATCCCGCCAGTCGGGTCCGTATCCAAAGCGGAAGGTGAGATTTTGTCGTCGTCGTGCCTGGCGGCGAGAAATCGGCCGATGAGCGACAGCCTGGCATGCGCCGGCATCCGATCGAGACGATCCTGCAAGAACTCAGCAGTCATGACGCGATCCGGATCCGCCATCTTTCGGACCGGGCCGATCGTCATGTCCGGGACCGGCACGCCGCAGTAGCAGACCTGGGCGACATGCTCGCGGTCGGTTGACGCGTAGGAGATGAACCTGGGGTCGATCATGACCCGGCTCACAGGCCCAGCTCCCGGAAGCGGACGATGACCGCGAGGCGCTCGTGCGCGGAGTGGCTTCCCGACCTCGCCTCTACGAAAGCGTCGATGTCGCCACCGGTGTGCCACTCGAAGCTGTATCCGAGGGCCTGCAGGCATCGCCGAGCTTCTTCGACGATGGGCCCGTCGAGCTTTGTCCGGACCGGCCTCAGCGTGTCCGCAATCGCGACGGCGAGTTGCCCGGGGACCGGCGTCCGCTGGGTCGCCGCGAATAGGGTCAGCGGGCGCGTGGCGGGGTAGCGGTGTTCGCACCATACCAGAGTGTCGAGAAGGTCATCTTCGAGGCGGTCGAGGTCTACCATCATATCTCCTTGTAGTCGGTTGTGACGGGGAGATTAGCCAGTGGGCGCGGATCAAAAGCGATTGCCGCGCTTGGAGCGAATTTTCCTGATCAGGCGTCCCGAACGAGCGTAGGTGGCGGCGCGGCGGCGAGCCATTGCCGCGCCCTACGTAGTAGGGGGGAACCGGAAACTGCTGAAATTAAAGAGAAATTCGTTCCCGGGAATGGGTCGTTCCCGGGAACACGTTTTTCACTGATTTCAATGCCTTACCGTTCCCGGGAACGTTCGGGAACGCGGGAATTCCCAGGTCGCTGCAACATTCGACAACGGGTGTCAAGAGAAAATTTCGGAATTCGTTTGGGGAGCGGTCAACCGCGAACAATCTCCACTACACGCCTTGCCGGGCGTGAAACGAACAAGCCGAAAAGAGCAGTCAAAAATGAAAACATCATGCCTCTTCGCCTGCCAGACGCAGGCCGTCGCCGACCGCATCTCCGGATTGGGCTTTGCCGCAGTCGCGTGGGATGACCTCACCGACGAAACCGCTACCGCACGCGACCTCATCTTCGTCCCAACCCACGGCGACCCCGACAGCCTCAAGGCCGCAAGGGACATAGGTGCCCGCCTGAAGGTTAAGGCGCTGCCGGTTTCCATCCGTCGCTTCAAATACCCCGAAAACGATGACTCTGTCGCCGAGGGCTTCTCGTTGGACCAGGAGGAGTGCGACTGGGTCATCCACGACTGGCTCAACCAATCCCTGCGGGAGAAGGCATGGTGGGAGCGGCGCCGACGGCTGATCGAGATGGGCATCGGTCGTTTTGCAACTGAACCGACCGAACAGCGCTGGGTCGCGGGAAGGGTCATGCCCGCTGCGGTCCCGATGTTGATTGCTGGACGCGGAGGCATCGGCAAGACCACCACCGCGATGCACTTGGCCCTCCTTATGGCGTCGTGGAATGGCGAAGGAGATGCCCCGGTATGGATGGGACAGAAGCTGCAGACACACGGCGTCACGGTGGTGATCACCTACGAAGAGCCGACCGAGAATGTTCACCGCATCCTCCACGAGATGTGCGAAGCGGAAGAGCTGGATCCTGCGGTCGTCGACACGCGATGCATCGTGAAGTCGATGCAGGATATCGACGCCTCGGGGCAACCTTTGGTCGCTCCGGATCCGAAAACGCGGGCTCCTGCTGCAACCGATGAATACCATGCGCTCACGGAGGAACTCCGGGAGTTGGAGCGAGAGGTGGGGCCCATCGCCTGCATCGTGATCGACAACCTGGGGACCGCGTATTCCGTCAACGGGAACGACTATCAGGAAGCCAATCAGGCGCTGAAATGGGTGCAGAGGTGGTCTTCGGAGTTCGGCGCGCTGATCTTGAACATCGGCCACACGAACAAAGGCGCCACGCCCCAGCGCGGCCGCGACGGCGAGACGCCCCGGGACCTGACGGATGAAGAAGTCCTGAACAGCGTAATGGGCTCGACGGGTTGGATCTCCGCCCACCGCGGGGCGCTGGTCATGTGGCAGATACAGGAGGAGCGCGAGGGCGAACTCGCGACCAAGCTCGGCGACAAGTCTTTCAAGAAGGGGGAGACGCGCCGGAAGTATATTCACGCGCAGATCCTCAAGGAGAACGTCCGGGGCATCTACACGGGCCGCATGACCCTGAAACGTGACGGGGTGGGTCTCACGGACGTATCATCGAACGCCCGCCATGCCACTTCGAATGACTTCCACAAGCGCATGCGGGATTTCTCCGTCGCGCTCGGAAAAGCGGAGGCCCAGGGGGTGACGTTGATGCCGACCGGCAAGCGCGGTGTCTTCGAGAACCGCGAAGCTCTCTCCTCGCCCTTCTCCTCGATGAAACGGGCTCGCCTCAATGCTCTGGTCAAGCACGGACTGGACGAAGGCCTCCTCGTGATCGAAGAGGATGATGCTGGAACCAAACGTCTCGTCAGCAAGGTCGAGGACGGCCAGGGCCGGAAGTATCGTGAACTTGTCCAGCGCGCCGTCGAAGTCGCGTTCGAGCGGGGGAAGCCATTCGCGCTGGATGCGAAGGATCCCTGCGGGGCGATAGCGCGACGCAAGGAGCTGCCGGAGACCCTCTCCAAGCTCGATGATGAGAGGCTCCAGAAGACATTCGGCCTCGCCCTGATGCACGGCGAAGTGAAGCGCGCTGGCCAAGATGGGGGAGCGCTCGGGCATCTCGTCCCGGTGACCGCCTAACGGTTCCCGTCGCGATCCGGGTAATGATCGCACGCCGGGACCCAGGCGCGGCAACGCCCCCGGTGGCTTGTTCGAGGCCCCCGCTTCGGCGGGGGCCTTTTTCATTCGGGCTTCGCGAATTTCATCGCTTCGAGGAGCGTTGCCGGAACGTCGTCGTCATCTCCCGGTCGCACCATGACCTGGACCAATCCGTCGTCGAGGAGGTCGAAGATCATCTGGTCACCGGTGGCCTCGCAGTATGCCACATGCGGCGTCCGGTCATCGTCCTTCGACATGACGCCCGCGGCGATGAGATCCCAAGCCTTCCATTCGTGTCCGGTCATAGGATCCTGGAAGATGAACTCCTCGGACTTCTCAGCGGTCGCAAGATCGACCTCGAGGCGCGCGCACCGCTCGTCCCAGTATGCTTTCTCGACCGCGGCGACTTCTTCGGCAGTCGCGCGGACGGGCATGGTGCGGCCGTGTGCCACCGTCGTCAGGTATTTGCGGCCCAAGACGTCGTCAGTGCAGAGGTATGCCTCGGCGTTGCGCTCGACCTGCATGTCCGCATGCATCTCCTTGAGGTGACTCGGAAGGCGCTGGACACGAAGGTCTCCGGTGCCGACCTCGGCGACATTGTCGTCGTAGATCAGGCACACGAAGTCCTGCGCGTCCCGGACTGGCATCCGGGCCAGGAGGCCGCCGAGGCCGTCGACGTTTTTGTAGGTGATCATTGCTGCCCTCATTTTTTCCCCTGATACGCGCTCAACTCCAGAGTGCAAGGCGAGAACTCCCTCAAATCCTTGGGAATAAGGAAATTGACGCCGCGACGTAGCGGGATTCCGACCCGGGCGCGACTTCCTCTCCGGAGGATGTGTGATGGCTCAACTCAAGAATACCCAGCCGCCAGGCACCCGGTTCGTCGGCTCGACAGGATATGTCTTCGTCATCCAAGACGATGGCGGATTGGTCGGCGAGCACAGGATTGTATGGGAGCGCGCCCATGGCCCAATCCCGCCGGGGCACCAGATCCACCACGTAAATCATGACCGAACGGACAACCGGCTGGAAAATCTGCAGTGTGTCGACACCGTCACGCACAAGCGGCTCCATGTCGGCCACCGACAGGTCGAGGGAGTGTGGGTAAAGACCTGCACCGGATGCGGATGGACGGGTCCAGATGACCAGTATCCGACGAAATGCTGGAAGGACGGCAAGCGCATGACCCGCGGGAATTGCATCGAATGCGAGCGGACGAGAATCCGCGAGAAATCACGGCGTCGGCGAGCCAGTGCTAATTGATGAACTTCGTGCTCTGCCACTTCTTTAATAAGCTTCGAAGATTTTCGTGGCATTTTCCTCTGTCACGGGCATGTCGTAGCGCCACTCGAGAAGGCGGACCCCGTTCTGGGCGAGTAATGCGCGCTTTCTGGCATCGCGGGCTTGAGTCGCGGCAAGCCCCTCTTTGCCGCCGAACAACTCGACAGCCTCGTAATGCTGCTGGCCTTGGTATTCGATAGCGAGGTTGAGCGAGGGCACATAGATGTCGATTGATTGCTGGCCCAGAAAGAGCGGGCGCCACTGGTGCACCGCATCGGGAAAGCGCAGACGCACGAGAGCGAAGAGTGCCGCCTCCGAGGCCCAGCCCAGACCGATTTCCGGGATGCCGCGCGCGCGGCGGAACGCATTCTCGGCCGCGACCAGCTGCGGCGCGAGGTTGCGCTGGATGCTGTCCAGAACATACATGGCAATGCCGGGATGCCAGACGAAGATGCGCCCGCGCGGCGCGATCGGATGGCGGAAAACATCGAGGGCCGCGCGGTAGTGATCCCGGGTCGCAGGCCAGTCCGACAGCGGCGGCGTGGACCGCTGAAATTCGCCGGGGTCGTTGGCATAGATGTCGGACATGTCTCCCAAGCCCGGAAACTCCTCCCCGATCGGCCCCATCTCGCTCAGCGCGGCGTCGAACTCCACAAGGAAACTCTCGAAGGCCTCCTCCAGCGTGCTCCGAATGGCGGAGCGCACGAGGTATTTTCGCGCGACATAGCGCAGATCCTCCGCCCGAAAGCTGGTTCCGGTCAGAAACCGCAGGTAGATCATCTCGTCGAACTGCGTCTCTCGCTCCGCCCCGGGTATTTCCGCCACCAACGTGAGGGCGCGTTCGAGATCGTTGCACCCTGTCGCCTCCAGAACCGCCCGGAAGCGCGGATCGGGATCCCAGGGCAGCTCCTGCGGGATCCAGGAGACATCCGGCAGCGCCACGATGGCCGGATCCACCGCCCGGCGGGGATTCCAGTGAAAGAGACGCGCCTGCATGTTGTCATCGCGGATGCGCCTCCAGGGGGATGCGCTGTCCTGCCAGTCCGGCTCACCCGACACCGTGCCGTCGGCGCGCCGCCATCCGGCAAATCCGCCACCGCGCCATCGGGGGCCATTGCCGTCAGGCCCGGTCGCCTCCAGAAGGTGCTCAAAGAAACGCACATTCTCGTTGGACACCGCCGCAGACAGCAGGACCTCGCCAGTCGGCGCTTCTTGACGAGAAAGATGATCCGCGTGCTCGGCCAGAGCCGCCGCTCTTTCGCGCTTGAAGGAACCCGATTCCAGGAAATGCACACGCAGCGGCAAGTCATCAGGAATATCCGGGTAGCGCAGCGCCACTGTTCCGGCTTTTGCCAGTGCTGGCGCCCGTCGGCGCGGCGCAGGCTCTTCACCGTAGCTCACCAGCTGTTGCTCCAGAAGTGCCGACAGGGCCTTGAAGAACTTCTGCGCCTCGCTGCCATCGGGTCGTCGCCGGGACAGCGAAAGATAGCGCTTAGCCGATGACCGGAGATCGTCTCGATAGAACGCTCGAAACATCTTGTTGCCAAGGCTCGTCTCATGGAGGTCGAGGCGTGTTTTGTATTCCTGCAGAGCTTGCAGGCCTTCCTGCCATTTTGGTGATTTAGGAAACGCCACGTATTCTCCATGTAAATGGACCTAATGGACACCATGCCACGAAACTCCTTGCGCCAGAAAGCCTGAAGTCTGGTCGGTTTCAGGCCCCGAGTGCCAGGGTGCCCTCAAGACCAGGAGAGCATGATGGCTGCCGAGACGAATGAAGAGCTGATCCAGAAATACAGACAGACCGGCGAGCAGCGCTTTCGGGATCGGCTCGTTCTTGAGAACATTGGCCTCGTCTTTCACGCTTACCGCAAGTTCACGTGGGCGCACATTCCCAGCGACGATGTCCGCTCGATCGGGAGCGAGGCGCTGCTGAAATCAGTCGATGGCTTCACCCTCGGCGAATACCGGAAATTCTCCTCCTGCGCGCACGCGATCATCTCGCGGGAGTTCCGCGATCTCGTGACCCAGAGGTTCTTCTCGACGTCGATCGGGAAGAGCAAGACGCCATTCAAAGCCATGGTCCTGATCCCGCGCCATGGTCGCAAGCTGGTCCAGGACGGGAAATCCGCGGAGGACGCGTTTCTCGAATCCTGCGAGCACTTTGGCGTCAACCCGGAGACAGTCCTGGAGATCTGGGAAATGGCGAATGCACCGATGGCGACCGAGGTCCAGGAATGGCACCTCGTCGGCGAGAGCGAGATCGACGATTCCGAAAAGAACGGGGGTATCTTGGCGGAGTGTCTGGAAGCCGTCTTGACGAAGCGGGAGTGCGACGTGATCCGCCGGAGCATCCTCGCCGATGAGACCTACCAGTCCATCGCCATCGACTATGGCCTGTCGGCGGAGCGCATCCGGTAGATACGGCGTGACGCCCTCCCGAAGCTCGCGCGCGAGATGGAGCGCCGCGGGCTCACACTCGACGATTTCGCGCTATGATGGGCGACATGACACTTTCGAACCATCGCCGCATAGAGTTGCACGCCTTGGCGGCCGGCAAGGAACCGGAGAGCGGGCGCGTCATGTCCGGATGCGTGGTGCTTCGGTATCCGGGGCTCGGCGTGCTGTTCTCCCGCCGCATCCGGATGCTAACGATGCCGGGCCGGGACGCCGAGGCCGAATATCTCGACGCACTCGGCGTCGGGGAGCGCGGCGAAGGCTCGCAGTTGGAAAGGGTGCCCAATCCCAGTGTCGCGCGCCTGGCGGCCGCACGGGAGGCGAAGAGGCTGGCTCTGGCATGACGGCGAAGCGGGCACCACTGTCGCGCTCCGAGATCATGTCTCGAGTTCGCGGCAAGCACACGAAACCGGAGATGACGATCCGCCTCGAGCTTCACGCTCGCGGATACCGTTACCGGCTGCACCGGAAGGACCTGCCCGGAACCCCGGACATCGTGCTCCCTCGGCACCGCGCCGTCATCGACGTCCGCGGCTGCTTTTGGCACGGCCACCCGGACTGCGGTCGACGACCGAAGACCAGGCAGGAGTTCTGGAACGCGAAGATCGATCGGAACCGGGCACGGGACCAAGCGAACGAGCGGGCTCTCATGGAGGCTGGCTGGAGGGTCCTGGTTGTCTGGGAATGCTGCATGGTCGGCAGGGGTCGGTGGGATCCGGGTGATTTGCTCGACACGGTTGAGGATTGGTTGTTGTCCGATCAGGCGTTCGCCGAGCTATCGGGCGCCGACGCGGGCCACAGGTAGCCCTGTCCCCGCAGCGAGGCCCCCGGGATGCTTCCTTTTCGACATGGCATCCCGGATCCTGTTACGCAGATCATCGACGATCTCGCCGCGCGGAGCGGTGACCAGGACGCGCTTGCCCTGGCCGGCCATCTGCGCCGCGATGTGCGAGATTTTCTTGCCCTTGCCCGTGCCCGTCGGCGACGAGACGGCGACAGACATCTTGCCGTCGCCCAGTGCCTTGTATGCCCTGGACTTCAGTTCCTGCTGAGAATCTCTAAGCCCATTTCCCATGGTGGGATATCGGGATGGCGACGACCCGTGTTGCGGTCAATCGCCGTCGCGTGTGCGCTGGCGCTCTGGCTGATCTTGCTGCAAGGGCTTGCCGCCAACGACACCGAGAGTGTCCCGCATACGCTGGATCGCATCGAACTCGTCACGGTCGAGGATCTCGTCGCGCATACCGATCTTGCGCGCGAAGTTCTTGACCTTTTCGACCAGGGAATACGCTTGATCGACGGCGCGGCCGAGAAGCTTCGACTTGCGTGAAATCTCCGCCTCGCGGACTGCCACGTTCTTCTCGCGGGCCTCGAGATCTGCCGCCTTCGCCTCCCGCGCCTCGTCCTCCTGACGGTGCCGCTCCTTGCGCGCTGCATCCTCGCGGGCCCGGCGCTCGGCCTCGGCACGCCGCTCAGCATCGAGGCGCTCTTCGGCCTGTATCGCGCGTCGCTCGGCGGCCTCGGCCTCCTGCCGCCGGCGGTCCGCCGCGGCCCTTTCCGCCCGCGCTCTGGCCACGACCTTCTGCGCCGTAGCTTCGGGATCCGCCACGATCTCGTGCGGCGTGCCGACGAGATCTTGATGACGCTCGAGTAGCTCCATGCGGGCACGACGGGTGCTTGCCTCGTGCCGCTCATTCGACGAGACGACCCCCAACTCCTCAAGGTATTCCAGGGCGAGCTTCTGCGCAGGGTCCTTTCGGATCTTGCTCGCATCGCCGCCCTTTTCGGCGACGGCCTCGGACATCTTCTGCTTCAAGATGGCCATCGCCTTGGCGTGCTTCGATCCTTCCGGGACCGCCTCGCGCTCCCCCAGAAGGGCGTCGAACTCGGCCTCTGCGACGAGATCGTCGGCCGCACGTTCTGCATCCCGGCACTTCGCAGCTCGAGGCTCTCCGCGGACGATGTTCATGTGCGCGTATTTCTCGTGGGAAAAGAACGCGCCGACCTGATCCTGCGCGATCTCATACCCAGAACGCGTCTTCTGGCCCTGGCTGTTCGTCTCATTCCGAAAGTGCGGATGCAGGCTCGGTTGCCACATGAACCGGCCCATCGCGTAGCGACCGGTGGGCTCGTGCTCCGCCATATGGGCGATGCCGTAATGTCCGTGTGGACCCTGCTCATCCCAGTCCCACCTGGCGTAGAGAAGCGCGTCGCCGTGCTGCTCTCGCATGAACTCGTCGCACGCGGCCTCGAGTTCGAGACACTTGCGTTTGTCGAGACGGACCAGCTCGCCGTCCCCGCCGAGGAACTCGAAGATGTGCTCCGCCGGGCAGTCGTCGGGGGCCAATGCCCATTCGTGATGCACCGTCATGATCGCCTGTCGCCATGGTAACGCCTTCGCGTCCCACGGATCGACGAGCCCGCGCGCTTTTCTCTGCTCACGCTCCGGACCCTTGGAGAGTTTCTTCAGGCCCACGAGGTTGGATGCCAGGTTGTGCTTTGCCATCTGGTCGGTCGTTTCGAAGATCTGCTCGAGGTCCGCGAGTTCGCCGATCGTCGTCCTGTTGAGGTGCGTTCTCGACCCGTCGACGTGACGCAGGTTTTTCCGGACCTCCGGCCTCGCGTGCTTGATCATCTTCCGAAGCTCCTCGGGCCCCATCCGCTCATAGCGGAGGACGGCAGGAAACTTCCCCCGAGCTCTCATCTGTGAAATATAATCGGACATGGGCTCCTCCCTTTCTGTCGAAAGGGAGATCGTGCCCGGCCATTGATCTCGCTCCATTTTTCGGCAGGCTGGAACTCACTACAAGAGTGACGACGCCTGCGGCGCCGTCTCTCTTGTGTTCGCGAGGGTTTGGTGGCGCCGCCCCCATCCCTTCGATCCCAAATCCCCCGCCGGGCGTCGTTCGCCACTCCCCGGACCCCTGGCGTCTGCCGACGGCGAAAAGGGAGCCTCCGATCTCCCCTTTCAACCCCATGGCCGGGGTCCCGCTCGCCGCGTTCCCGGTCCCCTCAGGCGTCTCCGACGGGGCTGCCTGCCGGCCAAGGGAGCGCGTTCTGCTCTCTCCCCTGGAACCCCTCCTTCGCGCGGAAGGGTGGCTCTTGCTCCACCCCTCCGAACCTCCCGAGCGCGTCTCCGACGGCCCTGCGGGGCTTTCCCTTTCATTTGAAAGACTGGATAAATAATCGATTTAGGTCAGTCGCTTGCGCCAATGGTCTCGAGAAAAACTGCCTTCCAATTTCCGCGCTCAGATCTGCGTGGCGATATCGCTGGCAGAAGCGGTGCCGCCGTGGCGCCGCGGAAGCAAAGAGGCCACCATGAACTTCATTGCCCGACACAACTTCGCTCGTCTCGACCTCGTCGACGGTGACAGCAAATACACCGTCGTCACGTGGCATGACGGAGAAACGAACAGATCGCGCGCCGAAGAGAACGGCGTGCATCTCGGCGGGTTTCACCATGCCCAGGTCCAGGAGGACGGCTGGTCGGTAGCCGAACTTCTGCTCATCACCATTGCCCGCCTCTCGCCATGGGGCATCGACGCGCCGACGCTCAAGAGGGCTTTCGACGAGGTCCTCAGCTATCAGCGCAGCCTGCCGCAAGGCGCCAAGAACTACCTCAAGAAGGGCTCGAAGGTCTACATCGAGGGCCAGCTGGAGACCCGCAAGTGGTAGAACCAGAACGGCCAGGACCGCTACTCGACCGAGGTCGTGCTGCGCCCCTACCGCTCCGAGCTGCACATGCTCGACGGCCGCGGAGGATCGTCCAATGGGGACCAGCAGCCCACCCGACCCACAGAACGGATCGACGACGAGGTCCCTTTCTAACGAAAGTTCCGGCGGCGGTGTGCGCGCCGGCCCAAGGCGTGAAATCCTCTCTCGTCCGCCGCCAGCCTCGCCTGCCGGGTTCCAGTGACGAAGAGGAAGGGCATGAAACCCTCGGCTCCGGCAGGGGGTTTCCTCGTTTGCGACTCACGACCTGTTGTGGCAAATGCAACGCATAGCAACCAAATTTTGAATGTTCTCCTATTGTTCTTGGCGACTCGTCGTGTCATTACTGGCACAGTGCCGAAAAATCAAAATGGGAGGCGAGCATGGCTTCAGGCTCATCACCGACGGTGATCGATTTATTTTGTGGCGCGGGCGGCCTCAGCGAAGGCCTGCGTCAGGCCGGGATCAATCCAGTGGCAGGCGTCGACTTCGACAAGCACGCCGTCGCCACCTACCGGCATAACCATCCAGGTGTTCCTGTCGTTGAAGGCGACGTGGCTGAAGTGACCGGCGAGCACCTCATGAAGCTGGCGGGCACTCGCGAGATCGACCTGATCGCCGGTGGACCGAGCTGCCAGGGCTTCTCGACGCACGGGAAGCGGATGCAGGACGACCCCCGAAATTTCCTGTTCAAGCATTTTGTTCGGCTCGTCGACGAGATCAAGCCCAAGATGTTCCTCATGGAGAACGTCCGAGGGATGCTCACTTATGAGAAGGGGGCATTCCGCCGGCAGATCGAAGCGGCTTTCGACGAGATCGGATATCGCACCGATTTCACCCAGGTCCTCGCCGCTGATTATGGCGTGCCCCAGCTGCGGCACCGGATCCTCTTCATCGGCACGCGCGTCGACGACATCCAGCTGTCATTTCCCGAACGCACGCATGGCCCCGACGACGAGCCAGAACTCAAACCCTACGTCACTGTTGAGGAGGCGATCGGAGATCTCCCGATGATGGGGGACGACTACAAGCAGCAAGAGCGCCCTTACGCCTGCGGCCCTCAAAACCCATACCAAGTCTATTGCAGGACCGGCGCTCCGAAGGATGTGACCCTTCATGTCGGCCGGCCACTGTCTGCCCAGGCTCAGTCCCTGGCGGACCACATCGGCCAAGGCGAAGGACTTCGAGCTGTTCCGGTGGAGGCTCTCCCGGCGCGGTTCCAGAAGATGCGGACGATCTCGAATGGCGCTCTCCGCCGGGATTGCACGACGCTCTATCATCGCCTCCATCCCGCGAAGCCCTCCTACACGATCACATGCAACTACAAGAACGTGGCCTCGGGGCCTTTCCTCCATCCGTGGGAAGACCGGGCGATCTCTCATCGCGAGGCCGCCAGGTTCATGAGCTTCCCGGACCACTATCAGTTCGTCGGCGCCAGCTTTCCGCGACAGATCGGAAACGCCGTCCCTCCGCTCCTCGGACGGGCGATCGGCGAAGAGATCGTGAAGATGCTCTCCCAGGCGGGCAAGAAACGTAGTCGTGCCGCCTGATGCCGAAGAAGATCCGAGCTGAAAGGGTCGCCTCGGCCCTGAACAACATGTCGAACTGGCGTGGCAAGGCAAAGAGCCAAGGCGCCACGCACCTCTTCCCCATGCTCGCGCTGATCGAACGTGGCGCCGGCGATCCGCCCGGCAAAGCGACAATCATGAATGAGACGCCGCACGAGTTCGAATTCTGGGACAAGTATTTCCGACTGGACGACGACAACGAGGCGAAGCCGTATTTCAACCCAGTGACCCTGCGCCGAGCGGAAGCGGGATTTCCTCACAGCAACTCGGCCACGATCCGCAAGAACACCTTCGCGGGCAAATGGAACGCCGCCTCGCGCCGGACCACCGACGACGGGGAGGAATGGGAGCTCGCCGACGACTACGCGGACATCTTCCGCGACAAGGTCCTGACCAAGGGCGCCGATGTCGCTCGCGCTCCCACACTCGACATCGCCATGCTTTTCTTCCGGGACAGCGAGTTCCCGGACGATGCGGATGCCCGGGCCCTTGAGACGGCGTTTCGTGGCGCGTTCCCGCAGAGAGACGAGGACTATGACAAGCTCTTCGTCTTTCATCCGGAGGATCCGGACAAGATCTTCGCTGACGCAGCGGAGCCCCAAGATTACCAGGCCGCCGTCCTGAGCGTGCTTGTCGACGACGTGAAGTCATCGGCCGCGATTCCGGAGCCTGAAACTGAACCCTTCGCCATGGATCTCGACGATCCGATCCTGGTGCAGGTGCAGAAACTGCTGGGATTGGGAACGTCCGGGATCATTCTCACGGGCGTGCCCGGAACAGGGAAATCCTACTACGCGAAACGGATCGGGAAACACTTGGTGAGTGATCCGGAGCAGGACATCTTCAGGGTGCAGTTCCATCCGTCCTATGGCTACGAGGACTTCGTCGAAGGATATCGGCCTGACGAGACATCCCAGTCGGGTTTTAAGGTCGTCGACAAGACGTTTCTCCTCGCATGTGAGCGTGCCAGGCGACTTGAGGAACGGAAGGGTTTCGTCGTCTTGATCGTGGATGAGATCAACCGCGGCGATCCCGCCAGGATCTTCGGCGAGCTGCTGACCTATATCGAGAGAGCCTATCGGGAAGAGAAGTTCACGCTGCCGTTCTCCGGGAAGCCGTTTTCGGTTCCGGAGAACCTGGTGATGATCGGCACGATGAACCCCTATGATCGGAGTGTGGCTCAGGTCGACGCGGCTTTCGTTCGCCGATTCGACCACATCGAGGTGTCCCCGTCCCGGGAGGTCGCAGAAAGCCTGCTCGAGAAGGGCGGAGGGTTCACCCAAGACCAGATCTCCGACATCGGCGCCTGGTTCGATGCGGCGCAGAGGCTCGTTCCCTTCGGCATCGGCCATTCGTTCTTCGCGGAGATCAAGAACGTCGATCACCTGAAGCTCGTCTGGCAATACCGGATGCGTCCCGCGGCGGTTCATGCTGTCGAGCTGAACGATGGCGCCATGGGGAATCTCACCGCGAGCTTCGAGGCGCTGGTTCGCCGTCTCGAGGGCGTGGCGGACGATGCCTGAGATCATCGAATGCCGGGAGTTCGAAGAGCTCTCGGTGCGGGTCAGTGCGCTCCTGCAGGACGGTGAGCTCAGGCTCGACGAGAGGATAACGACGAAGGGCTACCTGACTGCCACGATGCGTGGCGGGCAGATCGCTTTGCGGGCGACCCGCTTCGTCGGCACCATCCCGTTGACGCCAGATCTCGCAGTTCGAGTCGTGCCCCGCGCGACAATCGCGAACCTCTCCTACATGCTGGTCCGGTCTGGGGTGATCCCCTCGGCGATATCGGGCTTCGCCCGCGGCTACATGCCCCGCTTCGTCGCCACGGACAACGCAGAGCGCATCTATGCCAGGTCGCTGATCGACGGCGTGAAGCTGATCGCCAGGCGAGGCTACATGAAAGAGTATCTGCCTCCCAAGCACCAGGCGCCTTGGCGAGGCCGTCTGCTGGCGTCGGACACGGTCCGGAAGCATGCTTCGAAGGGTATACGCTATCGGCACGAGTTCGAGCAGAACGTCCTCACTCCGTCGACGGTCGAGAACATCGCGCTCAAGATGGCGCTGAAGCAGGTCATCGACTGGCTCGCGGAGAATGACCGGCGCAACGCCATGCTTCCGGAGGCGCGCGGCCTGTATCGCGACATGTGGCATATCTCCGACTGGGATGGCGCGAAGAGCGACCTCGTGCGGCAACTCTCGCGGAAGATCCACACCCTCTCACCGCGCCTGCCACACTACAGGGATCCGCTATGGTCGGCATACCTGATCCTGCAGAGCGTCCTCCCCGAACTCAGCTTCGACGGCTTCGTTCGCTTGGACTCGCTGATCATCGACGTGTCGAAGGTCTTCGAAGCCTTCCTGCGCCGAGAACTGGCCGTGCGCCTGGCTGAGCATGGATATCGCGTCCAGGACGGCAACAACGCACCGCGCCCCTTCTTCCGGGACGGCGGCGTATACTCCGTGCATCCCGACATGATCATCCGGCGGGGCGACGAGGTCGTCGCTGTCCTGGATGCGAAATACAAGCCGGAGCCGAAAGAGTCTGACCGGTATGAGGTGCTGTCCTTCATGGACGCCATGCCCGTGAACCTCGGCGGCTTCGTGTGCCCGGCCGACGGCGTCGACACATCGCGGTTTCTCGGCACGACCGCGTCCGGGAAGGAGATGGTTCTGCTGCGGTATGACCTGGCGGCCGACGACCCGGACGTTGAGGCTGATCGGTTCGCCGCCAACGTCCTGCACATGATCGAAGGCGCACACGACTATACGTGAGCAGAAATCATTGGAAACAGGGGCTTGCAAGAAAAAATGCCTGCGGCGTTTTGGACGTGGGGGCTCGTGCCCAATTCCTCCTCATCGGGATCACACACCGATGACACAGGAAAGGCAGGGCAATGAGACAGGCTTATTTTGAAGATGAGGGTAGCTGCGGCGTGTGCCCGATCCTCGAGGACACCGACCTTGATGCGATGACGGACGAGCAGCTCCAGGCAGAGCTCTCAAACTGGGTGAGGCAGGCCAGCGACGACTGCCCCCTTAGGTATGTGGTCGAGGACAACATCCGCCTCGTCGAGCGCCACATCGAACTGCGAGGCATGACCGACGAAGATCTCGCCCGTGATCTCGATCAGGCCGAATGGGCTGTCGGCTACTGGACAGAGAAATTCGCCGAGGACAAATGCCCGCGCACTCGAAATACGATCGCGCATCGGGAACGCCAGGCGGAAGACTACCGCCGGGAGCAGTTGCGCCGCGCCGGGCTGGTGGAGGTCGTCGAGGATGATGTCGCCGACGCCGAGGAAGAGGCTGACGTGATAGTGTTGCCGAATGGGGTTTTCCTGTTCCCGAACCGCGTCCCGGCCGACATGCCGCACGACGAGCGGTCCGAGGAGGAAATGCGCATCTGGTGGGGCCGGCCGTTCATCACTGAAAATGAGGGCAGCGACCAGCCTTATATCATTCAGCGCCTCGACGGCGGCGCTTGCGACCGCCCGACTTACAAAGGCAGCGCCGCGACCGTGAAAGAAGCCATCGCGATCGCCAATAGCCTGCTCGCATAACCACCCCGCCACTCCTCCGCCGCGCCGACCCCACGCGGAGCCCAACAGGAGAAGTGACATGAACACAGGCGAATTTATCGACGCCGTCTTCGACGACGTCCCGGCGGATTACGAAGACCCGCGCGAGACAGAGGCCCGGGCGTTGCCCGGCGCAAACTTTGCCTCGGTCTAAGTCTTCGCGATTTTCCGGCAGGCGCGGCAGGAGCTGACGTCCTCGGCAGCACGCTGCGGCTGGTCCGAGCGTGATCAAGATGCTTATTGGCCCACGGCATTGACCCGCGCGATGAGTATGTATGCCGAGAGCGGCCGTCTGCTCGGCGTCGAAGGCACGCCCAGCGAGGCCGACATGGAAACCGCGCAGGAGCGCTCGGGGCATTTCCTGTCCGCATGGAAGGTGATGACCGGCAACGACATGCAGGGCGGCTGTCTGTCGACGCAGAAGCGGATCGAGCTCGCTGCCGGCATTCCTGAGATCTTCCGGAACCAGGCGCGCGAGCTTCGCGATGCCGGCATCTGTCATTTCACGGAGAGGTGACTCCAGCGCGGTGTCGAGATGCGCAACGGCGAACGAGACCGCGCCGCGGCGAACAAGCCCGGCACGCTCGGCGGAGGCCAGTTCGGCGGCGGACCTCGTCCTCTCATCCACCAGCGTCCGCGCCAGCGCGTCCGGTGATCTCGCATCCGGGGCGGCTCTGCGAAATGAGAGCCGCCCCGGATGGAGATCACCATGGCAGAACGAGACCCGATGACAATCTTGCTTCAGTGCTGCGACATGCTCTGCGACGACCTCGAAGGTCAGCCGCTCGATGTCCCGCGGCCCGGCAAAGAGGGCATGGTCCTGGTCTCGTCGGCGACATACTCCAGGCTCATCGACAGGATCGCTGCGCTCGAGGCTCAGTTGCAGACTGACACCGAACGGGAAGCCGAGGAAGAGGAGATCCTCAGGATGATGGTCGACGCGGCGAACAGCGGGCCTTTGCACTGACCTGGAGAATAGCGGCCTTGAGGCCGCCTTTTCCTTTGCCGAGGAAAGCACAGTCGCCGTAGCGTTTCCTGTAGCAAATTCTGTAGCAAATGCGGTCTTGGCGAGGTCAGTAACGTGCTGAAATCCCTTATTTTATTGAGGTTTCCAGTCATCCCTGAGTGAGGATAATGGTGCCCGGGGGCGGAATCGAACCACCGACACGAGGATTTTCAATCCACTGCTCTACCCCTGAGCTACCCGGGCACGGGTGAACGCGTCGCGTTCGGGTCGGCGTTTTCTAGTCGGGGGCGGCAGGAGTGTCCAGAGGGAATCCGGCAAAAAATCAGTGCGGTTTCGGGGCCTGCCGTTCAAGCTCGTCGATCACCGCTTCGATGTCCTCGGGGTCGTCCGAGGGCACCGCGTAGCTGCCCCGCATCCAGCGGCCCAGGTCCACGTCGGCGCAGCGGCGCGAGCAGAAGGGGCGGTACTTTTCGTCGGTTTCGCCGTTGCAGATCGGGCAGGTCATCGCAGCTCCACGGGGCGCCGGTCTCTCTTTCGCTGGAGCTCAAAATGCCCAAGGGGCGTCCAGCCTGCAAGGGTCGTCTCGATCCCGTCGCGCCGGAAGGCGGCCCGCAGGACCTGTTCGAAGGCGGCGCGGTCCTTCTTGGGCATCGGGGCGAGGTCGAGCGTGATCTGACCGCCCAGGCCCCGCAGGCGCAGGAGGCGCGGCAGGTCGCGGGCGAGCGCGATGTTGGCCTTGAGACCGGCGGCGAGCGACGTGTCAGACCCCGTGTTCACGTCCACGGCGACGAGCGCGCGGGTCGGCTCCACGAAGGCATAGGCACCGGCCGAAAGCGTTTGGCGCGGGGCGAGCGCCCGGTCGAGGAGATCGTTTATCCCGTGAGTCTCGAAGCTTCCCGGAGCCTCGTCGAGCACATCGGGATCCGGCCAGTCGCGCCAGGCCGACAGGTGCGCGTCCGGGCCATCGACGAGGAGCTCCGGCTCGCGACCCTCGGCGTCGCCCAGAACCGCCTCGGCCAGGGTGCGCATTTCGGCGATATCCTCGGCCACGGCGCCGTCATCGGCCCCTTCGGCAGAGGAGCGCACGATCAACCCGTGGGGCGAGCCCTCCATCACCGCATCCGCGATCTCCAGCAGGCGCACCCGCTCCTCGTCCTCGCGCACCTGGCGAGACAGGTTGAGGCCGGGGGCATCGGGGGTGACGATGGCGTAGCGGGACTTGAACAGCACCTTGGTCGTGACCGCGGGCGCCTTGCCCGCCTCGGCCCAGCCAGTGACCTGCACGAGGAGCGGCTGACCCGGCGCGAGGCCCTTGGCCTGCCGCAGGAAGCCGCGCGTGCCGCCGAGGTCGAGGAACATGCCCCCCTGCCCCTTCATCGGGCGTTCGCAGATGCCGCGGTAGATCGCGCCGGGCAGCGGGCCGGGATCGCCCGCAGGATCGACCAGCAGGTCCTCCAGCACGCCATCCACCACGAGGGCCGCCGCGCGGCGTCCGTCGATCTCGTCGAGCGCGATGACCGAGCCCTTCATGCCCAACCTCCGTAGACCGGGTATCCGGCCGCGTTCAGAAGCGCCGCCGTCTCGGCCACGGGAAGACCCATGACCGCCGTGTAACTGCCCTGTATCCAGGGCACGAAGGCGCCCGCCGGCCCCTGAATCGCGTAGGCGCCCGCCTTGCCTTGCCAGTCGTCGCTGGCGAGATAAGCGTTCACCTCGACATCAGAGAGGCGCTTCATCTTCACCGTGGTGACGACTTCGCGCTCCCACACCCGTTCCGGGGTGCGCACGGCGACGCAGGTAATGACCTTGTGGCGCCGGCCCGACAAGAGGTGCAGGAATTCGGCCGCCACGCCCGCGTCGGCGGGCTTGCCCATGATCCGGCGGCCCAGGGCGACGGTGGTGTCGGCGCAAAGCGCCACCTCGCCGTCACGCACCACCATCGCGTCGGCCTTGGCCCGTGTCACGCGGCGGCAGTAGGCGCGCGGTTCCTCGCCCTTCAATGGCGTCTCGTCGATGTCGGGTGGGCGCACCTCGTCCGCAGTGACACCCAGCGTGCCAATCAGTTCAGCGCGCCGGGGCGATCCGGACCCGAGGATGAGCCGGGGCTTACCGGAAACGGTAATTGATCCGACCCTTCGTCAGATCATAGGGGGTCATCTCGACCTGGACGCGGTCGCCGGTCAGAACGCGGATGCGGTTCTTGCGCAACTTGCCTGCCGTGTGCGCGATGATCTCATGGCCGTTTTCCAGCTCGACCCGAAACGTCGCATTCGGCAGGAGTTCCTTCACGACGCCGGGAAATTCGAGCAGTTCTTCCTTGGCCATGTTCACTCCATAGTAATTCACCCGCCTTGCTGCGGGTGCCCTTAAATGGTCCCAAACGCCTAAATTATCAAGAGCGATTCAGCGCAGGGACACAACGGGAACGGGTGGAAGGGAAACAGCTTCCGCGCCGAATTGTTCCGGCCAATCGGTGCGTGTGCGCACACCTCCTGCCGCCCGGACCCTGTGGAGCGCGTCCAGGTCGACTTCCGCGCAGGTCCAGCCGGGTTTGTCCATCTCTCCCTGAGCGAGAATTCCAATGTCCGGGAAACCATGGTCCGGCGGGGCATAAATCCCCGCGCTGCCACGGTTTTCATCAACGACCTCGGACCAGCTCGCCTGCCCCTGCGTCGGAGCATGTGCAACCACGCACTGGGCCTCGAGCGCGCGGGCGCGGGCACCGGTGCGCACGCGGGAGAAGCCAGCGCGCAGCTCGGTCTGTGACGGGACGAGCAGGAGGTCGAGCCCGGCCTCCGCCATCGCCCGAGTCGCGAGCGGAAATTCGCAGTCGTAGCAGATCTGCACCCCGATCCGGCCCAGCGCGGTGTCCATCAGGACCGGGGCACCGCCCGGCGCGCAGGCCATCGGATCGCGCTCCCACGGGGTCAGCACCCGCTTGTCATGGGCCTGCCGCTTGCCGTTGGGCGCAAAGAACATGGCGCGATTGACCGGCGCGTCCCCGTCGTAGACCGGGCCGGAGGGCGCGAGGATGTGGATGTTGTAGCGTGTCGCGAGCATCGCCCAATGCTCCCAAGCGCGCGGCAGGGCGTCGGAGACGGAACGCATCTCGGCGGCGAGGCCACGCGCGCCCGTGATCGCGGCCAGCTCCATCGCGCCGTATTCCGGGAAGACAGCGAGGTCGGCTTCGGCGCGCGACACCCAGTCCTCGGCCTTCTCCTCCCACCCGGCCCAGGAGTCGGGGCCGGTCACGGGGTAGCAGGCGGCGGCGACCTTCATGCGCGCATCCCCATCGGCTCAGAGTTCCCGCAGCCAGACCTGGAGCGCCTTGGCATCCTCTTCTCCTTTTCCGACATCCTTCCACGTGAAATGCGCCACTGCGCCCGGAATCTTTTCATATCCCCGCTTTCGCCAGAACGGATCGAGGGGCTGGTAATCCGCCGGGCGGTCCGGGTGATCCTCGGGGCGGACCACGGCGCAGAAGGCCGCGTACCGCGCTCCAAGGCGTCTTGCGTGAGCCTCGCGCAGGTCGAAGAAGGCATGGCCCGTCCCCTGCCCGCGATAGGGTGGGCGCAGCACCGACTCGGCACAGTAGAACACGTCGTCGATGGCGATGCCTGTCCCGTCGAAGGCGTCCCCGAATTCCTCGGCATGATCGGCGAGCGGCGAGCCGGTCGCCGCCCCCACGAGCGTATCGCCGTCGAATGCGCCCACGACGATCGCATCCGCACTGTCACGGTAGCTTTGCAGGTAGTCCCGTTCATAGGCGATGTCCCCGTCGTAAAGGTAGGGCCAGTCGCGGAACACCTCGATCCTCAGACGCGCCACGTCGTCCAGCCGGGCCGTGAGGTCGGGTCCGGTGAGCGCCGCGAAACTGAGCGCCATCAGACCGCGCTCATGAAATCGACGAAGGAGATGATGAACCTGAGGCGCGTAAGCTGCCCGTCCTTCCACGTGCCGAAGACCGCGACGGGCACCTCGGCCACTTGCCCCGTCGCCTCCGGCAGACCGTGGATCGTTTCCAGGTAGGTCAGGCGGGCCGTGGCAAGCGTCGCGCTTTCGTGACCTTCGACCACGTGCTGCCAGCTGAGGAACCTGAAGTCGTAGTGCTTTTCGAAATAGGCGATGATCGCGTCCGCGCCGGTCTTGCCCCGCAGTTCGCCGAGGGGGCCGATCTGGATGATCGTGTCGTGCCCGATGTAGCGCAGCGCGTTCTCCCAGTCCCGGTGGTTGACCGCTGTGAACATGATGTCGTCTATCTCGAGGATGTCTTCTTCGGTCATGTCCGTTTCGCCTCCGGCGCGGGCTCGGCATCGAACACGCGCATCCAGTCATCGAGCGACATCACCATCGTGGTCCGGTAGAACAGGTCGTCCCGGAACGTGATGAACGTGGCGAAGGGGACGATGGTGAATTGTCCGCGCGCTTCCGGAAAGCCTGCTTTCGTCGTGTGGTAGGTCAGGCCGAGCCGCGTCTCGACCGCGGCCCGGTTGCCCATCACGACGGCTTGGTAGTCGCTCATGTCGAGGCTGTAGTTTTCGCGGTAATGCTCGAAATACGTGCGGACCGCTCCGGGCCCCTGCACCATCTGCGCGGCACCGCCGCGCATGGCGGAGTCCGCGTGGCCGGTCGCCTCCAACGCGTCCCAGTCGCCCTCATCAATCGCACGCCAGGCGGTGGCGATCAGCTCTCTTGCGCGTTGCGGATCCATACTCTCCCCTATCTCGGCGCACCGAAGCGCGACACCATGCGCTCGCGGATCTGGTCGCGGGCCTGCCGGTAGGCCGCGAGTTTCTCGTCCCGTTTCGTTCCCAGACCCGTCGGGTCCATCACCGGCCAGTATTCCACGTCAAGATGGTGATAACGTGTCAGGTCCAGCACCTTGCGCTGGCTCGCCGGGCTGAGGGCGACGATCAGGTCATAGGCGGACAGATCGTCGCCCCATTCCTGCATCTCGTCGAAACTGCGCGCCCGGTGGTTGGACAGCGGCACGCCGATCTCCTCGCAGACCGCGACCGAGAAGCCGTCTACGTCCAGCTCGCTCTTGACGCCCGCGGACTGCACGTAGACCTGATCCCCGTAATATTTCTTCATCATCCCTTCCGCCATCGGCGAGCGGACCGCGTTGTGGTCGCAGCAGAACAGCACCGATTGGGGGAAGGACGAAGCCACGCGTCAGCCCCAGTGCAACACGCAGATCAGAGTGAAGAGGCGGCGCGCCGTGTCGATGTCCAGCTCGGCCTTGCCCTCCAGGCGTTCCATGAGCACACGCGCACCCTCGTTGTGGATGCCGCGCCGGGCCATGTCGATTGCCTCGATCTGGCCGGGGGGCAGCTTTTTCACCGCGTCGAAGTAACTCTCGCAGATCTGGAAATAGTCCTTCACAACCTGCCGGAACGGGCCGAGCGAGAGGTGGATTTCCCCGGCGCCCTCCCCGCCTTCGGTCGCGACCGAGATCACGAGGCGCTTCTCGCGGATCGCGAGGCCGAGTTCGTAGGGGCCGTCCGGCACTGACTGCCCCTCGCGCGCGAGCGGCGCGAAGCTGTTGTCCTCGAGCAGGTCGAAGACCGCGACCTTGCGTTCCTGCTCGATGGCCGGCGTCGGCGCGGCCAGCCCCTTCTCGTCGATGTCGATTTTGCTGATACGGTTCATCCGTCCCACCCCGTCTTTTGAACAGGGATAGCGAAACGGTGTTGACCGCACAATCGCGAACCATGTGAGACGCTAGTTCTCGTTCAACCGATCCAAACGCGCGCGCACGGACAGGCCGTGCGCCTCGAGGCTTTCGGACTGTGCGAGCCGCTCCGCCGCCGGGCCGATGGCCTTGAGTGCGGCGGGTGTCATGCGGGCGAGCGTGGTGCGCTTCATGAAATCGAGCACCGAGAGGCCCGAGGAGAACCTTGCGGAACGCGCCGTGGGCAGCACGTGGTTCGGCCCGCCCACGTAATCGCCGATGGCCTCGGGCGTGAACTGGCCCAGGAAGATCGCTCCGGCATGCGTGATCTTCTCCGACAATCCCTCGGGATCGTCCACGCAAAGCTCGAGGTGCTCGGGCGCGATGCGGTCGGACAGGCGCGCCGCCTCGTCGAGGTCGCGCACGGTGATGACCGCGCCGAAATCGCGCCACGACGCCCCGGCGATCTCGCGCCGTTCGAGCGTTTCGAGTCGTTTCTCCACGGCCTGTGCCACCGCCTGCCCGAACCCCGCGTCATCCGTGATGAGGATCGACTGGGCACTCTCGTCATGCTCGGCCTGGCTCATCAGATCGAGGGCGAGGAAGTCGGGATCGTTGTCGCGGTCGGCAATGACGAGGATCTCGGACGGCCCCGCGATCATGTCGATGCCCACGCGCCCGAACACCCGCCGCTTGGCGGCGGCGACGAAAGCGTTGCCCGGCCCCGTGATCTTGTCGACGGGGGCAAGCGTCTCAGTCCCGTAGGCGAGCGCGGCGATCGCCTGCGCCCCGCCGATGCGATAGACCTCGTCCACCCCCGCGACCTCGCAGGCACACATGACGAGCGGATTGATGACCCCGTCTGGCGTCGGCACCGTCACGACGAGCCGTCCGACCCCCGCCACCTTGGCCGGGATTGCGTTCATCAGCACGCTGGACGGATAGGAGGCGAGCCCGCCCGGCACATAGAGCCCCGCCGCCGACACGGGGGACCACCGCCAGCCCAGCGTCGCGCCCGCCTCGTCGATCCAGCTCTCGTCGGCTGGGACCTGCCGCATGTGGTAGGCTCGAATACGCTCGGCGGCCGTTTCCAGCGCGGCGCGCTCGTCATCCGAGACCTTCGCGCTCTCCGCCGCGATCTCGTCCGCCGACACGCGCATCGTCTCCGGCGTCAGCTCCAGCCGGTCGAACTTCGCAGTCAGCTCCAGCACAGCCGCGTCGCCCCGCGCCCGCACGTCCGCGATGATCGCCGCGACCGTGTCGTCCACGTCCGGGCTGTCCTCACGCTTGGCGGACAGAAGCGCGGAGAAGGCGGTGTCGAAATCCGCGTCGGCAGTGTTCAGGAATACCGGCATCGGCCTACTCCGGATGATCGGGGGTCTTGCGCGACGGCGCGATGTAGGGGCGCGTCACATCCTGCAGCCGCGCGTTGATCGTCTCGACGTCGAGCGCGATGGCGCCATCGCCCGCGAGGGTCAGGACCACGCGCCCGGTCCCATCTTCGCCCGGTTCGAACTTGATGGACAAAAGCGACATTATTGTATCGGCATCACCCCGATCCACGCCCTGCGATTGCACTTTGTGAACATCCCCGAAGAGCAGGACCGACTGGACGCGCTCCACCGGGCGGCCCCGCTTGCGGGCCACGTCGGCATCTTCCCAACGAAACCGATTGAGCAGAATCGCGAACTCCCGGTCCTTCGGGTGCCACGCCATTTCGTTGCTCGGAAACACCGCGTCCTGCGTGAGCGCCGCGATGACGCCGAGGTCATCGGCATCGACGGCAAGCAGACGCAGGGGCTTGTCCCCGCCGTCCTCGAAACGCGCGTCCTCGGTCATGCCTTCACCCGCTCGATCTGCGCGCCGACACCCTGCAGCTTGCGCACCACGTGTTCGTAGCCGCGGTCGAGGTGATAGACACGGCTCACCACCGTCTCGCCCTCTGCCGCGAGGCCCGCGAGTATGAGCGACACGCTCGCCCGCAGGTCAGTCGCCATCACCGGCGCACCGCGCAATTTCTCGACACCCATGACGGTCGCCGTGCCCCCCTGCACATCGATCTGCGCGCCCATTCGGGTCAGCTCGGGCGCATGCATGAACCGGTTCTCGAAGATCGTCTCGTGCAGGGTCGAGGTGCCCTCGGCGGTGCAGAGCATCGCCATGATCTGCGCCTGCAGGTCGGTCGGAAAACCCGGAAACGGCGCGGTCGTGACGTCCACCGCCGACACGCGCCCGTTCCTTCGCGCGACCTTGAGCCCGCGCTCGGTCTCCTCGACGCTGATCCCGGCGGCGTCGAGCCGCTCCACGAAAGCCTCGACGAGCGCCAGCTTTCCGCCGATGCACTCCACCTCCCCACCCGCGATGGCCGGGGCGAGCATGTAGGTGCCCAGTTCGATCCGGTCCGCGACGACCTGATGCGTCGCGCCGTGCAGGCGGTCGACACCCTGGATCTCGATCCGGCTGGTCCCCTCGCCGTCGATCTGCGCCCCCATCGCGCGCAGGCATTTGACGAGGTCCACGATCTCGGGCTCGCGCGCCGCGTTCGTGAGCACGGTCGTCCCCTTGGCCAGCGTCGCGGCCATCACGATGTTCTCGGTGGCCCCGACGCTCGCGAATTCCAGCTCGATCTCGGCGCCCCTGAGGCCTTTGGGCGCTTTCGCATGGAGATAGCCGTCGCGCAGGTCGATCTCGGCACCCAGTTTCTCAAGCCCGAAGATATGCAGGTCCATCGGCCGCGCCCCGATGGCGCAGCCGCCCGGCAGGCTCACCTCCGCCTGGCCGCAGCGCGCGATCAGCGGCCCGAGCACGAGGTTCGACGCGCGCATCTTGCGCACGATGTCGTAATCGGCGCGCGTGGATGTCAGGTCGTGCGAGGACATGGCGAGGACCTGACCATCCTGAAGCCCGGTCGCCTCCGCCCCCAGAGATTGCAGGAGCGTTGTCATCGTCTTGATGTCCGACAGGCGCGGCGCGTTCGTCAGTGTCAGGGGATCCTCCGACAGAAGCGTCGCCGGCATGAGCGCAAGACAGGCGTTCTTCGCCCCTGCGATGGGTATTTCGCCCGAGAGCGCCCCGCCGCCCGTGACCACGATGCTGTCCATGACTGCCCCTTTATTCGTCCGTGTCGTCTTTCGCCCCGGCGTCGCGTGCGCGGGCCTGGGCCTTGCGCCGGGCCATGTTCGCCTTGAGCGCGGCCTTGAGCCGTTCGTCACGCTCCTGCGCGGCCTTTTCCTTGGGCGAAAGATTGGGTTTCCTGCTCATGCGGACCTCCTTAACGCAGCCGGGAAAAAGCGTCCAGATTGCGCTTGCACCACTGGCGAATTGCGTCTAATCACCCGCCACGGTTCGCCGCAGTAGCTCAGTGGTAGAGCGCACCCTTGGTAAGGGTGAGGTCGGGAGTTCAATCCTCCCCTGCGGCACCATCTCCCCCACAGGCCTTCTCCGACGCGTGCTTGCTGAATTGGCGAGGGACGTTCGTCTGCTCCGTGCCCCACCCATGCCGGAACGCGAATGCAGGAGCACAGGCTGCTTTTTGGAATTGCACACGGCACGGCTGCAACAAGAAGCACAGCGATGTTCGCGGATCGGGCTGGCTGTGCTGGCAGACTAATTCGAACCAGTCTCAGCTAGGGCAGGTTCGCTGTCCTTTATTCCGCGCAGAGACCGCGCCACTCGGTCAGAGCGGCGGCGCGGTTGGCCTTGAAAACGGGTCGGCTCGAGAGGCTGCGTTCCTGGT
>CAXRHZ010000043.1:0-126792 GCA_964230745.1 Maritimibacter sp. | reverse complement strand
TCCCCCCCGCCCCGACCCGATGGAGGGGGCTGTCTGCCCCCTCCAGACCTCCCCCGAGGATATTTTCAAACCGGAGAGACGTGCGCGGATTGGCGCCGCCTATGCCGGATATTGATGGTCTGCGACTGGCGGGCGGCTCACCCTTTCGCCAGAGACCAAGGGAGGATCGCATGAAATACGTACTTGCAGGCGTTTTCGCCGGACTGGCCGGGGTGGCCGGGGCGGCGAGCCATGAAGGGGGCGGATGGACGCTCGAGGGATTCGAGACGCCCGAGTCCGCCTACTACCTCGAGGGATCGGACCAGATCGTCGTGTCCAATATCGCGGTCTTCGGGCCGGACGGCGGGATGGACGGCTACATGTCGCTCGTCAGCCCCGATGGCGAGATGGTTCAGAAGGACTGGGTCACGGGGCTCATGGACCCGAAGGGCATGGCGGACAAGGACGGCAAGCTCTATGTCGCCGACGCGACGGGCCTGCATGTCATCGACATCGAGAGCGGGGCGCTCGAGGAGACCATCGCCCTGGAGGGGGCGCAGTTTCCCAATGACGTGGCGGTGGGGCCGGACGGCGCCATCTACGTGACCGACATGTTCGGAGGCGGTGTCTACAAGGTGATGGACGGGGCCGCCGAGGTGTTCGTCGACGCCGGGACCATGAGCCTGCCCAACGGCATCTGGGCGCAGGACGACCGGCTCGTCGTCGGCTCGATGGGCGAGGAATGGCTGATGGAGCAGGGCCAGATCAACGGCGCGGGCAAGCTCATGGGCGTGGCCTATGACAGCGCCGAGGTGACGACGCTGGAAGGCGCAGGCGAGACCGGGGCCATCGACGGGATCGTGGAGATCGGCGGGCGGCTGATCTATTCGGACAACCCGACGGGCGAGATCGTGGCCTATGACGGGTCCGGGCTGGAGGTGCTGGCGACCACCGAGGCCGGGGCCGGGGATATCGGCATGATGGGCGAGATGGTGCTCGTTCCGTTCCTGCAGGGCGGCAAGGTCATGGCGATGCCCGTGGAGTAGGGGTTTCGCCCGCTGGCGCGGGCGACCCGGCGGAGGGGGCTTCGCCCCCTCCGGCTGTTTTCCTGACCGTGCGGTTCGGACTCGGCCCTTCTTGTGCCTGTCCGGACAGCAGAGCGCGCAGGCGTTGAGAGGGCGGGAAGATCACCCTGCCACCGAGCCTCCATGGCAGGCGTCAGGCGTTGCCCGAGCGGGTGAAGAGGCCCGCGTCTTCCGCCGCGCGGCGGATGGCCTTGGACTTATTCACCGTTTCCTGGAATTCCGCCTCGGGGTCGGAGTCGTAGACCCCGCCGCCGCCTGCCTGGATGTAGAGCTTCTGGTCCTTCACGACGGCGGTGCGCAGGGCGATGCACATGTCCATGTCGCCCATCGCCGAGAAATAGCCGACGCCGCCGCCGTAGACGCCGCGCTTCTCCGGTTCCAGCTCGTCGATGATCTCCATCGCGCGCACCTTGGGCGCGCCGGAGACGGTGCCCGCGGGCAGGCCCGCGAGGAGGGCGGAGAGGGCGTCGTGTTCCTCGGACAGTTCGCCCACCACGTTGGACACGATGTGCATGACGTGGCTGTAGCGCTCGATGATGAATTCCTCGGTCGGGCGCACGGTGCCGATCTTCGCCACGCGGCCCACGTCGTTGCGGCCGAGGTCGAGGAGCATAAGGTGTTCGGCCAGTTCCTTCTGGTCCGACAGCAGATCCTCCTCGAAGGCCTTGTCGGCCTCGGGCGTCTCGCCGCGCGGCCGTGTGCCGGCGATGGGGCGGATCGTCACCTCGCGCCCGAAGACGCGCACGAGGATCTCCGGCGACGCGCCGATGACCTGGAACCCGCCGAAGTTGAAGAAGAACATGAAGGGCGAGGGGTTCGTGCGGCGGAGCGAGCGGTAGAGCGCGAAGGGCGGCAGGGGGAAGTCCTGCGTCCAGCGCTGCGCCGGCACGACCTGGAAGATGTCGCCCGCGCGGATGTATTCCTTCGCGCGCTCCACGGCGGCGAGGTAGTCCGCATGCGCGAAGTTCGAGACCGGCGCGCCGATTTCGGCGGTTTCGCCGAGGTCGTGGGATGTGGGCGGCTGGCGTTCGAGGTCGCGCAGCGCGTCCTGTACCCGTTCGGCGGCCTGGGCATAGGCGGCTTTGGCCGACAGGCCCGACGACTGGAACACGGGGGAGACGAGGATCACCTCGCCCTTCACCCCGTCGAGGACGGCGACCACGGAGGGGCGCATCATCACCGCGTCGGGCAGGCCCAGCGGGTCGGGGTTCACGTCGGGCAGGTGTTCGACCAGCCGGATCATGTCGTAGCCCAGGTAGCCGAAAAGGCCGGCGGAGGCGGCGGGCAGGTCGTCGGGCAGGGCGATCTCGCTCTCGGCGAGGATGGCGCGCAGGGACGTGAGAGGGTCCTCGGCCACGGGTTCGAACGCCTCGGGGTCGAAGCGGGCCTGCCGGTTCACGCGCGCGCCTTCGCCGTGGCACTGCCAGATCAGGTCGGGCTTCATCCCGATGATCGAGTAGCGTCCGCGCACCTCCCCGCCCGTGACGGATTCGAGCATGAAGCTGTCCGTGCGCGCCTCGGTCAGCTTGAGCATGAGCGAGACGGGGGTGTCGAGGTCGGCGGCGAGCCGGGTATAGACCACCTGGTTCGCGCCGGCATTCCAGCCGGCCTCGAAGGCGTCGAAGGACGGGGTCAGGGCCATCGGGTCAGCTCACGGGAAATTGGCGTGGACGGCGTTGATCATCGCCTGGTCCAGCGTGACGCCCGCCTCGTCCTCGAGCGCGGTCGCGAAGGCATCCTGCAGGTCGAGGCCGAGGGTCTGGGACATGCGCTGCGAGAAGGCCGACTTGATCTCCTGCGCCTCGGCGCTGTCCTGGTCGGGGGCGTTGATGTCGGTGAGGCCGACGACCACCACCTGGCCGCCCGTGCCGCGCACGACCTGCCAGCTGCCCTCATCCATCGTGAAGACCTGTTCGACCATGTTGCGCGGCGCGCCCTGGATGAAGGCGGTGCGGTCGATCTCCTCCTCGATCACCTCGGTCAGGCCGACTGTAGAGGGCGCCTCGGCCCCGCTTTCGAACTGCGGCAGAAGCTCCTCGGCCCGCGCCACCAGCGCGTCGGCGAGGGCATCCTGGCGCCAGAGGGTCTCGGCCACGTCGCGCACCTCGTCGAAGGGGCGCAGGGTGGGTTCGGTGATCCCGTCGAGGCGCAGGGCGAAGACCGAGCCGTCTTCGAGTTCGGTCACCTGCGGGAAGTCGTTCTCGCTCGCCTCGGCGGCAGCTTCGCGGAAGGGGGCATAGGCGGCGATGCCTTCGTCCATCCCCTCGGTCCAGCCGATGGTGTCCACGGGCATGAGCCCTTCGCTGTCCAGTTCCTCGAGCGTGGCGCCGCCCGCCAGCATCTCGTCAATTTCGGTGGCGCGGCTGCGCACGAGGCGGCGGGCCGCGTCGGCGGCGTAATCCTCGACCAGCTGGTCGCGGGCCTCCTCGAAGCTGGTTTCCTGCGCCGCGAGGATCGCGTTCATGCGCAGAAGGGCGGGGCCGAGATCGGTCATCACGGGTCCGACCACGCCGGGTTCCTCGAGCGCAAAGACCGGCTCGCCCGCCTGGCCCAACTGGCGCCGGGTCACGTCGCCCAGGTCCACGTCGGACAGTGTGAGGCCGCGGTTCTGCACCTCCTGATCGAAGGTGCTTTCGCCCGCCTCGATCCGGTCGGCGGCGGCCTGCGCGTCTTCTTCGTTGCCGAAGACGAGGCGTTCGACGAGGCGGCGTTCGGGTACCTGGAACTCGGAAATCCGCGACTCGTAGAGTTGGCGCAGCTGTTCGTCGTCCACCGGCACCTCGTCCATCACGTCTTCGGGTTTGAGCCAGCCGTAGGTGATCTGCCGCGTCTCCGGGATGGTGAAGGGGTTCGGGTTTTCTTCGTAGAAGGTGCGAAGCTCGGCCTCGGTCGGATCAGGCACCGGCGTTTCGAGTGCGGAGCGGGTGACGGGCGCCCAGGTGAAGTCGCGTGTTTCGCGCGCCCAGGCGTAGAGCGTCGATGTATAGGTCGTGGGCACGTCCACGCCGCTCGTCACCGCATCGGCGAGGATGGTGCGGGCCACCTCGGCGCGCAGCGATTCCTCGAACTCCTGCGCGGTGAGGCCGGACTGTTCCAGAACGAAATCGTAGGTGTCGCGGTCGAAGCGGCCGTCGACCCCCTGGAACGCCTGAATCTCGGTCACGCGGTTGGCGAGGTTCTGATCCCCCACGGAGAGTTTCATCCGGTCGATCTCGTCCTCGAGCGCGGTGGTCGCGATGACGCGCGAAAGCACCCGCTGGTCGAGGCCGATGGCCTGGGCTTGCGCGATGGTCAGGTTCTCGCCGGTGGTCGCCTGCCACGCGTTCATCTCGGCATTGAGTTCGCGGAAATAGGCGGAGGCGTCGATTTCGGTGTCGCCGACGCGGCCGATGGACTGCCCGGAGCCGCCGAAATTGACCGAGCCGAAGCCGACCAGCCCGACGACGACGAGGGCCATGATGATCCAGACGAAAAAGCGCGAAATGTTCGAGAACATGGGCGTGTCCTTGTTAGGGTCAGTGGGTTGTAACGGTCGTCCGGATGAATGCCAACAGGGGTTTTGGGGTGGTTCGGTTGTCGTGCGGAGCGCGCTGGCGCGCGCGCAGGTCTTGCGCCGTCCCGCGCTGGCGCGCGGGCCGTCGCGGTGGCGGGGGAGGCCAGCCTCCCCCGGACCCCCTCCGAAGTATTTTCGAAACGAAGAAGGAGATCAGGAGAGGGTTGTGAGGCGGTGCATCAGGGTCTGGATGCCGTCGCGGTCGATGTTTGCGAAGGCGATACGCAGGTGGGCCGCGCCGGAGACGTCGTCTTCGGGCGTGAACATGGTGCCGGGCAGGGCCAGCACCGCGATATCGTCGACCATCCGACGCGCGAGCGTGGCGCTGCTTTCGTCGAACGGGTGGCGGACGTAGGCGAAGTAGGCGCCGGCGGCGGAGAGCGACCAGCCGGGGAGGGTGGCGAAGCCTTCCTCGATTGCGCCGCGCCGGGCGAGGATCTCGTCCCGTTCGCCCGCGAGCCAGTCCGCGAGGTGTTCGAGACCCCAGAGGGCCGCGTGCTGGCCGATCTGGTTCGGGCAGATCGCCACGGTGTCGAGGAACTTCTCCACCGGGGGGAGCCGGTCGGCCCCCGCGACCAGCGCGCCGACGCGGTGGCCGGTGAGGCGGTAGGCCTTGGAGAAGGAATAGAGGTGGATGAGCGTGTCGGCCCAGTCCGGGTGGGCGAAGAGGTCATGGGGCGCGCCCGGGCGGCTGTCGAAATCCCGGTAGGTCTCGTCGAGGATGAGGGCGAGGCCGTGGCGGCGGGCCAGGTCCGCGAAGGCGTGGACGAGGTCGGCCGGGTATTCGACGCCGGCCGGGTTGTTGGGCGTGACCAGCACGATGGCGCGGGTGCGGTCGGTGAGGCGCGCCTCGGCGTCGGCCACGGTTGGCAGAAGCTCGTTCTCCGTGGGGAGCGGGACGGGGCGCACGCCGGAGAGCGTGAGCCACATGTGGTGGTTGAAATACCAAGGGGTCGGCAGGAGCACCTCGTCGCCGGGGCCCGCGAGCGTGGCGAGGGCGGCGCAGAACGCCTGGTTGCAGCCCTGGGTGATCGCGACGTTGCCCGGCGTGACGGTGCCGCCGTAGTGGCGGGAGACCCGGGCGGCGAGGGTTTCGCGCAGGGCGGGCAGGCCCAGCACGGGTCCGTAGACATGGGCGGCGGGCAGGGTGAGCGCGGTCTCTGCCATCGCCTGCCGCAGCGCTTCGGGCGGCGGGTCGACCGGCGCGGCCTGCGAGACGTTGAGGAGGGGGAAGTCGGGCGCGAAGGCTTTGTCCGCGATCCAGCGCTTCGCCTCGACCACGGGCGAGGGGCGCGTCGCCGCGAGGTTGGGGTTGAGGATCATGCCGCCTTGCGGGTGATCGCCGCGAGCCCGTCGACCTTGGCCTTTGCCGCGCCGCTGTCGATGGAGGCGCGCGCCATCTCGGCACCTTCGCGCAGGTCGCCCGCCTTGCCGGCCACCACGAGGGCGGCGGCGGCATTCAGGAGCACCGCGTCGCGATAGGCGCCGGGCGCACCTTCGAGCAGGTCGGCGAACGCCTTGCCGTTCTCCTCTGGCGTGCCGCCGAGGATGTCGCGGAACGGGTGGACCGGCAGGCCTGCGTCCTCCGGGTGGATCTCCTTGCCGGTGATCTTGCCGTCCGCGAGGGCGGCGACCGAGGTGGGGCCGGAAATCGCGATCTCGTCCGTGCCGTCGGAGCCGTGGACGAGCCAGGCCGCCTCGGACCCGAGGTCGCGCAGCGCCTCGGCCATCGGGAAGATGAGGTCGATGGCGAAGGCGCCGGTGAGCTGGCGCTTCACGCCCGCCGGGTTGGTGAGCGGCCCGAGGATGTTGAAGATCGTCTTGCAGCCCAGCTCCATGCGCACGGGCATGACGTGTTTCATCGCCGGGTGGTGCATGGGGGCCATCATGAAGCCGATGCCCACTTCGGCCAGCGCGCGTTCGACCACGGGCGCCTCGACCATCACGTCGATCCCCATGACGCCGAGCGCGTCGGCCGAGCCGGATTTCGAGCTGAGGTTGCGGTTGCCGTGCTTGGCCACCGGCACGCCCGCGCCCGCGACGACGAAGGCGGTGGCGGTGGAAATGTTTAGCGTGCCCTTGCCGTCGCCCCCGGTGCCGACGATGTCCATCGCGCCCGCGGGCGCCTTGACCGGGACGCAGGCCGCGCGCATCGCGGCGGCGGCGGCGGCATATTCGGCCACGGACTCGCCCCGGGCGCGCATCGCCATGAGGAGACCCGCGATCTGGGCCTCGCTCGCGGTGCCCTCGAACAACTCCTGGAACGCCGCCTCGGCCTGCGTGCGCGAGAGCGGCCCTTCGGAGGCCGAATAGATCAGGGGCTTCATCGTGTCGCTCATGCGGGGACCTTCACCGTGTCGAGGAAATTGCGGATCAGCGCGTGGCCGTGTTCGGACCGTATGCTTTCGGGGTGGAACTGCACGCCTTCGATGGGCAGTTCGCGGTGCCTGAGGCCCATGATCGTGCCGTCGGCGAGTTGGGCCGTCACCTCGAGGCTTTCGGGAAGGCTGCCCCGCTCCACCACGAGCGAGTGATAGCGCGTGCCTTTGAGCGGCGACGGCAGGCCCGTGAAAACGCCCGCACCTTCGTGGATGATCTCGCCCATCTTGCCGTGGACGATTTCCGTATGGCGCACCACCTTGCCACCGAAGGCCTGACCGATGGTCTGGTGGCCCAGGCAGACGCCCAGGAGGGGTGTGCGCGCTTCGGCGGCGGCGAGAGTGAGGGGGAGGCAGATGCCCGCCTGGTCCGGGTCGCAGGGGCCGGGGGAAAGGACGATCGCCTCGGGCCGCATCCCCATCGCCTCCTGCACGTTCAGGGCGTCGTTGCGCACCACCTTCATCTGGGCCCCGAGCTCGCCGAAGTAGTGGACGAGGTTGTAGGTGAAGCTGTCGTAATTATCGATGAGCAGGATCATGGCGGCGCCTTGGGGCTTTCATCAGGGCAGGGTCGCGGTATACATGTTCAGAGCCGGGCCCGAGGGTCAAGAGCACCGGGCCGGGACGGCAGAACGAAGACGAGAACGGGGGCGCAATTGGCGAGCGGAACGATACCCGGAATGCTGGTCGGCGTCGTGGTCGCGGCCGTCGGTGTCACGGCGGCGGCGGTGCTGATCGACCCCGTGGAACTGGACACTGCCGCGCCGGACGTGCCGGTGGCCGAGACGCCCGGGACAGCACCGGAGGTGCCGGAGGCAGAGGCCGCGGTGGAGCCGCCGGAGGCGGAGGCGCCCGAGGCCGCCGACGATCCTGCCGAACCTGAGGCCGAGGTAGGCTCCGGGGCCGACATCGCGGCCGAAGGGGATAGCGCGCCGGAGGCGGCGGGGGACACCGCAGAAGAACAGGCCGAGGAGATGACGGCGGAGCCGTCGGTTGACGCGCAGGCGTCCGAAGGGGCGCAGGTCATGTCGGAGGCACCAGAGTCGACGTCTGCGCCCGAGGTTGCCGGGTCGCCCGCACCAGACACGACGCCCGCGCCATCGGAAGACGTCGATGCGCCCGCCCGGGAGGACGAAGTGGCGGCGCTTTCAGAGCCCGCGCCCGCCGCGGAGCCGGTCGCGCCGGAGGCGCCCGGTAACGTGGCGGAAGGTTCGGCGGGCGACACTGTGGACGCGGAGGCCGAGGAAGCGGCGCCCGAAGCGGCGGTGGTCACGCCCAGCGACGATCCCACCGATCCCGCCGTGACCGACACCATGCCTGCCGGGGAGGGTGCCGAGAGCGGGGAGCGCGCCCAGCTTCCCACGGTGGTGGCGCCCGCGAACCCGACGACACCGGACGTGCGGATGCCCGAGGAGGACGGCACGCTGCGCACCGCGGGGCAGAGCAGTTTCGATCCGCCCCCGCTCCCCGAAGCCGATGACCGGCTGGAAGAGGATGCGCCGAACCCGGATGCTGAGGTCGTGACGGATCGCCTCCCCTCGATCGGGGAAACCGTCGCGCAGGAGGCTGCCGAGGCCGGACCGCAACCCGCGATCCGGCGCAACGGACTGCCCTTCGAGAGCAGCCCCGGGCTACCGCAGATGGCGGTGGTGCTGCTCGACACCGGTCCGGGCCGGAGCGAGGTGGGCGATCTCGCGGTGATGCCATTCCCGCTGTCCGTGGCGGTCGATGCCTCGGCCCCCGATGCCGAAGAGGCGATCCGGTTCTACCGCGACAACGGGGCCGAAGTTGTGCTGATCGTGCCGCTGCCGGACCTCGCGACCGCGATGGATGTGGAGGTCACGTTCCAGGCCTATGCGCCGCTGATGAAGGATGTGGTCGCGGTGATGATCGAACGGAATGCCGGGTTCCAGGGGCTGGGCGAGGCGGCGGCGCAGATCGTGACCAACGTGGACGAGCGCGGGCTGGGCCTTGTCACCTATCCGGAAGGGCTCAACACGGGGCACAAGACGGCGATCCGCGACGACGTGCCCGCAGGTCTCGTGTTTCGTGATCTCGACGGGGAGGGGCAGACAGGCGACGTGATCCGGCGGTTCCTCGACAACGTGGCGTTCCGGGCGCGCAACGAGGAGCGCGTGATCGCGGTGGCCCGGGTGCGGCCGGAGTCGATCCAGGCTTTGCTGGAATGGTCACTGGGCAACCGGGCGCAGACGGTGGACTTCGCGCCGGTCTCGGCGGTCCTGCTGGACGCGCAGGAGTGAGGTGAAGGGGCGCGCTGGCGCGCGCGCTTTTTACCGCGTTCGAGCCATGCAGGCTTTGGGGGCTGTCTGCCCCCAAACTCCCGAGGATATTTCGCGACCGGAAAGACGGGCTTTCTATTGGTCGGGCCGGCGGGCCCTGCGGCGGGTATTCATCGGTGCGTTTTGCGCGATGTTGGCATCGGGGCTGTCTGTCCCCGATGCCCGGCGGATCATCGGTTGGAAAAGGGTGATCCGGGGAGGCGCGCCCGGCGGGCGGGCGCGCCGGTCTCGTCAGGTCGCGGCCGACAGGGCCTGATCGAGGTCGGCGATGATGTCGTCCACGGCTTCGATCCCGATCGAGAAGCGCACCACGTTATTGCCCGCGCCCGCCGCCTCGCGCTGCTCATCGGAGAGCTGGCGGTGGGTGGTCGAGGCCGAGTGGATCACGAGCGAGCGGGTGTCGCCGAGGTTGGCCACGTGGCTGAAGAGCTTGAGGCTGTTCACGAGCTTCACGCAGGTGTCATAGCCGCCCTTGAGCGTCACGGTGAAGAGCCCGCCGGTGCCGCGCGGGCAGATCCGCTTGCCCGTCTCGTGGTAGGGCGAGGAGGCGAGGCCAGCATAGGTGACCTTTTCCACCGCCTCGTGTTTGTCCAGCCATTCCGCGACCTTCTGGGCGTTCTCGGTGTGCTTGTCCATGCGCAGGCTGAGGGTCTCGATCCCCATGAGCGTGTAATGCGCCGCCTGCGGGTTCATGGTCATGCCGAGGTCGCGCAGGCCGATGGCGATGGAGTGGAAGGTGAAGGCCATGGGCCCCAGCGCCTCGTGGAAAGTGATGCCGTGGTAGGCGGGCTCGGGTTCGGAGAGAGAGGGGAACTTGTCCGAGGCGGACCAGTCGAACTTGCCCGAATCCACGATGGCGCCGCCGGTCACCGTGCCGTTGCCGGTGAGGTATTTCGTGGTCGAATGCACGACCAGCGTGGCCCCGTGGGCAATCGGGTTGCACAGGTATGGGGTGGCCGAGGTGTTGTCGACGATGAGCGGGATGCCCGCGTTGTCGGCGACTTTGGAAATCGCGGCGAGGTCTGTCACGACGCCGCCGGGGTTCGCGATGGATTCGCAAAACAGCGCCCGGGTGTCATCGTTGATGGCCGCGGCCACTGCGTCGGGATCGTCGAAATCGACGAAGGTGCAGGACCAGCCGAAGCGTTTGAAGACCTGCGTGAACTGCGTGTAGGTGCCGCCGTAGAGACGGGTCGAGGCCACGATGTTGCGCCCCGGCGCCATCAGCGGGTAGAGCGCCATGATCTGCGCCGCGTGGCCCGAGGAGGTGCAGACCGCCCCCGCACCGCCTTCGAGCGCGCAGATGCGGTTGGCGAGTGCGCCGACCGTCGGGTTGGTGAGGCGGGAATAGATGTAGCCCACCTCTTCGAGGTTGAAGAGCCGGGCCGCGTGGTCGGCGTCTTTGAACACGTAGGACGTGGTCTGGTAGATCGGCACCTGGCGTGCGCCGGTGGCCGGGTCCGGCTCGGTTCCCGCGTGGACCTGCAGGGTTTCGAAGCCGTTCATCTGTGCGTCTGACATATTTGTCCTCCCAAGACTGGATGCGGGTGACGCTACGGCGAAACGCCCGGCTCATCAATCGCGCAAGGGGCGGGGAGGAACGTATTCAAATCCCGAGATAAATCAGCGGAAGGGGCCGAGGTCGCGGGCGTGGTCGCGGATGTCGGGGGGCCAGTCGGCGGTGGCCGCGTCGAAGCCGATCTCGTCGCCCGCGTAGAGCGCGCGCGCCGCCTCCTCGAACCCCGGCAGGTCGCCGGCCATGTTGGACATGAAGCGATAGGCGCGGTCGGTCGCCTCGGGCCGCTCGGCCGCCTCGGCGCGCCGGGCCTCCTCGACCAGCCGACGCAGGGCCGCCGAGGCCCCGCCGCGTTGACCCGCGAGCCAGTCCCAGTGGCGGGGCAGGAGCGTCACCTCGCGCGCTTTCACGCCCAGCTTCGGACGCCCGCGCTGGGGCGCGGGCGCGGTGCCGGTGAGGTTCAGGTCCGTCTCGCGCCCCGTGGCGTCGGAGAAGACGAGCAGCCCCTCGGGGTGCGGCCCAAGGGGGGCGAGCCGGGCCTCGAGCTCGGCGCGTGTGCCTTGCGCAATGCGGTCGCGGCCCTGGAACGCGGTGAGACTTTCGTCGTCCATCCATTTACACCCGGGTTAAATTCTGTCAGGAGATTTAACACCCGGATAAAAAGGTGGCAAGATGGCGATTTCGAGGGATGACAGGCGCGCGGCGCGCCGCGCATGGGTCGAGCGCGAGGTGACCTGGACGATCTGTGCGATCCGGGTCGGCGCGCGCGTCTGGGTGAAATGCGTCTCGGACCCGGGTGCCCTCGCACGCAAGCTCGGGTTCATGCTGCGCCACGGGTCGCGATCCGGCCTCGCCCCCGGGATGGCGGAGGCCGACGACGGGTCCGGCGCGGTGACGGTCGAGGTGGTGGAGACGCTGGATCGGGATCTGAGCCCCATGGCGCGCGAGACGGTGGCGGAGGCGCGGCTGGCGCATTGGGCCGGGGTGCTCGGGGCCTCCCGCGCCTGAGCCTCAGCGCATCCAGAACCCTTCGCGTTTCAACTGGTTACGGATGACCTTTTCGGCGCGGGGCAGGTCGGCGCGGTCGAACATCTCGCGCGCCTTGTGCCCGCGCCCCTGGTAGATCATGCGCAGCATCGGTTCGTGGTTCTTCAGGACCTTTTTGACCTTGTTGGGGGCCGCGGCGGCCTCCAGCGCGGCGATGGTCGCGTCGCTCTCGCGGGCATAGGCCAGCGGCAGGACGCGCCAGTGACAGGTGACCGAACCGTCCAGCCCGTCGAGTTCCGGCCCCGGGCGTCCGCCGCCGAGGCCGTGGATCACGAGGGGCAGGGCGATCTGGTCGAGCCAGGGGAATATTTCCTGGCAGACCAGCGCCTCGGGCCGGTCGTCGCGGATCGAGAGCGCCGTGTCGAGGTAGCGGCGCCCGAATGCCTCCGGGTCCGCACCGAAGAACCAGCCCGCGTTGAAGTAGAGGTAGCGGCCCCAGTATTCGTCCGGCTCGGAAAGGTCGAGGGAGCTTTCGAAATCGAGCCCGAAGTGGTCGTAGAGCGATTTCCACGTCTCGGTGTAGCCCGGCCCGTAGAGTTCGATCGTGGGCCATGTGCCTTCGCGTTTCATCGAGGCGGCGGGGCGGTCGAAGTCGAAGGGGACGCGCGAGAGGCGGTCGGTGACGATGGTGTCGCTGTCGAAGAAGACGAATGGTTCGCCGGGGGGCAGGGTCGCCAGCGCCTCGATCTTGTTGCCATTGGGATAGTCCTGCCCGAAATGGACACTGTCGAAAGGCACGATCTCGGCGTCGAGTTTTTCCAGTGCCTCGCGCTGGTCGTCGGACAGGCGCGGATCCTTCTGCCACAAGGGCCCCGGCTGCGGTTCGGCCACGATGACGCGGCCGCGAAAGCCGGGATCGTTCTGGCGCAGGGACGACAGGAACAAAAGCGCCTCATAGCCGATGCGCCCCCCCTGGCCGACCACCAGCAGGTTGAAGGCCTGCACCCGACCGTTGCCGGAAATCGCCGATGTCGTCATGCCTGTCGACCGCCTTTGCCCGCCCGCGGAATTTCTGGCACTATATGCGGAGGGGACGCGCCGAAAAAGCGCCCGGAGGCGAGGAAAGAGCGAAAAAATGACACGTTGGATGAAGCGGCGGGGGCTGGTGGCCGGTGTCGCACTGGCACTGGGTCTCGGGGCGGCTGTGCCGAGCACTGCGCAGGACGCCAAGCAGATCCTGTCGATGACCAAGGCGAGCTGGGTTGCGGTACGCGAATACGACGGGCGCGATCTGCTCTATTTCACCAACCTGCTCGCATGGCGCTGCGGCGTCGAGCGCATCCGGTTCTCGGTGAACGGAGAGCGGCTCGCGCCGCTGGAACACGAACCGTGCCACGAGGACGAGGCGGCCCCGAACGCGCTCTATTCCGATGAAATCCTGCCTTATCTGACCTACCCGTTGGGCTCTGTTCAGTCCGTGACGGTGGAAGTGGCGTTCCCGGACGGGAGCGAGGAGCGCGGGGAGTATCAGCGCGGGGCCGTGCTCACTCGTTAATCCTGGTGCAGGAAGTTGCCCCAGTTGCCCGCCATGAACACGCGCGGCACGGCGTCGGTCGTCGTGACGCGATCGACATGGCCGATGATGACGGTGTGATCGCCCGCGTCGATCCGGTCGCGGATGTGGCATTCGAACCGGGCCGGGCAGTTCTCGATCAACGGCACGTCGCGATCCGAGGTGATCCAGTCGAAACCGTCGAAAGCCTCGCCGGTTTTGGTGAAGCCCAGGGCGATGTTGTCCTGGTCCTCGCCCATGATGTGCAGCGCGAAGTTCGAGGCCGACGCCATCGCGTCGTGCCGACGCGAGGACTTGGCCGGGCACCACAGGATGAGCGGCGGGTCCATCGAGACGCTGGTGAAGCTGTTGACCGTGATCCCGAGGGGGCCGCGGGGCGACATGCAGGTGACGACAGTGACGCCGGTGGCGAAAAGCCCCAGCGCGTCGCGCATCTGCTTTTGGGTGTCCGGGGCGGGGATGAAGCTGTCGGTCATGTCTCACTCGCGCGTTTGTCCGGACCCTATACCCGGACGCGAGGGCGGGGCCACCCGAAATCCGGTGCGGATTTCGGTCGAAATTCTCGAAGGACTTCGGGTGCGGGGCGAGCCGAAGGGGTCGAAATCATCGGATGATTTCGGCAGATTTCATGGGATGTGATCGGGGGCGGGCGGTCAGCCGGCCGCTTTCGACGGCGCGCCATCCGTGGCGCAGAACATGTCGTAGAGCACTTCGAGCACGCGGCGGGGCCGGTCGTCGGCGAGGGAATAGTAGATCGCCTTGCCTTCGCGCCGGGGGGTGACGAGACCCTCGAGCCGCAGGCGGGCGAGCTGCTGGCTGACCGCGGCCTGCCGGGCCGACAGAAGCTCCTCGAGCTCGGTCACGGATTTCTCGCCGGTGACAAGGTGGCACAGGATCATGAGCCGGCCTTCGTGGCTGATCGCCTTGAGGAAGGTCGAGGCATCGCAAGCGGAGGCCACCATCTTGTCCATGTCCGTCTCGGACATATCCTCGGTGATTACGGGTAGGGCCATGGCGCAGTCCTGTGTGGTGGGGCTGAAAGAAATAAACGACATTCTCAGGTCTCATGCAAATATTAACATTCGTGGGCGGAATCAACGGGTCCGGGCGCTCGAGAGGCCCGCAATGCGCTCGGCGGCCCAAAGGGGTCAAAGACCGATGTTCCGATTTTTGCTAAATTTGCCCGCGCCCCAGGAATGAGTGCGGCCAAGAGCGCGCCATGTCGGGAAAGTATCCTCACTCGCTCACGAACATCAGAAAGAAATCATTTTTTTGAATGTATCCTTGTGGCCGGATGAACGATCCCTTAAGTCGGGCGTTCAGGGACGACATGAACGAGTGAGGCGAACATGGAAGTCATCGAAACGGCCTTTACCCCCTGGGCCTCTCTGATCGGGGGATTGCTGATCGGTCTGGGCACCGTGCTGCTCATGGCCGTGCGAGGCAACGTGTTGGGCGCAACGGGCATTCTTGCCGGTTTCATCACCCCGTCTTCCTCCTCCGACTGGAGTTGGCGTGCGATCATCATCGCGGGGATGCTGACGGCACCGCTGGCCATTCTGGCCGTCACGGGCGGTTTCCCGGCGATCGAAGTGCCGATGAACCGGGGTCTCATGATCCTCGGCGGCGTGCTGGTCGGCATCGGCGTGACCTACGGCTCCGGCTGCACCTCGGGCCACGGGGTCTGCGGGATCGCGCGACTGTCGCCACGGTCGATCACGGCAACGATCACCTTCCTGCTCTTCGGCGGGATCACCGTCTACATCCTGCGTCACGTGATCGGAGGCTGACCGATGCAAAAGCTGCTCATCTATATCTCGGGCCTCCTGTTTGGCCTCGGCGTCTCGATCGGGGGCATGGCGAACCCGGCGAAGGTGCAGAACTTCTTCGACGTGGCCGGGGCGTGGGACCCGTCGCTCATCCTCGTGATGGGCGGGGCGCTTCTCGTGACCGCGCCCGGCTACTGGCTCCTGTTCCGGCGTGGCAAGCCCCTGTTCGCCTCCGGCTTCTCGGTGCCCACGAACCGGATCATCGACGGCAAGCTCGTCGGCGGGTCGGCCGTGTTCGGCATCGGCTGGGGCATCGCGGGTTTCTGCCCGGGCGCGTCCATCCCGGTGCTTTCGACGCTGAATGCGGATGTGCTGATCTTCACCGCCGCGCTGATCGTGGGCATCGTGATCGCCAAGGGGTCGATGCGCGTGACGGCCGAACGCCGGACGCAGGGACAGACTGCCTGACACGTCGAAACGTGAAGTCATCGAAGGGCCGTGCCGCCGCGCACGGCCCTTTTTTCATTGCGTCTGCGGTGTGCCAGAAAATAAATTCAAAAAAACGAATATAAGGGGTTTACCCGTCGCGGCGCGACGCCTATCTCATCTTCAACGGCTTGAATGCGTGCATCGGATGCGTATTCAGTCCAAACTGGACCCCGCCGGGGGGCATGCGTGTCACCCGGTCAATCTGGAGGGAGTTATGAAGGACATGACAGACAGCTACCCCGTGGAAACCTCGGTCAAACCGGACGTGAAGGCGTTCTTCGACCCGGCCACCAACACGATCTCCTACGTGGTCAAGGACCCGGCGTCCAACGCCTGTGCCATCGTGGACAGCGTGATGGACATCGATTATGCCGCCGGGCGCATCACCTATGACAATGCCGACGAGATCATCGCCTATGTTCAGGAGAACGGGCTCGAGGTCGAGTGGCTGATCGAGACGCATGTCCATGCCGACCACCTGTCCGCCGCGCCCTATATCCAGCAGAAGCTGGGTGGCAAGATCGGTATTGGCGAGAATATCACGATCGTGCAGGACACCTTCGGCAAGGTCTTCAACGAAGGCACCGAGTTCCAGCGTGACGGGTCGCAGTTTGACCGCCTCTTCAAGGAAGGCGATACCTACCGGATCGGCGGCATGACCGCCTTCGCGATGCACACGCCGGGCCACACGCCAGCCTGCATGACGCATGTGGTGGGCGATGCGGCCTTTGTCGGCGATACGCTGTTCATGCCCGACGGCGGCTCGGCGCGCGCCGACTTCCCGGGCGGGGACGCGGGCGTGCTTTACGATTCCATACAGAAGGTGCTGGCGCTGCCCGACGAAACGCGGCTGTTCATGTGCCACGACTACGGTCCCAACGGGCGCGATATCCAGTGGGAAACCTCGGTTGCCGACGAGAAAGCGCACAACATCCACGTGGGCGGCGGCAAGACGAAAGAGGACTTCGTCAAGTTCCGCACCGAGCGCGACGCGCAGCTCGACATGCCCCGGCTCATCATTCCATCCTTGCAGGTGAACATGCGGGCAGGTCAGATGCCGCCCAAGGACGAACAGGGCGACGTGTTCCTGAAGGTCCCGGTCAACAAGCTCTGATGAGGGCAAAGGAGGACGCGCGATGCAGATGACCATTCTCGATGACAAGGTAACTGTGGCCACGCAGGTCGCGGTGTCGGACGTGCCCGAGATCAAGGCGCAGGGGTACACTGGGCTGATGTGCAACCGCCCCGATGGCGAAGACCCGGACCAGCCGGCCTGGGCCGAAATCGAGGCGGCGGCGCAGGAAGCGGGTCTGAGGACCTATTTCCTGCCGGTGCAGAGCCGGCCCGAGGCGGAGAGCGCCGCCGAGGGGTTTGCGCAGGCGATGGCGGAGAACGACAAGCTCCTTGCCTACTGCCGCAGCGGCACGCGGTGCCAGCTCATCTACCAGGCCGCACGCTCGCGCGCCTGACCGGCAGGGCCGGGTTGACCCGGCCCGCCACACAACGCTTCACGACACACGAGGGGTCAGGGCATGTCGCTTCTGAAGACAGGCGGCCGGGCGGGGTCCGTCCGGCGGTATTTTCCCATTCTGGACTGGGGGTCGGAGTATCGTCGCGACACGCTGGTCTCGGACCTCGTCGCCGCGGTGATCGTCACGATCATGCTGATCCCGCAGTCGCTGGCCTATGCGCTGCTCGCCGGGCTGCCGCCGGAGATGGGCCTCTACGCCTCGATCCTGCCGCTGGTGGCCTATGCGATCTTCGGCACATCGCGGGCGCTGGCCGTGGGGCCGGTCGCGGTTATCTCGCTCATGACAGCCGCGGCCATCGGGAACCTGGGGCTGGAGACACCGGCCGAATACGCCGCCGCCGCGATCACGCTGGCATTCCTGTCCGGTCTCGTCCTGATGGTGATGGGGGTGTTCCGGCTCGGGTTCCTGGCAAATTTCCTGTCGCACCCGGTGATCGCCGGGTTCATTACCGCCTCGGGCCTGCTCATCGCGACCTCGCAGATGAAGCACGTCCTGGGCGTGCCGGCCCACGGCGAGGCGCTGTTCGACCGGCTGGCGACGCTGATTTCCCACGTGGGCGAGACCAACCTCATCACCCTTGCAGTGGGCGCAGGGTCGATCGCCTTCCTGTTCTGGGTGCGCAAAGGTCTGAAGCCGCTGCTTCTGAAGCTCGGGCTGAAGCCGCGCCTTGCTGACGTCCTCGCGAAGGCGGGTCCGGTGGCCGCGGTGGCCGTCACGACGCTCTTGTCTTTCGCCTTCGATTTCGCCGGAAAGGGCGTGGATATCGTGGGGGACGTGCCGCAGGGGCTTCCGCCGCTGACACTTCCGAATTTCGACCTCGGGCTGATGGGCGACCTTGTCGGCCCCGCGATCCTGATCTCGATCATCGGCTTCGTGGAATCGATCTCGGTGGCGCAGACGCTGGCCGCCAAACGCCGCCAGCGGATCTCGCCGGACCAGGAACTCGTGGGCCTGGGGGCGTCCAACATCGCGGCCGCCTTTTCGGGCGGCTATCCCGTCACGGGCGGGTTCGCTCGGTCCGTGGTGAACTTCGATGCGGGGGCGGAGACGCCGGCGGCAGGCGCCTTCACTGCCGTGGGCATCGCGCTCGCCGCGCTGCTCCTCACGCCGCTGCTTTACTTCCTGCCCACCGCCACGCTGGCCGCGACGATCATCGTCGCCGTCCTGAGCCTCGTCGATTTCGGCATTCTCAGGCGGACCTGGCAGTATTCCAAGGCGGACTTTGCCGCCGTGGCCGCGACGATCCTGCTCACGCTGACCTTCGGCGTCGAAGTGGGGGTCTCCTCCGGTGTCATGCTCTCGATCGTGCTGTTTCTCTACAAGACATCGCGGCCCCATATCGCCGAGATCGGGCTCGTCCCCGGCACCGAGCATTTTCGCAACATCGACCGGCACAAGGTCCTGACCCATCCCGAGCTCCTGTCGCTCAGGCTGGACGAGAACCTCTATTTCGCAAACGCGCGCTTCATCGAGGATTACGTGCTGGACCGGCTCGCCAACGATCAGCCGATCCGGCACGTGGTGCTGAATTGCATCGCCGTGAACGTGATCGACCTGTCGGCGCTTGAAAGCCTCGAGGAATTGAACCGGCGGCTGGGCGACATGGGGATCCGTCTTCACCTGTCCGAAGTGAAAGGGCCTGTCATGGACCGCCTGCAGCGGACGCATTTCCTGACGGATCTTTCAGGCCAGGTGTTCCTGTCGCACTACGGGGCGATGCGGGCGCTGGGACCCGTCGACGGGCGCAAGCCACGGCTGGCAGCGGAGTAAGGCGTCAGACGCAGGTGGCACGTCGCTGCGCTATCCGGTAAGCCCGGGCGCGAGGGGAGCGGGACATGGACATGACGCAACTGGCCGCGATGGCGGCGCTCCTGCTGGTCATCGGGGCTTTTGCCGGGGTTCTGGCGGGGTTGCTCGGCGTGGGCGGCGGCATCGTGCTCGTCCCCGCCTTCTACTACGCTTTCGCGGGGCTGGGCTACGACGGGCCGGAGCTCATGCAGGTCTGCCTCGCCACGTCGCTTTCCACGATCATCGTCACCTCGGTCCGCTCGGTCCTGTCGCACAATCGCAAGGGCGCGGTGGACTGGTCGATCCTTCGAGCCTGGGCGCCGGGGATCGCGGTCGGGGCGGTGGTCGGCGTGCTCGTGGCAGCCGGGCTGCGCACCGCGACGCTTCAGGCGATCTTCGCCTGCGTGGCCTTCGTCATCGCGCTCTACATGCTGTTTTTCAAGTCCGAGTGGCAGGTCGCGTCGCAGATGCCGGGGCTACTGGGCCGCTCGATCCTCTCGCCGCTGGTCGGGTTCCTGTCGGTCCTCATGGGGATCGGCGGCGGCAGCTTCGGCGTGCCGGTCATGTCGCTGCACGGCGTGGCGATCCACCGGGCTGTGGCGACCGCGGCGGGCTTCGGCCTGTTGATCGCAGTGCCCTCGGTGATCGCGTTCCTCTTCGTCGATATCGGAAACGCGCCGCCCTATACCATCGGTGCGGTCAATGTCCCGGCCTTCCTGCTGGTCATCGCCATGACGCTGACCACGGCGCCCCTCGGGGTGCGCATCGCCCATGCGCTCGACCCCAAGCCGCTCAAACGCGCATTCGGGGTCTTCCTGCTGCTCGTCGCGGCCAACATGCTGCGCAAGGCGCTGGGCGGCTGAGGCGCGACGACCGGGCGCATGGCGGGGCCTGCGGGCGCCGCGCATAGGGAACGAGAGAAGGAGTGAGCCCATGACACCGCCCGATTTCGGCGTTCCGCCCAAGAAACCCGGCCTGTGGCGTCGCACACCGCCGGCGCTGTTCACGCCCGTGTTCGGGCTCTTCGGCCTCGCCGTCGCGTGGCGGCGGGCGGCGGATGCGTTCTTCATGCCCACCTGGCCCGCCGAACTTCTGTTCGGCGGCGTGACGCTGCTCTACCTCTTCGTTCTGGTTGCCTACGGGGCCAAGGTGGTGCGTCGCCCGGCTGTGGTGGTCGAGGATCTGCGGGTCCTGCCGGGGCGCGCCGGGCTGGCCGCGATGGCGCTCTCGGGCATGCTGATGGCGCTGGGCCTGATCCCGATGGGCGAGGGCGTGGCGGCTTCGGTGCTGGCGCTCGCGGTCGGGGTGCATGCGGTCGTGCTCCTGCTGGTCATCCGCGCGCTGCTGACCGGACCTGCGGAGGCGCGGACCGTCACGCCGGTCTGGCACCTGACCTTCGTCGGGTTCATCATCGCCCCGATCGCGGCCGTCCCGCTGGGCTGGACCTTGTTCTCGGAGGCGGTGTTCTGGGCCTCGCTGATGCTGGCCACGGCGATCTGGGGCACGTCCCTGGCCCAGTTCGCGCGGCAGGACGTGCCGGGGCCGCTGCGCCCGCTGCTCGCCATCCACCTCGCACCCGCGAGCGTGCTCGGATCGGTCGCGTTGCTCCTGGGCTACCAGACGCTCGCGCTCGGGCTGGGGTGTTTCGCGATCCTGATCCTCGCCGTGCTGCTGATCCGGCTGCGCTGGGTGACGGAGACGGGTTTCTCGCCGCTCTGGGGCGCCTTCACCTTTCCGCTCGCCGCGTTCTCGTCGCTGATGCAGATGCTCGGCTCGGTCGGCGCGGGCGAGGTGTTCCGCGTTCTGGGCGGCCTGGCGCTGGTCGCGGCGACGCTGACCATCCCGGTCGTGATGTGGAAGGTCGTGCAGCTCTGGGCGAAGGGGCAGCTTGCCGTGAAGACGAACGCGGCGGAAGCCTGAGGCGAGGGCCCTGCGATGAGCCGTGGAGTGTAACATATTGTTATTGCAGGGGGAGACCGGGTCGCTAGGATTCTAGGCTTCTAGGATTCTAGGATCCTAGGATTCTAGTATTCTAGGATTCTAGGATTATAGGATTCGAGGATTCTAGAGTGCAGGGCCGCCGGACCCGACAGTGTCAGACTCTCGCCGCGTCTGGGGCTTGCCCTAGCGCGGCCTGGACCTTCTTGGGCAGTTTCGAGCGTATCGTGTCGTAGGATACCGAGAGGCGGTGGCGGAATTCCTCCTCGCTCGTTGTGCCGAACGGGAGATGCACCCAGGACTTGTGGAAATAGGCCGCCTTCTCGGCCACCCCCGCCTGTTTCAGCATGTCCGCCGTCTCGACGTCCGGGCATTTCACCGCGACGCCGGTGCCCATCGCACCGATGCAGGCAAACATCTTGTCGGCCACCTTCCATGCGTCATGACCCTCGCCCCAGGGGTCCGATTTCTCGGCCCCGGCGAAGTCCTTGCAGATATCGTTCACCATCTCGCGCGACATGAGCCCACGCTAACACGCTTGGCAGGTGGCGCGAAGCCTGCTATCCAGCTCGCATGAACGGATACCGCAACATCATCATCTGCTGCATTACCTGCTGACATCGTCAGGCGGGCCGTTCTTCTATTCCTCATCCAGATCGAAGTTGGTAAGCCCGCCGCGGGAGAACTGCGCGAGGACGCCATGGTCGAGATCAAACTGCACAACACCGCCACCCGGTCGAAGGAGGTGTTCACGCCCATCGATCCGGACAATGTGCGGATGTATGTCTGCGGGCCGACCGTCTATGACCGTGCGCATCTGGGCAACGCGCGCCCCGTGGTGGTGTTCGACGTGCTCTATCGGCTGCTGCGTGAGGTCTACGGGCCGGACCATGTGACCTATGTGCGCAACTTCACCGACGTGGACGACAAGATCATCGAGCGGGCCAACCGGGACGGCAAACCCATCGACCAGATCACGTCGGAGACAACGCAGTGGTACCTCGACGACATGGGCGCGCTCGGGGCGCTGGAGCCCACCGCGATGCCGCGCGCGACGCAGCATATCGGCGACATGGTCACGATGATCGAGGGGCTGATCGCCTCAAGCCATGCCTACGAGGCCGAGGGGCACGTGCTGTTCGCGGTGGAGAGCTACGACGACTACGGCAAGCTTTCAGGGCGCTCGGTCGACGACATGATCGCGGGGGCGCGGGTCGAGGTCGCGCCCTACAAGCGCAACCCGATGGATTTCGTGCTGTGGAAGCCAGCGAAGGACAACGAGCCCGGTTGGGACAGCCCGTGGGGCCGGGGTCGGCCCGGCTGGCACATCGAGTGCTCGGCCATGTCCTATGAACTCCTGGGCGAGACCTTCGACATTCACGGGGGCGGAAACGACCTGATGTTTCCGCACCATGAAAACGAGATCGCCCAGTCGAAATGCGCTCATGCGGGGGCCGGGTTCGCGAATGTCTGGCTGCACAACGAGATGCTGCAGGTCGAGGGCAAGAAGATGTCCAAATCGCTGGGCAACTTCTTCACCGTGCATGATCTGCTGGAGCAGGGCGTGCCGGGCGAGGTGATCCGCTTCGTGTTCCTTGGCACGCATTACCGCAAGCCGATGGACTGGACGGAGAAGAAGCGGGAGGAGGCTGAGAAGACTTTGCGCAAGATCGGTGAGTTTCTTGGCCGGGACCCGCTATCTAAGCCGCGAGTGAATATTCATCCGGTAAGGCCACCGGAAGAGTTCTTGGATGCGTTGGCCAATGATCTGAACACATCATTGGCGCTTACTCTGGTTGGCAAGTACCTCAAGCAGGAACAGGAGTCGAAACTCATTTCGTCCCTATTCTTATTGGGATTTGATCGCGTCTCGTTGATCGAAAAGTTCTCGCCTTTCTCTGCCGGCGCCCGTGACAACGGCATTACAAAGGGAACGCACGTATCCATTCACGGCGAGCCCACCGAATTGGAAGCAGTGGACCTAACGAAGCTCAGCCAACGCTTGTTTGACCTGCGCGCCACCGCCATGGAAACCAAGGACTTCTCACAGGTCGACGCGATGAAAAACGCGCTCACCGCGGCGGGCGTCGAAGTGCGCATGTCCAAAGAGGACGTCAAACTGGTGCCCGGCGCAGGGTTCGACGCCTCCAAGCTGGAGGGGCTGGTATGATCGACGTGTTCTGCGGAAGAGAGGTTCGCGCCCGGCCCGAGGGTGGGGGCGATTTCGCCCCCGCCCTGGGGGCGGGTCGGAGGCGAACGGGAACGCAAGCGTTCTGGCCTGACCCCCAAGCTACAGCTCTCCTGACCAACGAGGCCCGTCATGGCTGAACGTCTCTACCTCTTCGACACCACGCTGCGCGACGGGCAGCAGACGCAGGGCGTGCAGTTCTCGACGCCGGAGAAGCTGGCCATCGCGCAGTCGCTGGACGAGTTGGGTATCGACTATATCGAGGGCGGCTGGCCCGGGGCGAACCCGACCGACAGCGAGTTCTTCGAGGTGCGCCCCGACACCCGCGCGACCTTCACCGCCTTCGGGATGACCAAGCGGGCGGGGCGCTCGGCCGAGAATGACGACGTGCTGGCACAGGTGTTCAACGCCAGGACGCCCGCCGTCTGCCTCGTCGGCAAGACGCATGATTTCCACGTGACCACCGCGCTGGGCATCACGCTCGAGGAGAACCTCGAAAACATCTCGGCCTCCATCGCCTATCTCGTGCGTGAGGGTCGCGAGGCGTTGTTCGATGCCGAGCACTTCTTCGACGGTTACAAGGCGAACCCGGACTACGCGCTGGCCTGTGCCCGCGCGGCCTATGACGCGGGCGCGCGCTGGGTCGTGCTGTGCGACACGAACGGCGGCACGCTCCCACGCGAGGTCGAGGCGATCACGCGCGCCGTCATCGAGGCGGGCATTCCCGGCGATCACGTGGGCATCCATACCCACAACGACACCGGCAACGCGGTGGCCAATTCGCTCGCCGCCGTGGATGCGGGTGCGCGCCAGATCCAGGGGACGCTGAACGGGCTGGGGGAGCGTTGCGGGAACGCGAACCTCATCACGCTCATCCCGACGCTGATGCTGAAGGAGCCCTACCGCTCGGACTACGAGCTCGGCGTGCCGACCGAGGCGCTGGTCACGCTGACCCGCGTGTCGCGGCAGCTGGACGACATCCTGAACCGGGTGCCGACCAAGTCCGCGCCCTACGTGGGCGGGTCCGCCTTCGTCCACAAGGCGGGGCTGCATGCGAGCGCGATCCTCAAGGACCCGACCACCTACGAACACATCGACCCGGCGCTGGTGGGCAACGAGCGGGTGGTGCCTATGTCCAACCAGGCGGGACAGTCGAACCTCAAGACCCGGCTGGAAGCCTTTGGAATCCAGTTGGAAAAGGGCGATCCCCGGCTGGGCGAGATCCTCGACGCCGTGAAGCTGCGCGAGGACGCGGGCTTCGCCTATGACAGTGCGGAGGCGAGCTTCGAACTGGTCGCGCGCGGCATCCTCGGCACGCTGCCGCGTTACTTCGACGTGGAACGCTACCGCGTGATCTCGGAACGGCGCCGCAACGCCAAGGGGCGCATCGTCGTGGAATCCGAGGCGGTGGTCACCGTGCGCTATCCCAACGGGGCCGAGCGCACGTCGTTCTTCAAGAACGAGCACGCGCAGGAGATGCAGGACGACGGTCCGGTGAACGCGCTCTGGCAGGCGTTGCAGGCGGACCTCGGCCCCTACCAGGCGTCGATCGAGAACGTGAAGCTCACCGACTTCAAGGTGCGTATCACCCAAGGCGGGACCGAGGCGCAGACGCGGGTGATGATCGATTTCACCGACGGCGTGAAACAATGGTCGACCGTGGGCGTTTCGCCCAACATCGTCGACGCGAGCTTCGCCGCGCTGCTCGACGCCGTGACGTGGAAACTTCTGGACGACGGGATTGCCCCGGGATGACCGAGCCATTCTTCAAGCTGCACGACGCGCTGACCCGTGAAGGGCCGGGGGATCGCGCGAGTCTTGACTGGGCGCTGGCACTCGCCGGGGTGGCGCGGGATGCGCGTATCCTCGACGCGGGGTGCGGGCCGGGGGCGGATATCGAGGGGCTGCTGGCCCATGCGCCGGAGGGCCACGTGACCGCCATCGACGCGCACGAGAGCTTCGTGGAGCGCATCCGGGCGCGGTTCGCGGGCGATGACCGCGTGACGGCGCGCACCGGCGACATGGGCGATCCGGGCGGGCCCTACGACCTCATCTGGTGCGCGGGCGCGCTCTACTTCCTCGGCGTGACCGAGGGGCTGAAGCGCTGGAAACCCGCGCTCGCGCCCGGTGGCATGGTCGCGTTTTCCGAGATCGTCTGGCTGATCGATGCGCCGGATCCGGCGTTGCGCAGCCAGTTCGAGGCGGAATATCCGGCCATTGCGGGGCCGATCACGCTTGAGGAGCGGATCGAGGCGGCGGGCTACGAGGTCATGGGCGTGCGCATTCTGCCCGACGAAGCCTGGGAGGCCTATTTCGGTCCGCTCGAGGCCCGCTGCGACGCGCTGGAACCCACGGCGGACGCGGCCTTGCGCGAGGTGATCGCCGAGACGCGGGCCGAGATCGCCCTTTGGCGCAGGCATGGCGACCAGTTCGGATACGCGATGGCGGTGGCGCGCCCGGCATGACGGTTCAGGAATGCGCAGAGATCGTCGAGCGGGGCGACCCCGACAGGCTCCTGGCCGCGATGACCGCGCCGGTGCCGGACCGGGAGGTGCTGTTCCCTCTCTACGCCTTCAACCTCGAGATCGCGCGCGCCCCGTGGCTCACGCAGGAGCCCCTGATTGCGGAGATGCGGCTCCAGTTCTGGCGGGACGTGCTCGACGAGGTGGAGCAGGGCAAGCCGCCGCGCGCGCACGAGGTCGTGGCGCCGCTGGCCGACGCGATCCACGCCCGCGCCATCCCGCTCGCCCCGCTGCGCGGCATGATCGACGCGCGCCGGGCCGACATCGCGCGCGAGCCGTTCGTCGCGCCGGCGGACCTGTGGGATTACATCAACGCGGGCGCGGGGGCGCTCATGTTCGCCTCGGTGGCCGCGTTGGGGCGCACGGACGAGGCCGAGGCGCGGGTGCTGGGCCGGGTCCAGGGGCTGGCGGCCTGGCTCGAGGCGCAGCCGGAGCTTGCCGCGCATGGCTGGCGCGCCTTCGACCCCGCGTTCTATCCCGAGATGATCGACATGGCGCTCGCTGAACTCGCGACGATCAAGGGCCACGATTTCGGCAAGGCGACCCCGGCCGCGCGCACGGCGAGCCGTGCCAGGGGTATCCTGAAGCGGGCGAAGGCCGACCCCGATGCGATCACCGAGGGCCGGCTGGAGGAGAGCGAGTTCGCCCGGCGGGGCCGGTTCCTGTGGAAGACCCTGCGCGGGCGGTGGTGAGGCCTACCTGGTCGCGTTGATGTAGACCTGGCCTTCCTGCGGCGTGCCGTTCTCGGTCAGGGTCGACCGCGTGCCGAAGCCGTTGAGCGTGGTGCCGCCGTAGACCTTCAACCCGGCCGCGTCCGCGCCGACGAACTGACCCGCGCCGGTGCCGCCGACCTCGATCGTGTCGCCGTCCTGGGTGAGCGTGCCGGAGAAGCCGACGGTGAATCGCTCGCGCGTCGAGGCGACGGCGGTCACGTCGATCGTGCCGTCGACCGGGGAGAAATCGGCGAGCTGCGCTTCGATGTCCGACACGGTGCCGGAGTAGATCGCGGTGTTGAACGCCTGCATGTCGACGTCCTTCGCCCCCACGAAGTTCTGCAGCGTCCCGTTCACCGCGCCGCCCGCCGCGCTGAAGCGGGCGTCGAGCATCGCTTCGCCCGCCATGACGCGCTGGTTCGCGGCCGTGGCGCTGTCGGCCATCTGGATCAGGGCCGATCCGGTGTAGCTGGCGGTGCCGGAGGTGGGCATGGTCGTCGTCTCGTTTTCGAGCGCGCCCACCTCGGTGATCGAGTCGTAAACGACTTCGGCCAGAGACCCCTGGAGCCCGGTACTCTTGAGGCAGCCGGACAGGGCGAAAACGGCGCAGAACGACAGGCCTGCGCGCAGCATGTTTTTGGTATTCATGAAAAAATCCCTCACTAGATGTGAGGGATGTAGTCTCGAAACGAACCGGGCGCGTATCCCCCGAACGGGGGGTCAGTCCTCCTGCGGGCGCATCACGAGCCAGATGAGCGCGGCGCCGGCCAGGGCGAGAAAGGGGACCATCGCGATATTGACCGCGGTCCACCCGTCCTGCGGCGTGCCGCCGGAGCAGTTCATCAGCCCGCCGGAGGCCAGCGAGGCGAGGGTGACGCCGCCGAAGACGATCATGTCGTTCATGCCCTGGATCCGGCCGCGCTCATGCGCTTCGTGGCTGGCGGCGAAGAGCGTGGTGGCCCCGATGAAGCCGAAGTTCCAGCCGATCCCGAGCAGGACCAGCGCGATGAAGAAGTTCTCGAGTTCGACGCCCTGCAGCCCGACGAGTCCGGCCGCGGCGAGGATGACGAGGCCGGTGGCCATGATCTTTTTCGTGCCGAAGCGGGCGATCAGGTGCCCGGTAAAGAACGACGGGACGAACATGGCGAGCACGTGGGCGGAGACGACATCGGCCGCACGCGCCTCGCCGAAGCCGCAGCCGACGACCGCGAGCGGGGTCGAGGTCATGACGAGGTTCATGAGCGAATAGCTGACCATCGCCACGATGATCGCGACGGCGATGGCCGGCGTCGTGAGCAGTTGCCAGACGGTGCGACCGTGAGGGGCGTCCTCGTCCGGCACGGGTGGTTTCGGAATGTCGAGCGCGAGGAACAGGAGCGAGCCCACGAGGTTGATGACGATGATCGCGCCGTAGACCCCCAGGAAGGGGATCACGCTCACGTCCACCGTGGCTTTGACCAGTTGCGGGCCGATGATGGCGGAGACCAGCCCGCCGGCCATGACGTAGGAGATCGCCTTGGGCCGGAAGCTGTCCGACGCTGTGTCGGCGGCGGCAAAGCGGTAGAAGCCCTGCGCGGACATGTACATGCCGGTGAAGGCGGAGCCGATGATGAAGATCGTGAAACTCGCCTGGCTGAGGCCGTAGGCGGCGATGGCGGCCCCGATGGTGCCGCCGAGCGTGCCGGTCCAGAACCCGGCCCGGCGTCCGAAGCGCTGCATGATCCAGCTCATCGGGTTGGCGGACAGCATGGACACCAGAACGATGGCCGAGATCGCCAGCGTCGCGAAGCAGGGATTCGGGGCGAGCGACTGACCCGCCAGCCCGCCGACGGTGAAGATCATGGGCATCTGCGCGCCGAGAAAGGCCTGCGCAATCAAGAGGATGGCGACATTGCGCCGGGCCTTGCGGTCGTCGGTCTGGGAATAGGTCGCGTCAGTCATGCAAGATCGCTTATATGTTCTGCGGGCCGGGGAAAAGAGGCTACGCGATGATATGCGCGAAGGACCCTGCGACGCGGCCTTCGATCAGGCCCATGGGCGGGAGCGGCGCGCCCTCGGCGTCCTCTGCATCGAACAGCGGAGTGCCTTCCGCGGTGAGCGTGGTGGCGTAGTGGAATTCATGCGCCATGTGGGGGCCGGGCAGGGCGGACCAGTGGCTCGTCAGCCGCCGGTAGCCGAGATGGAGCTTGCGTTGGGCGAAGGAGGTGGCGAGGCCCAGGAGGCCGGCCATGCGGTGCTCCGTGCCGTCCGCGTCGGTCAGCGTCTCGCCCAGCACCATGTAGCCGCCGCATTCGCCGTAGATGTCGGCGCTCCCCGCGGCCTTGCGCAGGCTTTCGAGGAAGGTCGTGTTGGCCGCCAGCGTGCCCGCGTGCAGTTCGGGATAGCCGCCGGGGAGATAGACGAAGTCGGCCTCCGGCACCGGCTCGTCGGCGAGCGGCGAGAAGGGCAGGAGCGTTGCGCCCGCGCGGGTCCAGTCGGCCAGTTCGTGCGGATAGGCGAAGCTGAAGGCCGAGTCGCGGGCGATAGCGATGCGCCTGGGCGCGGGCTTGGGCGCACGCGCCGGGGCGGTGGCCGTGTCGCGTGCGAGCGCGGTGAACGCGTCTAGGTCGACCTGCCCGGCGACGGCCTCGGCGGCGCGGTCGAGGAAACCGGTGAGGTCCGGGTGTTCCGCCGCCTGCACGAGGCCGAGGTGGCGGTCGGGAAGCGCGAGGGCCGGGTCACGCCGCAGCGCACCCAGCACCGGCAGGCCCAAGGGAGCGAGGGCGCGGCGCAGCATTGCCTCGTGCCGGGGGGAGCCGACGTTGTTCAGGATCACGCCCGATACGCGCACTTCGGGGTCGTGGCTGGCGAAACCCCGGACGAGCGCGGCGACGGAATGCGACATGCTCCCGGCGTTCACCACCAGCACCACGGGCAGGCCGAGAATGCGGGCGAGGTCGGCGGTCGCCCCGTCGCCGTCGGGCGGCGCGCCGTCGAAGAGGCCCATCGCCCCTTCGACCAGCAGGAGTCCGTCACCGTCCGCAAGCGCCCGGATCTGGTGTTTCGGCATCGCCCAGGCGTCGAGGTTGAATGAGACCTGCCCGCAGGCGGCCTCGTGAAACCGGGGGTCGATGTAGTCCGGACCGGATTTCGCGCCGCGCACCGCGACGCCGCGTTTGGCGAGCGCGCGCAGCAGCCCCAGCGTCACGGTGGTCTTGCCGCTGCCCGACGTGGGTGCGGCGAGGATCAGGCCCTCGCCGCTCATCCGTCCTCGACCGGCCGACCGATGGCGAGCGGGTCGAGGTTGCGGGGCGGCGTGCCCATGGCGAGCGACTGCCAGTCGAGCGCCTGGCGCAGGAGCGCGGCGCGGCCCACGCAGATGACGGCAGGCGCGCCCACGCCTTCGCGCACCGCGTCCTCGGCACAGGTGGCGAGGGTGGTTTCCAGCACGGTCTGACCGGGCAGGGTGGCGTCCGAGACGATCGCGACGGGTTCGTCGCCGCCGCGCCCGGCCGCCATGAGGTCGGCGGCGATGGCGGGGAGGTGCTTCATCCCCATGTAGATCACGATGACGCCGGAGCCCTTGGCCACGCTTTCCCAGTCCACGCCGGACACCTGCCCGCGCCGGTCGTGGCCGGTGACGAAGGTTACGGCCTGGTTCACGTCGCGGTGCGTGACGGGGATGCCGGCATAGGCGAGGCCGCCGATGCCCGCCGAAATGCCGGGGATGATGCGGATGGGCACGCCGTGCTGGACGAGGGTCTGACCCTCTTCGCCGCCGCGCCCGAACACGAAGGGATCGCCGCCCTTGAGGCGCAGGACGCGTTTGCCTTCGCGGGCCAGCTCGACCAGCTGGAGCGAGATGTCCTTTTGCTTGGCCGAGGGTTTGCCACCGCGCTTGCCGGCATAGACCAGCTCGGTCCCGGGACCCGCCCAGCCTAGGATGCGTTCGTCCACCAGCGCGTCATGCACGATCACGTCGGCCTGGCCGAGCGCGTTCAGGGCGTGGAGCGTGAGCAGGCCGGGGTCGCCCGGCCCCGCGCCGCAGAGCCAGACCCAGCCGGGCTGCATCCGGGGCCAGTCGCCGGGGGGGAGTTTGGTCGAGTCGCTCATGGGGGCGTTATGCACCCGGCGGCGCGCGATGAGAAGGCGGCGGACGACCTGCCGGGCGCCGCCCCCGACACGCAACCGGCCTTTCGCCGCCCGCAATCTCGCCTATAGTCGCCGCGATGGACGACACGCCCGAGACGGAACTGCGCCGGGGCTGGACCACGGGCGCCTGTGCCACCGCGGCGACGCGGGCGGCCCTGTTGCGTCTGTGGGGCGGGGCGTTTCCGACCGAGGTGACGATCACGCTGCCGCGGGGCGAGACGCCGACATTCGCATTGGCGCACAAGGCCGAGGGCGACGGTTGGGCCGAGGTCGGCATCACCAAGGATGCGGGCGACGATCCCGATGTGACGCATGGCGCGTTGATCGTCGCGCGGGTGACGCCGGGCGGAACCGGCGTGCGCTTCGCGGCCGGACCGGGGGTCGGGACGGTGACCAAGCCGGGCCTGCCGATCCCGCCGGGGGAGCCGGCGATCAACCCGGTCCCGCGCGAGATGATGCGGGAACAGGTGGCGGCGCTGGCCGCCGCGTTCGGGCAGGCCCCGGATGTCGAGATCACCGTGTCGATTCCCGGGGGGGAGGTGCTGGCGGCGAAGACATGGAACCCGCGCCTGGGTATCACCGGCGGGCTTTCCGTGCTCGGCACCACCGGGGTCGTGCGGCCGTTCTCCTGCGCGGCCTGGATCGCCTCGATCCATCGCGGGATCGACGTGGCGCGGGCCGAGGGGCTGACCCACGTGGCGGGCTGCACGGGCGCGACATCGGAAAAGGCCGTTCAGGCGCTGCACGGATTGCCGGACGGCGCGATGCTCGACATGGGGGATTTCGTGGGCGGGATGCTGAAGTATCTCGCGAAACACCCCGTGGCGCGTGTGACCATCGGCGGCGGCATCGGGAAGATCACGAAGCTCGCGCAGGGGGAGATGGACCTGCACTCGAAGCGGGCGCAGGTGGACCTTGGCCTGCTCGCGGAATTGTCCGGGGATGCGCGGGTGCGTGACGTGAATACGGCCTTGGAAGCCTACGAAATCGCTGGTGAACCGCTGGCGCAGGCCGTGGCGGACCGGGCGCTTGCCGTGGTGCAGGACCGGTTCGGCAGCGAAATGGCGTTCGACGTGGTGATCGTGGACCGCGCAGGCGTGGTGATCGCGCGGGCCGGCCCATGAAAATCCTTCTTCTCGCAGGCACTTACGAGGCGCGGCAGATCGCGTTGAAACTCGGGCGAGACGGTCGGATCGAGCTTGTCGCCTCGCTCGCCGGTGCCACGCGGGAGCCGCTTCCGCTGGACGGCGTGGTGCGCGTCGGTGGGTTCGGCGGGCGGGCGGATCAGGAAAAATACATGTTCGGCAACCGGTTCGACGCCGTAATTGATGCGACGCATCCCTTCGCGCACCGCATTTCCTACCGCACGCAGTCGATCTGCGCGGCGCTCGGCATTCCTTACGTCCAGGTGTTGAGACCCGGATGGGCGCCGGAGGCCGGGGACCGATGGACCTTCGTCCCCGACGAGGCGGGCGTGGCGGCGCGGCTGTCGCCGGAGCAGACCGTGTTCCTCGCCACCGGGCCGGGGTCGTTGGAGGCCATCGGCCCGCTCGACGTGGCGCGTGTGCTGTGTCGCCGGATCGACCCGCCGGACAACCCGTTTCCCTGGAAGAACGGGGCGTGGCGCGTCGGGCGGCCGCCGTTCACGGTCGCGGACGAGATCGGGTTTTTCCGGGACGATCGCATCGACGTGATCGTTGTGAAGAACGCAGGCGGGCGCGGCGGCTGGGCCAAGCTGGAGGCTGCACGGGCGCTCGCGCTGCCGGTCATCCTGATCGACCGACCGCCGCAGCCGCCCGGGGAGAAGGTGGCGAACGTCGCCGATGCGCTCGACTGGATCGAGCGGCTGTGAGCGTGGGGCGTATCATCCACGGGCCCGAGGACGTGGCGGAGGGCGCGGACTGGCTCGCCCGTCGTGAGCCGCGCTTTGCCCTGGCTTTGGACCAGACAGGAGCGCTGCCACTCCGGCGCAAGCCCGAGGGGTTCGACCAGCTTCTGTCGGCCATCGTGAGCCAGCAGGTGTCGACCGCGTCCGCCGCCGCGATCTGGGCGCGGGTGGAGGCGGCGGGGCTGACCACGCCCGAGGCGGTGGCGCGGGCTGAGGAGCAGGACCTGCGCGCGGTGGGGCTGTCGCGGCCCAAGATGCGCTATGCCCGCGCGCTGGCGGAGGCCGGGGTCGACTTTGACACGTTGCGACACCTGCCGGACGAGGAGGTCGTCGCGACCCTCGTCGCGGTGCCGGGGATCGGGCGGTGGACGGCGGAGATCTACGCCATGTTCTCGCTCGGGCGGGCGGATGTCTTCGCGCCCGGCGATCTGGCGTTGCAGGAGGCGGCGCGGACCCTGTTCGATCTGCCCGCGCGCCCTACGGAGAAGGCGCTTCGACAGATGGCGCAGGACTGGTCGCCCTGGCGCGGCGTTGCAGCGCGGGCGCTCTGGGCCTATTACCGGGTGGCGAAGAACAGGGAAGGGGTGCGCTGATGGCACGGGAACTGGCCTACAAGAAGAAGGATGCGGCATCGGGGACGACGGATTCGGTCGTCGTGTTCCTGCATGGCTACGGGGCCGATGGCGCGGACCTTCTGGGCCTTGCCGATCCGCTGTCCGACCACATGCCGAACACGGCCTTCTACGCGCCCGACGCGCCGGAGAAGAGCGCGGGCAACCCCTTCGGTTTCCAGTGGTTCCCGATCCCCTGGCTCGACGGGTCGAGCGAGGAGGCGGCGGCGCAGGGTGCGGACCTTGCGCACGCGGATATCGATGCCTTCCTCGACAAGGTGCTGGCGGAGACGGGGCTGACCCCCGACCGCATGATCGTCTTCGGCTTCAGCCAGGGCACGATGATGTCGCTGCGCGTCGTGCCGCAACGCGACGCCGAGGTGGCCGGGATCGTGGCGTTCTCGGGCCGGGTTCTGGAGACCGAGAGCTACGGCGACAAGGTCAAGGTGCGCCCGCCTGTCCTGCTGGTTCACGGTGACGCGGACGAGATGGTGCCGGTCGCGCATTTCCAGGAGGCGGGCAACGTGCTCAACGAGGCCGGGTTCAAGGTTTACGGGCACATCCAGAAGGGCACCGGGCACGGAATCGCGCCCGACGGGCTGTCGGTCGCGCTGTCCTTCATGGCCGAACGGCTGGGAATCGCCCTGTCGGCGGACTAGGCCCGGCGGCTGCGCATCGCCGGGGCCTGCGGCAGGTCCGGGTCGGCGGCCAGCGTGGCGAAACGGTCACTGGCAGGATCGACCAGCGCGAGCTTTCCCTGCCTGTCGTAATGCGCCGCCCAGCCGTACCGCTTGGTCAGGGTCGCGGCGCGCATGCAGGGCTGTCCCTTGGCATGAAACGCGTCGAAATCGAGCGCGGGCCTGCCCGAGACCTCCGCCACCGCCACATGCACCCGGTGGGAAAAATCCTTATGCATCAGGGTGTAAGGCGCGCGGGTGAGCAAGTCGTACTCGATCGCGGCCCGCGTCGGCCTGGCCTTGGCCGGCGGTGGGATGGCACCGGGCGCCGGGTAATCCGGGGCCGGAGTGATGAGGATATTCTCGGTGCTCACGGGCGAAGATCCTGAAAAGGCGCATAAAGAACGTATGGTGAACATACAAGACATCGAAAACCGTCACAAGGTTGATACGAAGCCTTGGCAGGGTGCCTCCAGATCATGGGGCTTGTCAGGTTTCCTGACCCATATATAGTCCAAGATCAGAAACAGACGGGGCGGGTTGTCCCCGCCCTGCGAGCGAGGCACAGGGCGAGGGCGGAGTCACTCCGATGGACGGCGATTTCAGGACACATTTCGTAAGAGAGCACAGCAACCCCAAGGCGCATCCAGCGCTGGTGTTGAACGCGGACTTCCGTCCCCTTTCCTACTACCCGTTATCGTTATGGCCCTGGCAGGAGGCGGTGAAGGCGGCCTTCCTCGACCGGGTGAATATCATCGCCGAATACGAGGATGTGGTGAGAAGTCCGAGTATGGAGATCAGGATCCCCTCGGTCGTCGTTCTGAAAGATTACGTCAAACCCCAGACGCGCGTGGCCTTCACGCGCTTCAATCTTTTTCTGAGGGACGAGTTTCGCTGCCAGTATTGCGGATCGAAGGGCGATCTGACCTTCGATCACGTGGTGCCAAGGGCGCGGGGCGGGGTGACGAGCTGGGAGAACGTGGTCGCGGCCTGTTCCAAGTGCAACCTGCGCAAAGGGTCCAAGCACCTGCACCAGTCGGGCCTTTCGCTACGCAAACCCCCGCGCCAGCCGGGGGCGGAGGAGCTGCGTAACATGGGGCGCAAGTTCCCGCCGGGACACCTGCACGAAAGCTGGATGGATTTCCTTTACTGGGATGCCGAACTGGAGGCGTGAGCCCTTCAGGCAACGGCTGTCGAACGGTGCGCGCCCCCGAGGGGCGCGCGCTGCTTTTCGGGGTCGGGTGGCCCGGCTCCGGCCAATGAGCGGATCAGGCGCGCCGGACGAGATGGCGGGGCCAAGTGCGGGCGCGGTGGCGGGCGCCGGACCAAGTGAGCGGGACCGGGGCGGTTTCCGGCGCGTGGAGTTGGCGCGTGTCGAGCGCCGCGCGCGCCTCAGCAGTCGAGAGGAGTAGGCGGGCGGGCGCTGTGCCGGTCACGCGGCCGTCGCGGGCGGCGAGGCGCAGCCAGTCGGAGCGGTCGATGCCGTCGAGGCTCGGGAAGACCCCCGGGCCGGGAAACAGGCTTTCCACCGCGATGCCGTCGGCGACGATGACCTCGTGCCGGGGCAGTAGCAGCGTGAAATAGGTGATCATGCGCCGTTCGGTCAGGGGGCGCACGCCCGGCAGCCGCGTGAGCGCCTTGGCCGGGGCCAGCGCGCCCAGCGGGTCGTGGAGCGCGTGCGTGGGGGCCGTGCGCATCAGGACCCGGTGATTGGGAGACAGGAGCATGTCGCGGTGCGGCAGGCCGGGGCCGAACGCGCCCTTGGCGATACGGACCGGCTGGCCCGGATGGGGCCGCGGATCGAAGCGCAGCCGGCGTTTGCCGATCCAGCGGATCGGTTGCGGGCCGCTGTCGAGCGTGGTGACGCGGTCGCCTCGTCGGAGGCGGTCCATGCGCACGGGTCCGGTCGGCGTGTCGATCAGGGCGCCGGGGCCGAAGCAGACGAAATCGTGGTCGTCCTTGTTGTATTGCGTGACGCCGGAGAACTCGGACGTGACCAAGGAGCTGAACGTGATCGTGTCGATGCCCTGGCTCGCGAGCTCCGGCTGGCTGTCCATCACCATGAGAAAAACGTTGCCATTCGTGTCCTGCATGACGCCGAAGTCGTCCGAGAACGTGCTGCCGTCGTAGAAGGTCACCGTGCCTGACAGCACGACGACCGAGTCGATCTGGGCGGACTGCGTGCCGGAGCCGAGATCGTACTGGATGTAGTTCGAAGTGCCCACGTTGTCGGTCTGGAGCGTGTCGTCGCCGCCGCCCCAGGTGTGGACATCAGTGATGCTGTTGGCCAGCGCGTTGCCGGGACCCCCGCCGAAGGTCGTCAGGAGGGCGGAGGCGTCCTCGACCGAGTACGTGCCCTCGTCGGTGTCCATATCGGCGAAATTGCCGAGATGGATGGTGGACCATACGACATTGTCGGCCACGTCACGCGACCCTCCGTGCGAAATACGCATCGGGTATAGCGTCGCAACATTCGAGAAAGGTTAATCGCCCCTCACCCGGAGCAGGAGGCTCCGCCCAGCACGCAGAACTTCGCGCAATGGGGGTGGTTGAGCGACACGGAGCGCTCCGCGCCGGCCAGTGTCGGGCCGAGGTCGAAGCCGTCCTCGTAGGGCAGGAGGGTGCAGGACACGACCGAGGGCGCCTGACCCTTGCGCTTCACCACCATGCGGGATGAGGCGCACATCACGTCGCGGGGGGACTTGTCGAGGATGCCCCAGCAGTCTGTCGTGATCTCGGGCACTTCGACGGAGGTGTCCATCTCGGGAAAGATCACGAGGCGGGCCGGGTCATATGGGTCGAGGTCGAGGCCGAGTTCGGCGAACAGGGCGCCGTAGCCCGCGCGTGCCTCCGCTTCGCTTTCCCGCCAGCGGGCGCGGCCGGCGATGTCGATCCGGGCGCCCGCGTCGCGCAGGAACCTCAGCCCCGCGAGCGTTGCGGCGAAACTGCGCGCCCCGCGCACGTCGTCGTGGCCGTGGGCGGTCCAGTGGTCGAGGGAGACGCGCAGGGTGAGCTTGTCACCGAACCCCTTGATGAGTTGTTCGAGCTTGGTGCGCACCAGCGGGCGCATCATCGGGGCCATGGCGTTGGTCAGGACGAGGGCGTCGTAGCCCGCCGAGAGCGCGTCACGCAGCATCGCCATCATGTCGGGGTTCATGAAGGGCTCGCCGCCCGTGAAGCCGATCTCGCGCACCGGCCAGCCGCGCTGGGTGATCTGGTCGAGGTAACCCGCGACCTCGCCCCGTGTGATGTAGGCGAGCGCGTCGTTGGTGGGCGAGCTTTCGATGTAGCAGCCTTCGCAGGCAATGTTGCAGAGCGTGCCGGTGTTGAACCAGAGCGTCGTCGGCTGGGTCAGGGCGACCGTGGCGCGGGTGCTGCCGTCCGCGGTCGTGAGGGGGTCGATGAACTTGCCTTCGTTGGCACTGGTTACGCGTTGGTCCATGAACACGGGCTCCTTTCGGATTGGCTAACCCATCGGCCGGCAAACGAAAAGTCGAAGGGCCGTCGCGTGACGTGGTTGTGATGTAACGGAAGGGTGGTAGACTCACCCGCGACGGGAGGGTATCAGGCGAGTGCGCATCGGTTAGCGCTAACGGCGACCTCGCGCCGGAACGGAGAGACAGATGGTATCGCGCGTCATCCCGGTCGAACCCTTCGACCTCGTCATTTTCGGCGGCACCGGCGACCTTGCCCGGCGCAAGATCCTGCCGGGCCTTTACCGCCGGTTCCACGACGGGCAGATGCCGGAGGACGCCTGCGTCATTGGGGCCGCGCGCAGCGAGATGGACGAGGCGGACTACCGCGACTTCGTGCGCGCCGCGATCGACGAGTTCGTTCACAAGCGCAACGACAAGAGGGTCGTGGAGGCCTTCCTGGAGCGCGTGAGCTATGTCGCGGTGGATGCCACGGGCGCGGACGGGTGGGAGGCGCTTGCCGCGAAAATGCGCCCGGACGTGGTGAAAGCCTATTACTTTTCGGTCGGGCCGAGCCTGTTCGGGGACATCGCGGAACGCCTGCATGACTACAAGATCGCCGACGGCGATGCGCGGATCGTGGTGGAGAAGCCGTTCGGTCATGACCTCGCCTCCGCCCGCGCGTTGAACGAGACGCTGGCGCGGCATTTCGACGAGACGCAGATCTACCGTATCGACCATTACCTCGGCAAAGAGACGGTGCAGAACCTCATGGCCGTGCGCTTCGGCAACATGTTGTTCGAGCCGCTTTGGAACGCGCGCCACGTGGATCATATCCAAATCACGGTGGCCGAGACGGTGGGCGTCGGCGGGCGTGGCGACTACTATGACAAGTCGGGCGCGATGCGCGACATGGTGCAGAACCACCTGATGCAGCTTCTGTGCCTCACCGCGATGGAGCCGCCCTCCAAATACGACCCGGACGCGGTGCGCGACGAGAAGCTCAAGGTGATCCGCGCGCTCGAGGAAGTCGACCACGACGACATCGTGCGCGGGCAATACAAGTCGCAGGCCGAGAGCTATATCGACGACGTGGAGAACGCGCGTTCGATCACCGAAAGCTACGTGGCGATGAAGGTGCGTATCGCGAATTGGCGCTGGAACGGCACGCCCTTCTACCTTCGGACCGGCAAGCGGATGAAGGAGCGGGTGAGCGAGATTGTCGTTCGCTTCAAGGAGCCGCCTCATTCGATCTTCGAAGAGGACACGGGCCAGAGCGCCAACGAGCTCACCATCCGGCTCCAGCCGAACGAGGGCATGGACCTGACGGTCACGATCAAGGAGCCGGGGCCGGGGGGCATGCGCCTTATCGACGTGCCGCTCGACATGACCTTCGCCGAGGCGCTTGGCGAGGAAGCGGCGGATGTGCCGGATGCCTATGAACGTCTCATCATGGACGTGATCCGGGGCAACCAGACGCTCTTCATGCGGGGCGACGAGGTGGAGGCCGCCTGGGCCTGGACCGATCCGATCATCGAGAGCTGGACCCGGCGCGAGGACCGGCCGCATCCTTACGAGCCCGGATCGACGGGGCCGGAGGAGGCGCTGATCCTCATGCACCGGGACGGCCGACGCTGGCGGGAGTTGCGCACGTGACCTACGAGCTCAAGGAATATCCGGACCGCGAGCTGATGATGATGGACCTCGCGGACCTCATCGCCACGGAATTGCGCGGCACGCTACGTAACGAGGATCGCGCTTCGCTCGCCGTGCCGGGGGGCACGACGCCGGGGCCGATCTTCGACACGTTGTCCGGTCTGCACCTCGACTGGGACCGGGTGGACGTGATGCTGACCGACGAACGCTGGGTGTCGGAGGACAGCGACCGCTCCAACACGCGGCTTCTCAAGAGCCGTCTGTTTCGCGACGAGGCGGCGGCGGCGCATCTCGTCCCGCTCTATGGCGGGACCGACACGCCCGAGGAATCGCTCGACGCGCTGTCGGGCGCGGTGGAGGCGGCGCTCCCGCTTTCGGTTGTGCTGCTCGGCATGGGGGCGGACATGCACACCGCGAGCCTGTTTCCGGGGGCCGACCGGCTCGAGGAGGCGCTCTCGCCAAAGGCGCCCGCGTTGCTGCCGATGCGGGCCGACGGGGCACCCGAGCCGCGCATCACGCTCTCGGCGCGTGTCCTGAACGGCGCGATGTCCAAGCACATCGTCATTACCGGTGCGGCCAAGCGGGAAGCACTTGAAAAGGCCGCGAAAACCCGTGATCCGATGGAGGCGCCGGTGAAGGCGGTGCTCAAAGGGACGGTTGTTCACTGGGCCGAATAAGCGTTAGCCTGATCACAGGCAAAACGGGCGGTCCTTCTTGCGCAGCCCGGGAATGAGGGAACAGCATGTCTTGGAAGAAACTGGCTTCGCACCGCGCGAAGCAAGGTGATGTGACAATCGCCGCCCTGCTCGAAGACAGCGGTCGGGCCGAGGCGTTTTCGGTCCACATGGACGACATGCTCTTCGACTATTCCAAGACGACGATCGACGCGGAGGCGCGCGAGCTTTTGCTGGGACTTGCCCAATCCGCCGGCGTGGCCGAGCGGCGCGAGGCGATGTTCACCGGCGAGAAGATTAACGAGACCGAGGGGCGGGCCGTGCTTCACACGGCGCTGCGCGATCCCGGACCCGAGGGCGCGACGGTGGACGGCGCTCCGGTGCTGGACGAGGTTCACACCACGCTCGACCGGATGGAGGAATTCGCCGAGGGGCTGCGCACCGGCAAGGTGCGGCCCGTGAACGGCGGGCGTTTTACCGACGTGGTGAATATCGGGATCGGCGGTTCCGACCTCGGCCCGGCGATGGCGACGCTGGCGCTCGCCCCCTATCACGACGGGCCGCGGCTCCATTACGTGTCGAACGTGGACGGGGCGCATATCCATGACACGCTCGACGGGCTGGACCCGACCACGACACTGGTGATCGTGGCCTCCAAGACTTTCACCACCATCGAGACGATGACCAATGCCGAGACCGCGCGCGACTGGCTCCGGCGGGGCATCGGCGACGGGGTTGTGGGCCGTCATTTCGCGGCGCTCTCCTCGGCGGTCGAAAAGACGACCGCCTGGGGCATCGACCCGTCTCGGGTCTTCGGGTTCGAAGATTGGGTCGGCGGGCGGTATTCGGTCTGGGGCCCGGTGGGTCTCGGCCTGATGATCGCCGTGGGGGCAAAGCGGTTTCGCGAGTTCCTTGCCGGCGGGCACGAGATGGACCGGCATTTCCGCGAGGCCGAAGGGGCGGAGAACATGCCGCTCATGCTTGCGCTCGTGGGGATCTGGCACCGGCAGGTCTGCGGTTATCCCACGCGGGCCGTTCTGCCCTATGACCAGCGCCTGTCGCGGCTGCCCGCCTATCTCCAGCAGCTCGAGATGGAGAGCAACGGCAAGTCGGTGGCGATGGACGGCACGACGCTCGACATTCCCTCCGGGCCGGTCGTCTGGGGCGAACCGGGCACGAATGGCCAGCACGCGTTCTATCAGCTCATCCACCAGGGGACCGAACCGGTGCCCTGCGAGTTCCTCGTGGCCGCCAAGGGGCATGAACCGGAGCTCGCGCATCAGCACGCGCTGCTCGTGGCCAACTGCCTCGCCCAGTCCGAGGCGTTGATGAAGGGGCGCACGCTGGAGAAAGCTCGCGAGATCATGCGCGAGAAGGGGGGCGACCCCGACGACCTTGAACGGCAGGCCCGCCACCGGGTGTTTCCGGGCAACCGTCCCTCGACCACGCTCGCCTATCCGCAGCTCACGCCGCGCATGCTGGGTCGCATCATCGCGCTTTACGAGCACCGGGTGTTCGTGGAGGGGGTGATCCTCGGCATCAACTCCTACGACCAGTGGGGCGTGGAACTGGGTAAGGAGCTGGCAGTGGCGCTGGCGCCGGTGTTGTCGGGCGAAGAAGACAGCGCGTCGAAGGACCCCTCGACGCGCCGCCTCGTGTCTTTCGTTCAGGCCAACCGGGACTAGCCCAGTCGGTCGTCGAGGCGTTTGCGGGCTGCGGCGAATTCGGCCTCCAGTCGGGCGACGACCTCGGCCGCGGGCGGCACCTCGCGGATCGCGCCGATACCTTGCCCCGCGCCCCAGATATCGCGCCAGGCTTTGGACTTTTCGCCCGCGGCGACCTTGGATACGTCGCCCTTTTCGCCGCCGAGGGCCGTGGGGTCCATGCCCGCCGCCGTGATCGACGGGATCAGGTAGTTGCCGTTCACCCCGGTGAAGTGGTCGGTATAGAGGATGTCCTCGGCCCCGCTGTCGCAGATCATCTGCTTGTAGCCGTCCGGGGCGTTCGCCTCTTCGGTCGCGATGAACATGGAGCCCGCGTATCCGCCATCCGCGCCCATCGCGAGGGCCGCGAGGATCGCGTCGCCGGTGGCCTGTGCGCCGGACAGGAAGAGCGGCCCGTCGAACCATTCGCGGATCTCCTGCACCAGCGCGAAGGGCGACCACGTGCCGGCATGGCCGCCGGCACCCGCCGCCACGGCGATCAGGCCGTCGGCCCCTTTCTCGATCGCCTTGTGGGCGAATTTGACGTTGATGACGTCGTGCAGGACGACCGCGCCCACGGAATGCGCCGCCTCGTTGATCTCGGGCCGTGCGCCGAGCGAGGTGATCCAGATCGGCACCTCGTGCTTGATAAGGATTTCGACGTCGCGCTGGAGGCGTTCGTTGGTCCGGTGCGCGATCAGGTTCACGCCGAAGGGGGCCGAGGGCGCGTCCGGGTGCTCCGCGTCGTAGTCCGCCAGTTCCGTCTTGATCCGCACCAGCCATTCCTCGAGTTGGATCGGCTCGCCCTCTTTCTCGCGGGCGTTGAGCGCCGGAAAGGTGCCGACGATCCCGGCCTTGCACTGGGCGATGACCAGTTCCGGGCCGGAACAGATGAACATGGGCGCGCCGATCAGGGGCAGGCGCATCGTGTCGAAGATCGAGGGAAGGGTCATGTCAGGTGCCTGTGAAGTTCGGTTTGCGTTTCTCGAAGAAGGCCGCGACGCCCTCGCGCGTGTCGTTGGCCGCGGCCAGTGCCGTCTGTTCGGTCGCCTCGGCGCCGAGCGCGTCGGCATAGGACATGCCGTCCATCGACCTGAGCAGCCGTTTTGCGGCGGCGGAGGCGAGAGGCGGGCCCGCGGCGATGCGGGCGGCAAGCGCAGTCGTCTCGGCCGCCAGATCGTCATCCGGGTGCATCGCGTTGGCGAGACCCAGGTCGACCGCCTCGGAGGCCGGGATCTTGCGCCCCTCGAGGATCGCCTGAAGCGCGCGTTTGTAGCCCAGGCCACGGTGAAGGAGCCATGTGTTGCCGCCATCGGGGATCAGGTTGATCGCCGCGAAAGCCATGTAGATGTTGGCGCTTTCCGCCATCACCATCATGTCGCAGTTCATCGCGACCGCCGCCCCGATGCCTGCCGCCGAGCCGTGGACCTGCGAGATCCAGATCTTGGGCGAGGCGGCGATCATGGCGAGGATCGGCCGGTATTCCTGTTCGAGGAACATGCCGGTGTGGCGCGACAGCCCCTCCTTGAGGTCGGTGCCCGAGCAGAAGCCGCGCCCGTTGCCGGAGACGATGATCGCGCGCACGGCGTCGTCTTCGTGCACCTTCAGGATCGCCTCGCGCAGCCCGGCACGCAGGCCGGGGTCCATCGCGTTGAAGGCGTCGGGTCGGTTGAAGGTGATCCGGGCGATCGGCCCGTCGGTCTCGTAGAGGATCGGGTCGGACATGGGGTTCCTTTCAGGTCAGGACGCCGGCATCGCGCAGTTTCGCGATCTGGCCTGCGTCAAAGCCGAGTTCGGCCAGCACCGCATCGGTATCGGAACCGGGGGCGTGCGGCGTGGCAACGGCATCGGGGGTGGAGCGGCTGAAGCGCGGAGCGGGGGTGGCCTGCGTCACGCCGTCGACCTCGGTAAAGGTGCCGCGCGCCGCCATGTGGGGATGCTTCGGGGCCTCGGACCACGTCATGATCGGCGTGGCGCAGGCGTCGGACCCGTCGAAGATCGCCGCCCATTCGTCCCGCGTCTTCTGCCTGAACACCTCGGCATAGGCGTCTCGCCGGTCGGCCCATGTGCGGATGTCGTTCTGGGAGGCGAGGTGGTCGTCGGGCAGACCGGCCAGATTGACCAGCTCCGCGTAGAACTGCGGCTCCAGCGGTCCGACGGCGAAGAACTTGCCGTCGGCGCATTCATAGGTGCGGTAGAACGGCGCGCCGCCGTCCAGCAGGTTGGCCTGGCGGTCTTCCGTCCAGTGGCCGCGCGCGATCATGCTGTGGACCAGCCCCATCATGGCCGAGGCTCCGTCGACCATTGCCGCATCCACCACCTGTCCCTTGCCGGAGGTCTGACGCTCGTAAAGCGCCGCCATGATCCCGAACAGCAGGAACATGGTCCCGCCACCGTAATCCGCGCCGATGTTGAGCGGCGGGGGCGGGGTGCGGCTGGCCTCGCCCGTGGCATGAAGGAAGCCGGTGAGGCCCAGGTAGTTGATGTCGTGGCCAGCCGTCCGGGCGAGGGGGCCGTCCTGGCCCCAGCCGGTCATGCGGGCATAGACGAGCCGGGGGTTCACCTTGTCGCAGTCCTCGGGTCCGAGGCCCATGCGCTCCATCACCCCCGGGCGAAACCCTTCGATGAGGACGTCCGCGGCCTCTATCAACGCCATCGCCGCCGAGACACCCTCGTGCGACTTGAGGTTCAGGGCAACACTGCGCTTGCCCCGGTTGTTGATGTCGGTCTTGTCGGCGGGCGCGGATTTTCGGGTGACGAGCACCACTTCCGCACCGAGGTCCGCCAGGAGCTGGCCCGCCAGGGGGGCGGGGCCAAGTCCTTGCATTTCGACGACTTTCAGGCCGGTCAGCGGTCCGCTCATGCCGCCTTGGCCTCGCTCTCTCGCAGGCGGTCGTACATGGCGTCGGGCACCGCGAAGCGGTCGCCGTACTTGTCCGCCAGCTCCTTGGCGCGCGCCTTGAACGTGTCGATCCCTTCACCCTTGATGAACTGGATCGCCCCGCCCGTGTGGTGCGGGAAGCCGATGGCCATGATGCCGCCGAGGTTCGCTTCGACCTCGGTGTTCAGCACGTCTTCGTCGAGGCAGCGCAGGGTTTCGATGGCCTGACGGTAAAGGATGCGGTCGATGGCATCCTGAAGCGGAATGTCCGCGTTGCCCTTGGCGAACTGGCCGAGACCGTCCCAGAGTTGTCGGTTGCCCTCGCTGTCGTACTCGTAGAAGCCGCCGCCATACTGACGCCCGCCGCGCCCCATCTCGATCATCGGATCGGTGACCTCGACGGTGGCGGTGTTGTGGTGGCCGAACTGGCTGTATTCGCCCAGCCGCTCGTCTAGCGCCTTGTGGGTCTTGCGGACTTTCTGGCTCAGGATCAGCGAAACTTCGTCGAACACCTGAAGCGGGCCGACCGGCATCCCGGCGAGCCACGCGGCGCGCTCGATGGCCGAGGGTTTCATGCCGTCCACGAGCAGCTGGCAACCTTCGTCCATGAAGGTGCCGAAAACGCGGGACGTGAAGAAGCCGCGCGAGTCGTTCACGACGATGGGCATGTAGCCGATCTGCTGGACGTAGTCATAGGCCTTGCGCAGCGTGTCCTGCGAGGTCTTTTCGCCCATGATGATCTCGACCACCTTCATCTTGTCGACGGGCGAGAAGAAGTGGAGGCCGATGAAGCGGCTCGGGTCCGGGCAGCTTTCGGCGAGGATCGAGATCGGGAGCGTCGAGGTGTTCGAGCCGTAGATCCCGTCATCGGACAGCATCGGCCAGGTGTCGGCGATCACCTTGTCCTTGAGGTCGATGTCCTCGAACACCGCTTCGATGATGATATCCACGCTGCCGGGGGCGGCGTTCTCGGTCGCGGGTTCGATATGTGACAGGAGCGCGTTTTTCGCGTCTTCGTCCATACGGCCGCGTGAGATGGCCTTGTCGCACAGCTTCTCGGAATAGCCCTTGCCCTTTTCGGCATTGGCCATTTCGGTGTCCTTGAGCCGCGTGGCGAGCCCGCGTTTGGCATGGGCATAGGCGATGCCGGAGCCCATCATGCCCGCGCCCAATACGGCAGCGGATGTTGCTTTCCAACGATCGCCCTCGGGTCGGACCTTGCCCGACTTGATCGCGTTCATGCCGAAGAAGAAGGTGCTGATCGCCGCCTTGGATTCCTTCGACGCCATCAGCCCGATGAAGCGCCGCGTCTCCATCCGGAGCGCCGCGTCGACGTTCATCTTCATCGAGGTCACGGCCACGTCGAGAATCTTCTCGGGCGCAGGCAGCAGACCGCGCGTCTTCTGATAGAGCATCGCGGAGGCGCCGATCATGGTCTGACGGATGCGCGGATGTAGCGCGTCGCCGCCGGGGTAGCGGAAGCCCTTGGCGTCCCACGGCTGGGTGTGGTTTTCGGGGTTGGCCTTGATCCACGCTTTCGCGGCAGGCACCAGTTCATCCCGCGTCGCGACGATCTCGTCCACCATGCCGGTCTTGAGAGCGTCCTGCGGTTTGACCTGCTTGCCCTCGAGGAGCAGGGGCAGGGCGGTTTCCAGCCCCAGCTTGGCGGTCAGGCGCACGACGCCACCGGCACCGGGCAGAAGGCCCAGCGTCACTTCCGGCAGGCCGGTCACGGCTTTGGGGTCGTCCACGACGACGCGGTGGTTGCAGGCGAGGCAGAGCTCGTAGCCACCGCCGAGTGCGGCCCCGTTGATCGCGGCCACGACCGGAACCGGCAGTTTCTCCAGCCGTCGGTAGGTGGCCTTGTTGGCTTCGATGAAGGCAAACGTGCTCTCATCCACGGTGGTGGTGGCGAGAATGTCGTGCAGGTCGCCGCCCGCGAAGAAGGTCGACTTGGCGGAGGCGAACACGACGCCCGTCAGCCCGTCCTCGGCTTCCAGCTTGTCGCAGATGTCGCGCATGCCCGGCTCGAACCGGGAATTCATAGTGTTGGCGTTCTGACCCTGCATGTCCATCGTGATCGTCACGATGCCGTCTGCGTCTTTCTCGTAGCGAAAATCTTCCATGATCCCCTCCCTCACAGACGTTCGATGATGGACGCGATGCCCATGCCGCCGCCCACGCACATGCAGATGAGCGCGCGTTTCAGGTTCCGGCGCTCGAGTTCGTCCAGCATGGTCGAGACGAGACAGCCGCCGGTGGCACCCAGCGGGTGACCCATGGCGATGGCACCGCCGACCACGTTCAGCTTTTCGTCCGGCACGTCGAGGTCGCGCTGAAGGCGCAGGGCGACACTGGCGAAAGCTTCGTTGATCTCGACGAGGTCGATGTCGTCGATCGTCAGCCCGGCCTTGGCCAGAGCCTTTTTCGAGGCGGGGCCGGGGCCGGTGAGCATGATCGTGGGTTCCGTCGCGGTCAGCGCGATGGACACGACACGGCCGCGCGGGTCGAGGCCCAGGTCCTTGCCCGCCTGCGCGCTCCCCACCATGACGAGCGACGCGCCGTCCACGATGCCCGAGGAGTTGCCGGGCGTGTGGACGTGATTGATGCGCTCGACTTGGGGATACTTGGCGAGTGCGACCGCATCGAATCCCATCTTGCCGGGGCCTTCGAACGAGGCGCGCAGGCTGCCCAGTTTCTGCATGTCGGTGTCGGGCTTGATGAAATCGTCACGTTCCAGAACGACGATGCCGTTCTCGTCGCGCACCGGCACGACCGAGCGGTCGAACCAGCCCGAGTCGCGGGCATGGGCTGCGCGTTTCTGGCTTTCCAACGCGAAGGCGTCGACGTCATCGCGGTTCCAGCCTTCGATGGTGGCGATCAGGTCGGCCCCGATGCCCTGCGGCACGAAGCCGGTGTCGAGCGCGGTTTCCGGGTCCTCGGCGAAGGGGCCACCGTCGGCGCCCATCGGCACGCGGGACATCGATTCAAAGCCGCCGGCACAGACGAGATCCTCCCAGCCGGAGGCCACCTTGGCGGCCGCCGTGTTGAACGTATCGAGACCGGAGGCGCAGAAGCGGTTGACCTGCGCGCCCGGCACGCTGTCGTCCCAGCCCGCCTTCTGCAGCGCGATCTTGGGCAGCACCGCGCCCTGCTCCATGACCGGGGCAACGCAGCCCAGCATAACGTCGTCCACACGCGCGGTATCGAAATCGTGGCGCGCGGTCATCTCGTTCAGAAGCGTGGTGACGAGGTGGATGGGTTTCACCTCGTGCAGTGTGCCGTCCGCCTTGCCCTTGGAGCGGGGCGTGCGGATCGCGTCGTAGATATAGGCCGTTTCAGCCATCGTGGTCTCCTCCCATGTGATCCCCGCCGATCAGGCCGCGTCGAAGACGGCCAGCCGGGGCAGAGGATCGAGTTCGCGTTGAGTGATGTCACGGGCCTCGGTGCGGTCAAGTCCGACGCCACGTAGTATGATCTCGGCCGTGTCCGAACCGGCCTGTCGCCAGGTCCGTCGCCCGTCGAGAACGAGGGTCATCGCGCCGAAGGTCGCGCCGCCCGCCGTGGCGGTGATCGAGGCAACCTGGTCACGGTGAAAGGTGAAGCGGCCCGAGATCAGGCCGCGGCGCAGTTCCTCGGCGGGCATTTCGGCCCAGAAGCTTCCGAGACTCGGTTCCATCATCGCATACCGCGCGATGAAGCGGCCCCAATGTGGGTCGTCGTGGACACGGCGCACGCAGAGGCGAATCGAGGCCGACACTTTCTCGGCCGGGTCGTCCATCTCCGCGCAGGCCTTGTTGATCGAGTCGCGAAACTCGGTCGCCACGGTCTCACACACCGATGTGAAGAGCGTGTGGGGATCGTCGAGGTTATTGTAGATCGTGCCGCGCGACAGCCCGGCTTCGCGGGCGAGGTCGCTGACCGCCACGGTGGTGCCGCCCTCGGTCGCGAAGATACGCAAGGCGGCCTCGTGGATGCGCAGGGTGGCCGTGTTCATCTTTTCTCATCCGTCCCCAAAATCGCTGTTGACTGAAATTGAACACGAGTGTTTAAATCGTGTCAACAGCGTTCATTGCCGATGGGAGGAGACGGCCATGAGGGACTGCAAGAGGGGCGCGATTGCGTCCGGGCTCCGCTGATGGAGTTTTTGCAGCTTATTATCGGAGGACTTGCGAACGGGTGCATCTACGGCCTCGTCGCCCTCGGATTCGTCATGATCTACAAGGCCAGCGAGGGGGTGAACTTCGCGCAGGGCGACATGATGATGCTCGGCGCGTTCATCGCGCTGGGGCTGGGCAACAGCGACCAGATGGGCCTGCCGTTCGGGATCGCGGTGATCCTCGCGATGGCGATCATGTTCGCCGTCGGATGGGGGGTCGAGCGTGTCGTGGTGCGCCAGATCTTCGGCCAGCCGCAATTCGCGCTCGTCATCCTGACCATCGCCATGGGTTTCGTCTTCCGCTTCGTGGCGGGGTCGATCTGGGGCTACACGCCGCTCGTCCTGGAAACTCCGTTCGCCGGACAGAATTTCCGGGGCGGGGGAATCGTCGTGGGGCTCGCCGATCTCGTCACCATCGGGGTGACCATCGTTCTGACCGGGGCGCTCTGGGCGTTCTTCGCCTTCACCAAGATCGGGCTGGCCGCGCAAGCCGCGAGCCAGAACCAGATGGCGGCTTATATCGTCGGCGTGCCGGTGATGCGGGTGAACTCGCTCATCTGGGGCCTGTCGGGCGCGGTGGCGACCGTGGCGGGCGTGCTCTACGCCACCAAGGGTGCGATCGACCCGAATATCGGCCTTTTGGGCATCAAGGCTTTCGCTGCGGCGGTGATCGGGGGAATGGGATCGCTTCCCGGTGCGCTCCTGGGCGGTCTCATCATCGGTGTGATCGAGCCGGTCGCGGGGCGTTACGCGCCCGGTGAACTGGCAAAGATGTCGCCCTACATCATCATGCTCGTCGTTCTCGTCCTGCGTCCCGGCGGCCTGTTCGCCCAGATCCAGATGAAGAAGGTCTGAGCCATGCGTTACGTCTTCAAGACCACATACGACCGCGACATCGACCTGCACCAGCACGGCTGGAGCCGCGCCAAGATCGCGGTGCTGGCCGGTATCATGATCCTCTTGCCCTTCCTCGTCGGGGAGTACTACCTCGCCGAGGCCGCCAACACGCTCATCTGGGCGCTGGCGGGCATGGGGCTGATGATCGCGGTGGGTCACACCGGGCAGGTGAGCCTCGGCCATGCCGCGTTTCTCGCCATCGGGGCCTATGCCGACTCGGCGCTGATGAACGCGGGCCTGCCTTTCTGGCTGTCCTTCCCGGCGGCGGGGATCATCACCGGGCTGTTCGGGGCCGTGATCGCCATTCCGGCGGTGCGCATGTCGGGGATCTACCTCGCCATCGCGACGCTCGCGGTCTTTGTCATCGTCGAGGAGATGGTCATCCTGCTGGAGCCGATCACGGGCGGCGTGGGCGGCATCATGGCGCCCTCCATCACGATGTTCGGGATCAGCTTCGACCGCTATGGCGCGCTGGAAAACTTCTACTGGCTGATCCTCGCGATCGTGATGATCGTCACGTGGGGCTACGCCAACCTGATGCGCTCGCCCACGGGGCGGTCCTTCCTCGCCGTGCGTGACAGCGAGGTGTCGGCCCGCGCGCTCGGCATCAACGTCACCCGGACCAAGTCGCTGGCCTTCGGCCTATCGACCGGTGTCACGGGTTTGGCGGGGGCGCTGATGGGCCACTACATCGGGTTCTACAACTACGAGCTCTTCTCGATCTTTATCTCGATCAACCTGCTGCTCGTGGTGACCATCGGGGGGCTGGGCTTCATCCAGGGCGCATTCCTGGGCGCAATCCTGATTACCGGCGTGCCGCAGGTCATCGCGATCCTGCGCGACGGGCTGAACGCGAACTTCGGGATCGACCTCGGCTCGGTCCCGGGGCTCGACACGATGATCTTCGCGGTGATCCTGATCCTGTTCATCATCTTCGAGCCGGCCGGACTTTACGGCCGCTGGCTCAAGATCCGGACGTGGTTCGACATCTTCCCGCTCGCCCGGCGTGACATGTTCCGTCGCCAGAAGAGCTATCTCAAGACGGAGCGCATGAAATGAGCCTCTTGGAGATCAACGATCTGGCCGTGCATTTCGGCGGCGTGAAGGCGGTGGACGGCGTGTCGTTCTCGGTCGAACCGGGCGAGGTCTTCGCCATCATCGGGCCGAACGGGGCGGGGAAGTCCACGATCTTCAACCTGATCAGCCGGATCTACGAACCCACGCGGGGCACGATCCGGTTCGACGGGCAGGATATTACCGGGCTGAAGTCCCACGACATCGCCACGCTCGGTATCGCGCGGACGTTCCAGAACATCGAGTTGTTCGATCACTCGACGGTGCTCGCGAACCTGTTGATGGGACGCCACACGCACCGGTCCACGAATTTCGTGCAGGACATCCTGTTCCTGGGCAAGGTCCGGCGCGAGGAGCGCCAGCACCGGCACCGCGTGGAGGAGGTGATCGAGTTTCTCGAACTCGAAGCCTACCGCAACAAGATGATCGCGGGTCTGCCCTACGGCGTGCGCAAGGTGGTCGAGATCGGCCGGGCGCTTGCCATCGGGCCCAAGCTGATCCTGCTCGACGAGCCGGCCTCCGGCCTGTCCGTGGAGGAGACGCAGGACGTGGCCTTCTGGATCGAGGATATGCGCCGCGACATGGGGCTGACCGTCCTGATGGTCGAACATGACATGTCGCTGGTGAACCAGGTGTCCGACCGGGTGCTCGCTGTCGCCAATGGCAAACCGCTCGCCATGGGCACCCCGCAGGCGGTTCAGTCGGACCCGCATGTGCAGGCGGCCTACCTCGGCACGCCAGAGGAGGACGCGGCATGACCGTTCTTTCCGTCCGCAATCTCGAGACCTTCTACGGCGCGATCATGGCGCTGCGCGGCGTCTCCATCGACGTGGAGCAGGGCGAGATCGTCACCATCCTCGGCGCCAACGGGGCCGGGAAGACCACGCTGATGAAGACCATCGCGGGGCTCATGGACCCGGAAAAAGGTCAGATCACCTTCATGGGCGACATGATCGCGGGGCTGGACCCCGACCGGGTGGTGTCCAAGGGCATCAGCCTCGTCCCCGAAGGGCGGGAGGTGTTTCCCTACCTGTCGATCGAGGAGAACCTCAAGCTCGGGGCGTTCACCCGCAGGGGCGACCTCACCAACGACCTCGACCTCGTCTACACCTACTTCCCGATCCTCAAGGAACGGCGGCGCCAGGCGGCGGGCTTCCTCTCCGGCGGGCAGCAGCAGATGCTCGCCATCGGGCGGGGCCTCATGGCCGAACCCAAGCTTATGATGCTGGACGAGCCGTCCCTCGGCCTGTCGCCGCTGCTCACGCAGGAGATTTTCGGGATCATCGCGCGGCTCAATGCCGAAGAGGGGGTAACCATGCTCCTCGTCGAGCAGAACGCGCATATCGCACTGGAAACCGCGCACCGGGGCTACGTGCTCGAAATGGGCCGGATCGTGATGACCGGACCGTCCGACCAGCTCAAGGCCTCCGACGACATCCAGGAGTTCTACCTGGGTCGCAAGGAAGAGACGGAGCGCGGACAGAAACGCTGGAAGAGGCGCAAGACATGGAGATGAGCCGGGTGACAGCCGACGACCCCATCGCCTTCGACGGGCATACCACCATCGTTTCGCTCTGGGCGGACCGCTGCGCCACGTACGGCGACCGGGTCTGCCACCGCGAAAAGGAACTGGGGATCTGGAAGAGCTACTCGTGGCGCGACTACTACGAGACCGTGAAGAAGATCGGGCTCGCGCTGATGGACCTCGGCGTCCAGAAGGGCGAGCCGGTGCTGATCCTCGCCGAGGACCGGCGCGAGTGGATCTATTGCGACATCGCCGCCGCCGCCGTCGGGGCGATCCCGTCCGGCGTCTATACGACCGACAGTGCGGGACAGCTCGCCTACCTCGCCAATGACAGCGGGGCGCGGGTGCTGTTCGTCGAGAACGACGAGCAGTTGGACAAGTGGCTGCAGGCCCGCGACGACATGCCGGGGGTCGAGCACGTGATCGTATTCGACCGAGAAGGGCTCGCCACCTTTTCGCACGAGAAGGTCATGTTCCTCGACCAACTGCTGGAGAAGGGGGCGCAGGCCGGGGAGCAGGGCCGGTTCGAGGCGGCGCTGGAGGCGGTGAAGCCGGAAGATCCCCGGATGCTGATCTATACCTCCGGGACCACGGGGCCGCCCAAGGGCGCGATCCTGACCCATCGCAACATGGTGTTCCAGCTGGTCGCGGGCGAGCAGATGCTCGACTTCCACGAGACCGACAACCAGCTCTGTTTCCTGCCGCTGTGTCACGTGCTCGAACGGCTCGTGTCGGTGGACGCGCCCATCGCGAACGGCTGCACCGTGAACTTCGCCGAAAGCCCGGAGACGGTGTTCGAGAACCTGCAGGAGGTGTCGCCCGACACCTTCGCGGGTGTGCCGCGGATCTGGGAAAAGATCTATTCCCGCGTGACCATCATGCGGTCCGAGGCCGGGCCGGTCGGGGCGAAGGCCTTCGACTGGGCGATGGCGGTCGGACAGAAATTCGCGGCAGCGGAAAATCCGGGACCGGGGCTGAAGGCCGCGCACTGGCTCGCCGAGGTGACGGTCCTGCGCAACCTGCGCCGGATGCTGGGGCTGGCGAGCGCGCGGCGCGTGACCTCGGGCGCCGCCCCGATCTCGCCCGACCTGATCGACTGGTTCGCCGCGCTGGGCGTGCCGCTGGTCGAGGGCTTCGGGATGACCGAGACCGGGGGCGTGGCGACCGTGAACACGGTTGAGGACAACAACATCGGCACGGTGGGCAAGCCGCTTCCGGGCGTCGAGCTGCGCCTGGCGGAGACCGGCGAACTGCTCGTCGGCGGGCCCTGCGTCTTCGCCGGATACTGGAAGAAGCCCGAGAAGACGGCGGAGACCATCGACGCCGACGGCTGGCTCCACACCGGCGATATCGGGCGCATCGGCAACGACGGGGCGCTCACCATCACCGGGCGGATGAAGGACATCATCATCACGGCGGGGGGCAAGAACATCACGCCCGCCGAGATCGAGTCCAAGCTGAAGTTCAGCCCGTATGTTTCGGATGCGGTGGTGATCGGGGACAAGCGCAAGTATCTCACCTGCCTCATCATGATCGACCAGGAAAACGTCGAGAAGTTCGCGCAGGATCGCCAGATCCCGTTCTCGGATTTCGCCTCGCTCACCCGTGCGCCGGAGGTGCGCGAGTTGATCGGGCAGGTGGTCGCGGACACGAACAAGCAGTTCGCGCAGGTCGAACAGATCAAGGATTTCCGCCTGATCGACATCCTGCTCACGGCGGAGGACGAGGAACTGACGCCGACGATGAAACTCAAGCGGAATTTCGTCAACGACCGCCACGCGGCGCTCATTGACCAGATGTACTGAAGACAAGGCTTTAACAGGGAGGAAAACATGAAACATCTCAAAGCCTTGGCGGCTGTTGCTGCCATGACGACAACGGGGGCGGCCTTTGCCCAGACACCGGGCGTCACCGACGATGAAATCAAGATCGGCGGTGCGCACGACCTGTCGGGCATCTTCGCGCCCTTCTCGGTGCCCGCCGTGACCGCCGCCAACCTCGTGTTCGAGGAAGTGAACGCGAACGGCGGCATCCACGGGCGCAAGATCACCTACATCACAGAGGATCACGGCTACCAGGTGCCGCGCGCGGCGCAGGCGGCCAACAAGCTGATCAACCGCGACGAGGTCTTCGCGATGCTCCTGAGCCTCGGGACGCCGCACAACCTTGCCATGTTCCAGCTGATGGAGCCCAAGGGCATCCCCAACGTCTCGCCGATCACCGCAGCGCGGCAGATGATCGAGCCGCCGGCGCCGTGGAAATTCGCGGGCACGTCGTCCTACTACGAGGCGATCAAGGCGACGGCCGAATACCTCATCGCCGAGGAAGGCGCGCAGAAGTTCTGCCTCATGATCCTGCCCACCGACTTCGGCAAGGAGATCGAGGCCGCGGTTCACGAGCTGGCCGAAGCCGGCGAGATCGAGATGGGCGCGGAAATCTCGCACAAGCCCGACGAGTCGGACTTCACCGGCGCACTCGGGCGGGTCAAGGAATCCGGCTGTGACACGGTCGGCATGGCGCTCGGCGTGAGCCAGCAGATCAACGCCATCGCCACGGCCAACAAGCTGGACATGGACGTGCGCTTCATGCTGTCGGGTGCGGGCTTCCACACCGTCGTCGCCAAGGGCCTTGCCGCCCAGGGCGTGATGGACGGCGTCTATGCCGGTGCGGGCTGGCAGGACCTCGAGGCGCGTGCGGGCGAGCCGGAAGTGGCGGAATGGATCGCCAAGTACAAGGAAGCGACGGGTGAAGACCTGCCGTCCACCGGCGCGCTCCTGGGCTATGGCGGTGCGACCACCATGGTGAAGGCGCTCGAGGCGGCGGGGCCCGACCTCACGCATGAGAGCTTCATCGCCGCGATGGAAAGCCTCGACTACGAGGATCCGATCGGCGGCAACCACGTCGACTATTCCGCCGAAGACCATGTCGGCGCCGACGAAGTCTTCGTGAGCCGGATCGAGAACGGCTCCTGGACGCTGGTTCAGACGCTGGAATGATCTGACCACCGGCGGGGCGCGCGTCGCCCCGCCAACCCCCTGATCTTACAATTGAAAAACCACTCAATCAGCCGGAGGGTCCGATGCTGAAACGCACGATCTATGACGAAGAGCACGAAATTTTCCGCAAGAGCGTCCGGGCCTGGGCCGAGAAGGAAGTGTTCCCCCATTCCGAGAAATGGCGCGAGGAGGGCTGCGTCAGCCGCGAAATCTGGAAGCGGGCCGGCGAGGAGGGTTTCCTGTGCATGTATGCCGACGAGAAGTACGGCGGCCTCGGGCTGGACGACTTCCGTTACGACATGATCCTGGTCGAGGAGATCGGAACGCGTGAGGCGGGCTTCTTCCTCGGCCTGCACAACCGGATCGCGGGGCCCTACCTGCAGCACTACGCCAATGACGACCAGCGCGACCGCTATATGCCCGGCTGCGTCTCGGGCGACACGATCCTCGCCATCGCGATGACGGAACCGGGGACCGGCTCGGACCTCGCCGGCATCAAGACGCGGGCGGTCGAGATGGAGGACCACTGGGTCCTGAACGGCTCCAAGACCTACATCTCCAACGGCTTCCTCGCGGGGCTGGTGATCGTCGCGGCAAAGACCAACCCGGAGGCCAGCCACGAGGTCGGCCTGTTCCTCGTCGAGGACGGTATGGAGGGCTTTTCGCGTGGCCGGAACCTCAAGAAAATGGGGCTGGAGAGCCAGGACACCGCCGAGCTGTTCTTCGACGACGTGAAGGTGCCGAAGGAAAACGTGCTGGGCGACCCGAAGGGCGGGTTCAAGACCATGATGCTGAACCTCGCGGAAGAGCGGCTGAACGGCGCGGTGGGCTTCGTCGCGCGCGCCGAGCGGGCGTTCGAGATCACGATGGAGTTCATCATGGAACGCCGCGCCTTCGGCAAGCCCATCGGCACGTTCCAGAATTCTCGCTTCAAGATGGCCTCGATGCGCACCGAGATCGACGCGGCGCAGGCGCTGGTCGACCACTGCGTGCGCGAGCACCTGAAGGGCGAGCTGTCGGCTGAAATGGCGTCGGAGGCCAAGCTCTTTACCTCCGAGGTCGAGGGCCGCGTGGTGGACGAATGCGTCCAGCTTCACGGCGGCGCAGGCTACATGGAGGAATACGAGATCAGCCGCCTCTACCGCGATGCGCGGATCAGCCGGATTTACGCCGGCACCTCGGAAATCATGCGCGAGATCATCGGGCGGGGTCTCGGCCTCGACGAGCGTAAGCGCAACTGATGCCGGGGTTCACCGCCTGAGCGACAGGGCCACGCCGCCGGTGACGAGGAGCGTGGCGAGCGCATAGGTGGGGGTGAGCGGTTCGGACAGGAACAGGATCCCCCCGGCGACGGCGAGGATCGGGACGGCGAGCTGCGCGATGGCGGCGGTGGTCGTGGCAAGCCGGGGCAGCACCGTGTACCACAGCGCGTAGCCGAGCCCGGACGTGATCGCGCCCGAGACCACGGCGAGGAGCACGCCGGTCTGGGTGAGGAGGGCAGGCTGACCGCCCAGCCGGACAACCAGTGCGAGGGCAAGGCCCAGGGGTGCGGCCAGCACGAAACTCGTCATTGTCGCGCCGAGCGGATCGGTGGTGCGCCGCCCGTTGAGCGTGTAGAGGCCCCAGCCGATCCCGGCTGCGACAAGGCACCCGCTCGCGATCAGGTCGAGCGTGACACCGCCGCTCGGCCACAGGACAAGCGCCAGCCCGGCGAAGGCGATGGCGGTGCCGAGCTTGCGCGCCAGCGTCACCCGCTCGCCCGCCCGGATCGCGGCGGTGAAGAGCGTGATCTGAACGGTGCCGAAGAGGATCAGCGCGCCGAGGCCCGCGTCGGTCGCGACATAGCCGAGGCTGAAGCCGAAGATATAGGTGAGGAGCGCGGCCACGCTGACCCAGCGGCCGGGCGCGGTGAAGGGCAGCGCGCGGCGGGAGGCGAAGACGAGAAGTGCCAGGATCGCCGCGCCGGCGACGAGCCGGATCGCCCCGAAGCTCACCGCGTCGATGGTGCCGGCGGCGAGGGCCAGCCGGTTCAGGATCGAGTTCGCCGCGAAGGCGATCATGGTGAGGGCGGTGAGCAGGACGAGGCGCATGTCGCTGCGTGACCGCTTCGCGGGCCGGTGTCAAACCGCATTGACGGGCCGGATGCCCGGCCCTACCTGCGCTGTAAGGTGGCGCCGCGGCCCCGAACGGGGTATCAGGTGCCTTCCGACCCGAAACCGACCGACAGCCGACCCGCCGCCATGCAGATCGACCGCCACGCACGTCTCTCCGTCGCGCCCATGATGGACTGGACCGACAGCCATTGCCGCGTGTTCCACCGGCTGATGAGCCGTGAGACGCTGCTTTACACCGAGATGGTGACCGCGCCCGCGCTGGTGCGCGGCGGGGCGGCGCATCTGCTCGACTTCGACCCGTCGGAGCATCCGGTGGCGCTGCAACTCGGCGGGTCCGACCCGGCGGAGCTGGCCGAGGCGACGCGGATGGGCGTGGCGCGCGGGTATGACGAGATCAACCTCAACGTCGGTTGCCCCTCGGACCGGGTGCAGTCGGGCACCTTCGGCGCGGTGCTCATGCGCGAGCCGGAGCTGGTGGCGCGGTGCACGGCGGCGATGATCGAGGCGGCGGGCGACGTGCCGGTGACCGTGAAATGCCGGATCGGCGTCGACGACCAGGACCCCGAGGTGGTTCTGCCAGCCTTTCTCGACCGGGTGGCCGATGCGGGCGTCCGGCGATTCACGATCCATGCGCGCAAGGCCTGGCTCAAGGGGCTGAGCCCGAAGGAGAACCGGGACATTCCGCCGCTCGACTATCCTCTGGTCCACCGGATGAAGGCCGAGCGGCCCGACCTGCACCTGTCGATCAACGGCGGTATCGCCACGCTGGACGCGGCGCAGGAGCATCTCGACGCCGGGATGGACGGGGTGATGATCGGGCGCGCGGCCTATCACCAGCCGGCAGATATTCTCATGCAGGCCGACAGCCGGATTTTTGGCGGCACCGACCCGATGGCCGACCCGCGCGAGGTGGCGCGGGCGATGCAGCCGCATATCGAACGCCATCTTGCGGCCGGGGGGAAGCTGTCGCAGGTCACGCGCCACATGCTCGGCCTGTTCGCCGGGCGGCCCGGCGCACGCCACTGGAAGCGGGTGCTGTCGGAAAATGCGCATCGGCCCGACGCGGATGCCCGGCTCCTCGAGGAGGCGATGGGCGAGCTCGTCTGACCGTTCAGAGGGGCGTGTCGCGCAGGTCCTGCGCCCCGTCGCGCAGGAAAGCCTCCCGCGCATGGTCGGGGATCGGGCGTTTCGTCACGATGTCGGGGGCGAGGCAGACCATCGCCGCCTCCGCCGTCGTGCAAAGCTGCCCCTCCACGTAGATCGCGTATTCCGTGGTGAAGGAGGTGGTGCGAAAGCTCGTCGTGCGCACGCAGACGATATAACTGTCGCCCAAGTGTATCGGTCGCAGGTAGCGCAGGGACGAGGCGATGAGGACCAGTCTGAGGTCCGAATCCGCCCCGCGATCGAACCCGATATGGTCGAAATAGCCGATACGCGCGGTCTCGATCCAGCCGGGATAGGTCGCGTTGTTCACGTGGTTGAGCGGGTCGAGCTCGCCGAAGCGGACCTTGTCGGCGCGGCCGAACGTCCACGGCTCGGGAATGCCTTGCGCGGCGAGGTCGGCGCGGGCGAGGGGGACGAGGTGGGGGAGGACTGTCATCGGTTCACGCCTCCTCGCCCAGGGCGCGGCGGGCGAGGGTGACGAAGGCCTCGCGGTCCGCCGGGCTCAAGCGGTCGAGGATATCGGCCTGAAGCGCCTCCACGACCGGGGTCATCGCGGCGAGGCGATCCTTGCCGTCCTGCGTCAGGGTCAGGACACGGGCGCGCCGGTCCCGATCGCTCACGTCGCGGCGGACGAGGCCCTTTTGCTCCAGCCGGTCCACGACGCCGCCAATGGTCGCGCGGTCGTAGGCGATGAGGGCCGAGAGCCGCGCCTGGTCGATGCCGGGATTGTCCGCGAGGGCAGAGAGGGCCGCGAACTGGACCGAGGTGAGGTCGAATCCCTCCGCCTTCATCCGGGCCTGGAAGACCTGCGTCGATTGCTGGTTGAGGCGCCGGATCAGGTGTCCGGCCATGCGTGTCGTTTCCATCCCGTCCCCGGTTCGTTGCAAGATCAAGGGCTTGGCCTTCATAGCGCGGCAAGAATGATTTGCACACATATTAATTCTTGACGGGAGGGCGTGGAAAATAATATGCATACATATCAAATTCTGGCGCAGCGCGCATCGGGAGGACCTGACATGCAATTCCATCTCAACGGCTTTCGACCCGGCGACCCGGACATCCATGATGCGGAGCGGGGATGCGAGGCGCAGGGCGACCGGCTCCCGGATACCCTGGACGTGCTCATCGTGGGGAGCGGGCCTGCGGGTCTCACGCTTGCCGCACAACTTGCGCGCTATCCCGAAATCCGGACCCGCATCGTCGAGCGGAGGCTCGACGCGATGGAGAAGGGGCAGGCGGACGGTATCTCCTGCCGCTCGATGGAGATGTTCAACGCCTTCGGTTTCGCCCACAAGATCATGCGCGAGGGCTGCCATGTGAACCAGGTCACGTTCTGGAAGCCGGACCCGGACGCGCCGGGCCAGATCACGCGCAACGGGCGGGTGGACGACGTGGAGGAGGGTCTGTCCGAAATGCCCCACATGATCCTCAACCAGGCGCGGGTGCAGGACATGTACCTCGACGTGATGCGCAATTCGCCGTCGCGGCTCGAACCCGACTACGGCCGCGAGGTGGTCAACCTCACTATCGACGAAGCGGCCGAAGATTACCCGGTCACCGTCACGCTTCTGCGCGTCGATCCGGAACACGAGGGTGAGCGCGAGGTCGTGCGCGCCCGCTACGTCGTGGGCTGCGACGGGGCGCGCAGCGTGGTACGCACCTCCATCGGGCGCGAGCTGCGCGGTGATTCCGCGAACCAGGCTTGGGGCGTGATGGACGTGCTCGTCGACACGGATTTCCCCGACATCCGCTACAAGTCGATCATCAAGTCCGAGAACGACGGCAACATCCTCATCATCCCGCGCGAGGGCGGCTACCTCGTCCGTATCTACATCGAGCTCGACAAGCTCGAAGAGGGCGAGCGGGTGCGCGGGCGCAACATCACCGTGGACCGGCTGATCGAGGCGGCACAGAAGGTGTTCCGCCCCTATTCCTTCGACGTGAAGGACGTGGTGTGGTGGTCGGTCTACGAGATCGGTCAGCGCGTCACCGACAAGTTCGACAACGTGGCCGACGGGGACAACAGCGTGCCGCGCGTCTTCATCGCGGGCGATGCCTGCCACACCCACAGCCCGAAAGCCGGGCAGGGCATGAACGTCTCGATGGGTGACACGTTCAACCTTGGCTGGAAGCTCGTCACAGTGCTTCAGGGCCGCGCGGCCCCGGAGCTTCTGCACAGCTACTCCGCAGAGCGGCAGGCGGTGGCGCAGGACCTGATCGATTTCGACCGGGAATGGGCGCGGGTGATGAGCGCGCCGATCACCGAGGATCGTGCGGACGGTGAGCCGGACCCGGTGTTCCAGCGCGCCTTCATCAAGAACGGGCGATACACGGCCGGGATGCAGGTGACCTATGCGCCGTCGGTGCTGACCGGTTCGGCCACGCACCAGGATCTCGCGGCGGGGTTCGAGATCGGGACGCGGTTCCATTCCTGGCCCGTCACGCGGCTCGCGGATGCGATGCATCTCCAACTCGGTCACGTGATCGAGGCCGACAACCGCTGGCACCTGTTCGCCTTCGCGGGGGCCGGGGACACCGGTGCCGAGGACGGCGCCGTGGCCGCGCTGTCGCGGTTCCTGTCGGACGATCCGGCGAGCCCCCGGCTGCGCTACACGCCCGCGGGCGCGGACCCGGATTCCGTGATCGATTTCCGCGCGGTGTTCCAGGGCCGGCATGACGAGATGGAGCTTGGCCGGATGCCCGATGCGCTTCGGCCCGCCAAGGGGCGTTTCGCCCTGCGCGATGCGGAGAAGGTGTTCTGCGCGCCGCTCAAGTCCGGCGCGGACATTTTCGATGCGCGCGGTATCGACCGGGCGGCCGGGGCGCTTGTGATCGTGCGTCCGGATCAGTACGTGGCGCACGTCCTGCCGCTGGACGACCATGCCGCGCTGGCCGCGTTCTTCGAAGGGTTCCTCCTGCCGCTGCACGACGAGGCGCCCGCGCGGGTTCACGAAACCGTCTGACGTAACGGTGACGGACCGGCGCGCGAGACGTGTCGGGCCGGTCGCTTACCTGTCGCCGAACATGTCGCCGAAGTTGCCCAGCACCGAGCCTTCGCCCTTGCTGCCGCCCGGTCCCGCCGCGCGCAGCACACGGTCGGCGAGGCGCGAGAACGGCAGGCTCTGAAGATAGACCGTGCCGGGGCCGCGCAGGGTGGCGAGGAAGATGCCTTCGCCGCCGAAGACCATGGATTTCAAGTTGCCTGACCGCTCGATGTCGTAGTCCACGCTACTCGACATGGCCGCAAGGCAGCCGGTGTCGACGCGCATCACCTCGCCCGCCGCCAGCTCCCGCTTGATGACCGTGCCGCCGATGTGGATGAAGGCCATGCCGTCGCCGTTCAGCCGTTGCAGGATGAACCCCTCGCCACCGAAGAACCCGGCCCCGAGCTTGCGCTGAAAGGCGATGTCGGTGGTGGTGCCGAAGGCCGCGCAGAGAAACGCGTCCTTCTGGCAGATGAGCTCACCGCCGATCTCGGCCATGTCGATGGGCATGATCTTGCCCGGGTAGGGGGCGGCGAAGGCCACGCGCTTCTTGCCCTGACCCTTGTTGGTGAAGTGGGTCATGAAGATGGACTCGCCGGTCAGCACCCGTTTTCCGACGTTCAGGAGCGAATCCATGATCCCGCCGGAGGGACGTGCGCCGTCGCCCATGCGGGTTTCGAACCCGATTCCGTCCTCCATGTAGTTCATCGCGCCCGCTTCCGCGATCACGACCTCGCCGGGGTCGAGCTCGACCTCGACGACCTGCATGTCATCGCCGAAAATCTCGTAGTCGACTTCGTGGCACTGCATCTCAAATCTCCCTGAAAACCGGTTGGGCACGAATGGCGAAAGCCTAAACCGGGTCGGGGCGGTGAGGCCAGACGATTTGGCGCATCGTCTCCGGATCAGGGTGCGATGCGGATGTTCAGGAGGACCTGCCGCCGTTCGGTCGTCGCGACCTCGATGGCGCGGGCGAGGGCGGCGGGCAGGTCCTGACCGTCCTCGATGGTCTCGGCGTGGGCGCGGCTCGCCTCGGCCGTGCGGGCGAAGTCGGGGCTGGGCGAGAGCGCGGTCAGCGGCACTGCGTTGGACCGCGCCGCCTCGCCATCCGGGTAGAGCGACTGCACCCCGCGCCGCACCGCGCCCCATTCGCCGTTGTTCAGGACCAGAACGATGACGGGAAGGTCATAGGCTTCCGCAACCTGGTGGCAGACGGTGGGGTTGGCGAACATGTAGCTGCCGTCGCCCATCGTGGCGAAGACCAGCCTGTCCGGTGCGGCGAGCTGCGCGCCGAGGGCTGCCGGAAAGCCCCAGCCGAGGCCGCCGGAATGCGGCTCCTGGAAGTAGCTCTTGTGCTTCTTGAGCGTGAGATGCGGGAAGGGGCAGCCGAGTTCGTGAAACACGGTCGCGTCGCGGTCCGCGATGGCCTCGCTCAGACACTGCGCCACCCAGGCCTTGGTCATGGGGCTGGTGCATCCCTTGCGTGCTACGTCTCGCGCCGTGGTGCGCTGTTTCCGGGAGTGGCCGGCGATCCTGTCGCGCCGCGCGCTCAGCGACGCCTCGTCGGCGGGCAGGGCGGAGACCGCCTCCATCAACGCCGTGAGCGTCGGCCCCGTTTCACCCGCGAGGGTCACGTCGGCGGGAAAGCCGCGCACGGGGGTGCGGCTGAAGAGCGGATCGGGGCCGAGCTGGATCACGCGCAGGTCCGGGCGCAAAGTGACCTTGTCCGGCCACCACGGGGTAAGGGAGTCGAGGACGAGCACCACATCCGCCTCTTCAAGGAAGGCGTCGGGGCTCCAGCCGACATGCATGGGGTGGTCGGTCGCGAGCGCGATTGTGTTCGGCCAGTACTGGCAGACCGGCAGCGCGCGCGCCTCCACGAAGTCGGCGAAGGCGTCGAAGGCCGCCTGCGTTCCCGTGCCGCGCTGCGCTATGATGAGCGGGTTCTTCGCACTGGCGAGGAGTTCGGCGGCCAGGGCGAGTGCCTCCGGCTCCGGCGTCACGATGGCGGGCGTGAAGCGCGCGGGGGCATCTACCCCGTCCAGCGGGGTCTGCTCGCACAGCACTTCGCGCGGAAGGCTGAGGTAGACGGGGCCCTTGGGTGTCGAATTGGCGATCGCGTGGCCCCGGTCGAGGAGGTCGGGAACCTGCTCGGGAAACCGCAGTTCATAGTCCCACTTGGTGACTTCGCGCACCATGCCGGCCTGGTCGAACATCTCCTGCCCCCAGTTGATCGGGGTCGAGCGCGCGCCGAAACGGTCGCCCTCCATCACCGGCGTGCGACCCGACATGACGAACATCGGCACCTGGTCGCACCACGCGTTGATGAGGCCGGTGACGGCATTGCCCAGACCCACGTTGGTATGCAGCATCACCGCCTGCGCCCGTCCGGACATCTGGTAGTAGCCGTGCGCCATGCCCACGGCCACGCTCTCATGCGGGCAGGTGATCGGGGTCGGCAGGTCCATCCCCTGCCGCTCCGCCGCGATCAGCCCTTCGATGACGGGTGGGAAATCGGTGCCGGAATTGGCAAAGACGTGGTCGACGCCGAGCGCCTTGAGCTTCCCGAAGATCGCCGCGCCTGCCGCGATGGTGGTCACGTCCCTCGTCTGGTCGTCCATGCCCTGTCCTCCCTTGGCCATCAGCCAGGGCAGGTTACGACAGCCGAAGGGAAGTTGCACCAAGCCCGGGACATTTCAAGTGCAAGAAGCCGATTGGTCGGCGGGCACGCCGGAGACGCAAGGACACTGCGGGCCGATCCGTTCTGCCTCGCTTGCCCGCCCCGCTCGGGCGGTTGGCGGAGGCAATGCGTGCCATTCATCGTATCGTGTGCGCTTGGAGCGGGTGAAGGGAATCGAACCCTCGTCTTAAGCTTGGGAAGCTCCTGCTCTACCATTGAGCTACACCCGCGTGCGGGCTGAGATACGGCGCGGCGCGGGGTCCGTCAAGGGGGCGCGTTGGCAGGTTGGCGGGCGGCCGGCAGGTCAGCCTTCAGCCACCCCCGCCCGTGGCAAACGTCCTAGCTTCGCCGCCGCCTGCGCCGTCCGCCTTCACCCCCGCCGCCGGTGTTGTAATCGACATCCGGCAGCGGCACGAGAGCGCGCAGGAGGGGGAAGGGGTCGGTGGCATTGGGCATGGCGGTCGCGGCGACGAAATGCTCCTGGAACCGTGGTTCGACGGCCGTCTCGATTTTCTCGATCCGGCGCACCAGCCCCTCGATCTCGCGCCGCGCATCGCGGTTGAGCAGGGCGATGCGCGCGCCGGTGCCCGCCGCGTTGCCCGCGCTCGATACCTTTTCGAGCGGGCAGTCGGGGATCATGCCCAGCACCATCGCGTGCTTGGGCGAGATATGCGCCCCGAAGGCGCCCGCCAATACGACCCGGTCCACGCGGTCCACGCCGCGCTTGTCCATGAGGAGCCGTGCGCCGGCGTAGAGCGCCGCCTTGGCCATCTGGATCGCGCGGATGTCGCCGTTGGTGACGGTGATGCGCCGTTCTCCGTCCTCCCACAATACGTAGGACCACGTGCGGCCCTCGGCGACGCAGCGCGGGGTGCCCACGGCTTCGGGCGAACCGATGAGGCCGGTGGCGTCCACGATCCCGGCCATGCGCATCTCGGCCACCACCTCGATGATGCCGGAGCCGCAGATGCCGGTGATGCCGGAGGCGGCAACGGCGGTCTCGAACCCGTCCTCTGTGGACCAGAGGTCGCAGCCGATCACCTTGAAGCGGGGCTCCTTCGTTTCCGGGTCGATCTCGACCCGTTCGATCGCGCCGGGCGCGGCCCGCTGACCCGCGCTGATCTGCGCGCCCTCGAAGGCGGGGCCGGTGGGGGAGGAACAGGCCAGAACGCCGGTCTTGTCGCCCAGAAGGATCTCGGCATTCGTCCCCACGTCCACGACGAGCACGAGGTCGTCGGAGCGGTGCGGGGCTTCGGACAGTGCCACGGCGGCGGCATCGGCGCCCACGTGCCCGGCGATGAGCGGCAGGACGTAGGCCCGCATGCCCGGCGCGGTGGCGAGGCCCAGGTCGGTCGCCATCATCCGCTGTGCGGTCCCGAGGGTCAGCGCGAAGGGGGCCTGGCCAAGCTCGTAGGGGTCGAGGCCGAGGAACAGGTGATGCATCACCGGGTTCATCACGAAGGTCGCCTCGAGCAGCGCCGCGGTGTCGATCCCGGCCTCCGCCACCAGCTCCGCGATCAGCTTGTCCATCCCCTCGCGCACGACGCGGGTCATCTCCTCGGCCCCGCCCGGGTTCATCATCGAGTAGGACACCCGGCTCATCAGGTCTTCGCCGAAGCGGATCTGCGGGTTCATCAGGCCGGAGGAGGCGAGCACCTCGCCGGTCACGATGTTCACGAGGTGCCCCGCGATCGTGGTGGAACCGAGGTCCACCGCGACGCCGTAGAGCGGCCCTTCGAAGAATTCGGGCCAGAGTGCGACGACCGTGGGCGTGCCGTCATCGTGGATCGCCGCGGTCACGGACCAGTCACCCTTGCGCAAGGTCCTTTGCAGCGCGGGCAGGAGATGGTGGTCGAAGTCCAGCCGCTCCAGCCCGAGCTGCGCCTTGAGCGCGTCGAGCAGCCGGTCGAGGTCGCTCGACGGGTGGTGCATGTCCGGCTGGGCCACCTCGACATAAGCGAGGCTCAGGGCGGGGGAGAGGACGATGTCGCGCACCTCGGCCCGCTTGCGCACCACCTGCTTGTGAACCTGGCTTTCCGGTGGGACGTCGATGACGACGTCCTTCATCACGCGGGCCTGGCAGCCAAGCCGGCGCCCGTCCGCGAGCCCCCGGATGCGGTCGTAGCGCGCCTCGACCTCGTTCCATTCGGTCAGCGCGTCGGGGGCGACCGTCACGCCGTGCTTGGAGAACTCGCCCACGCCCGGCGCGACCTGGCACTTGGAGCATTTGCCGCGCCCGCCGCAGACCGAATCGAGATCCACGTTCAGCATCCGCGCCGCGTCCAGCACGGGCGTGCCTGCGGGGACGCGGCCGCGCTTGCCCGAGGGCGTGAATATGACGAGGGGGTCCTGGCTCATGTCGCGCTCCTGTTCTGTGGGAGTTGTATCTGTCGGACGCTCAGGGACAAGGCAGGTTGCGACAGGTTGTCGGTGAGAAGCGGCAGGTTCGACTTGGCGGATTTCTTGCAATTCAACGGAAATGTCCCTATTTCTTTCTGCAGAAAGGATTAGTGCCATGTCTCGAGCGCTCACCCAACCCACCTCGACCCCGGACCGGGGTGTCGTGCTGACCAAGGCGCTGCTTCGCGCGGCGGAGCGGCTCGGCCTGACCGGTGCGCGGCTCGCCGAGGTCATCGGGGTTTCGGCGCCCACCGTGTCGCGCATGTCCAAGGGCTCCTGGACGCTGGAGGAGGGGACCAAGCCATACGAACTCGCCGCGCTGTTCATCCGGCTGTTCCGGTCGCTCGACGCGATCACCGGCGGGGATGAGCTCACCGCGAAGGCGTGGCTCGCGGGGCCGAACACGGCGCTGGGTCAGCCGCCGGCGGAAGCGATCCGGAAGGTGGAGGGTCTCGTTCGTGTCGTTGGATACCTGGACAGCCGACGCGCTCCGCTCTGAGCTTCAGCCCTGGACCGGGCGCGGCTGGCGGCTGGTGGAGGCGCAGCACCTCGTCTCGACGATGAAGGTGGTGGACGACGCGGATGAGCAGGCGGTGCTGGAGGATATCCTCGAAGAGGCGAAACCGCCGGTGCCGGAGCCGTGCCGCCACCTGAACTACCTCCTTTCAACCCCGTTTCGCTACGATGGACCTTATCCGCACGGCTCGCGGTTTCGCCGCGCCGGGATGACACCGGGGGTTTGGTACGGATCGGAAGCCGTGGAGGCGGCGGTTGCGGAAATGGTGTTCTACCGGGTGCTGTTCTATGCCGACTCGCCCGCGACGCCGTGGCCGCAGGATGCGGGTATCTACACGGCATTTTCGGTCAGGCTGGCGTCACGCGCCGCGCTCGACCTGACCGCGCCGCCGCTCGATGCGGATGCGGCGCTCTGGACCGACCCGACGTCCTACGCGGCGTGTCAGGCGGTTGAGGAACGGGCGCGGGAGGGTGGTGCGACCCTCATCCGCTACCGCTCCGTGCGCGATCCGGACGGGCGCCGAAATCTCGCCGTGCTCGCCTGCGCGGTCTTCTCCGAGAGCGCGCCCAACGAACGTCAGACGTGGCGTATCCACCTGTCCGCGCACGGCGCGCAGGCCCTGTGTGACTTTCCGGGTCTGAGAGTGAGCTTCGGGCGCGAAACCTTTGACGATCCACGGCTTTCCGGGATGGTCTGGGCCCGCTGATTACATCGAGAAGGACGTGCCGCAGCCACAGGAACTCGACGCGTTCGGGTTGTCGATGACGAAGCGCGCGCCGATCAGTTCCTCTGTGAAGTCGATGGTGGCCCCGGTCAGGAACGGCAGGCTCACCTCGTCGATGACAACCTTTTCGCCTGCGCCTTCGAGCACGAGGTCGCCGTCTTCCGGCGCGGCCAGTTCGATTTCATATTGAAAGCCCGAGCAGCCACCGCCCTCGACGGCGACACGCAGCGCCTTGCCATCCTTGCCTGCACCGATTTCACCCAGCCGGGCGAAGGCGCGGTCGGTCACTTTGGGAGGCAGGTTGAGGTCCATGTTTCACCCGATGTTTCAAGTCCGTAACAGTTGGAATATATGAGCCTTGGGACAGGGCAACAAGAGACGAGAGAGAGGCGGCGGCAGGATGAAGGCCACGTTCGCGTGTGATCCGGCGCAGAGCCGGGGCAGGCTATACCCCGAGGAGGAGAGCCAGTTTCGGTCGTGTTTCCAACGCGATCGCGACCGGATCATCCATTCGTCCGCCTTTCGGCGCCTGAAACACAAGACACAGGTGTTCCTGGAGCACGAGGGCGACTACTACCGCACCCGGCTGACCCATTCCATCGAGGTGGCGCAGGTGGCCCGCACCATCGCGGGCACGCTCGGCATGTCCGGCCAACTGACCGAGGCGGTGGCGCTGGCCCATGACCTCGGCCACACGCCCTTCGGCCATACCGGGGAGGACGCGCTCGATGCGCTGATGCAGCCTTACGGCGGGTTCGATCACAACGCGCAGGCGCTCCGGATCGTCACCTCGCTCGAACGGCACTACGCCGAGTTTGACGGGTTGAACCTCACCTGGGAAACCCTTGAAGGCATTGCGAAACACAATGGTCCCGTGACGGGGGAGCTTCCCGTGGCGCTCGCCGAATACAATGCGCGCCACGACCTCGAACTGCACACGCACGCAAGCGCCGAGGCCCAGATCGCGGCACTGGCCGACGATATCGCCTACAACAACCACGACCTGCATGATGCGATCCGGGCAAAGCTGATCGGCGAGGAGGAAATCCTCGCAATTCCCATGATCGCGCGCAGCTATGCCGCGGTGGACCAGGCCTATCCCTCGCTCGACATGAAGCGGCGGCGGCACGAGGCGCTGCGCCGGGTCTTCGGCGTGATGGTCGAGGACGTGCTCGCGGCATCCCGCCGGGCGCTTGCGGAGGTGGACCCTAAAACCGCCGACGACGTGCGCCACGCGGGCCGGCAGGTGATCTGCTTCTCCCCGGACATCTGGGAAGAGCTGAAGCAGCTTCGCGGGTTCCTGTTTCGCAAGGTTTATCGCGCGCCCTCCGTCGTGAAGATGCGGGAGGAGGTGACGACCATCGTCGACGAGCTCTTCCCGCTCTTCATGGAGAACCCCGACTACCTGCCGTCCGAATGGCGCGAGGACGTGGCGCAGGCCGCGGACGAGCGGGCGCTGGCGCGGATCGTGGCGGATTACATCGCCGGCATGACCGACCGTTTCGCAATCGAAACGCATGGGCGGTTCATCGGCGGTTCGGACACCCGGTCGCGCCTCGCAAAGTAGCGGTTTCCATTAGGCGCGGGCATTCGCCCGCACAGTTTTTGCGCGTCTCCGCCTTCGGGCGGACACGCCCGGCGGGCGTTCTTGTCCGGCATCGTCGCAAGGCAGGGCGCTCGCGGGCGTTGACCTCTGCGCGCGGCGTGGTAGACCGCGCGGGGTTTCTCAGACAGGTGTGACATGAACCTTTTCGCCGATATCCGTGGGCTCGTCATCGCGTCGCTCGACGCGCTGGTGGCCGAAGGCGCGCTTCCGGGCGGGCTGGACTATGCCAACGTTGCGGTCGAACCCCCGCGCGACCCGGCGCACGGGGACATGGCGACCAACGCCGCGATGGTGCTGGCCAAGCCCGCGGGCATGAAGCCGCGCGACATCGCCGAGGGCCTCGCCGCCAAGTTCGGCGCGGACGCGCGCATCGTGTCGGCCGAGGTGGCCGGACCGGGGTTCCTGAACCTGCGGCTCGATCCCGGTGTCTGGGCCGGGCTGGTCGAGGGCATTCTCGCGGACGCCGCCTATGGCACGTCCGAAATGGGGCAGGGGCAGAAGGTCAACGTGGAATACGTCTCCGCCAATCCCACCGGCCCCCTGCACGTTGGTCACACCCGTGGCGCGGTGTTCGGTGACGCGCTCGCGAGCCTGCTGGCTTATTCGGGCCATGACGTGACCCGCGAATACTACATCAACGACGGCGGGGCGCAGGTGGACGTGCTCGCGCGGTCGGTATACCTGCGCTACCTCGAAGCGCACGGGCAGGAGGTCGCGTTCGAGGATGGGACATATCCCGGCGACTACCTGATCGAGGTGGGCGAGGCGCTCAAGTCCAAGGTCGGCGACGCTTTCGTCGGCAAGCCCGAGGCGGACTGGCTCGACGAGGTGCGCGAATTCGCGACCGAGGCGATGATGGATCTCATCCGGGCCGACCTCGCCGCGCTCGGCGTCGAGATGGACGTGTTCTTCAGCGAAAAGAGCCTCTACGGCACGGGGCGGATCGAAGCAGCGATCGAGGATCTCCGGGGCAAGGACCTGATCTACAAGGGCACGCTGGAGCCGCCGAAGGGCAAGCTGCCGGAAGATTGGGAGCCGCGGGAGCAGACCCTGTTCAAGTCGACCGATTACGGCGACGACGTGGACCGGCCGATCATGAAGTCGGACGGGGCCTGGACCTATTTCGCCCCCGACATCGCCTATCACTACGACAAGGTGACGCGCGGGTTCGATCAGTTGATCGATGTGTTCGGCGCGGATCACGGCGGTTACGTGAAGCGGATGAAGGCCGCCGTCGCGGCGCTGTCCGAGAACAAGGTGCCGCTCGACATCAAGCTCACGCAGCTGGTGAAGCTCTACAAGAACGGCGAGCCGTTCAAGATGTCCAAGCGGGCCGGGACCTTCGTGACGCTCCGCGACGTGGTGGACGAGGTGGGGCCGGGCGTGACCCGGTTCATCATGCTCACCCGCAAGAACGACGCGCCGCTCGATTTCGATTTCGACAAGGCGCTGGAGCAGTCCAAGGATAACCCGGTGTTCTACGTCCAGTACGCCAACGCGCGGGTTCATTCCGTTCTGCGCAAGGCCGCAGACATGGGTGTCCAGCCGGGCGCGCCGTCGCTCACCGACGAGGCCGAGATCAAGGTCGCGCAGAAACTGGCCGAGTGGCCGCGTCTGGTCGAGATCGCCGCGCGCACGCATGAGCCGCACCGTATCGCGTTCTACCTCTATGAACTGGCCAGTGAGTTTCACGCGCTGTGGAACAAGGGGAATGATACCCCCGCGCTGCGTTTCCTCGACGAGAGTGATGCACAAGCAACAGCCGCGAAAATTGCCCTGCCGAAAGCCGTTTCCGTTGTGATTTCAGCGGGTCTTGGTATTCTTGGCGTGACGCCGCTCGAGGAAATGCGCTGACGAACAGGTGCTGCCGGGCGGTCGAGGAAAGCTCAGTCCCGGGGACGTGATCCCCAAGAAAACAAGGGGCGGGCGAGGCATCAGATCGAGGGGTGAGGGGCCGGCTGAGGTCCCGATCCCGAGCGAGGCAGGCAATGACGAACGCGAATTGGGGCGGCCCCGGCGCGGGGCATCCCGGCTATCCGCAGAACCATCAGGGTTATTCTCAGGACCAGCATGTGCAGGACCCGGCGTGGCACGGGCAGGCGCAGCCGCATCCGCAGGCGGCGCGCTCCGAGCCGCCGTTGCGCGCGCAGCCCGCGCCGCAGCAGGCGCGTCCGGTGCAGCCGCAGCAGCCGCGCGCGACGGCGCATCCCTATGCGCAGGCGGGCCAGCCCCACCCGCGCACGCAGGCCCAGGCGCATCCGCAGCATCAGGCGCGCGCACAGGCGCAGGCCCGGCAGGCGCATCCCCAACAGGTCACTTATGCGCATCACCACCCGGCGGCGCAGCCACAGGCCCAGCCGCAGCAGCACTATGCGCAGGCCGAGCCGCACTATGCGCCGCCGGAGCATTACGCCCCGCAGTTCCATCCGCAGGAACCGCTGCCGGAGGCCGCGGGCGGCGGCGTCGCGGGTATCATGAACGGGCTCGGCGCGGTGGTGTCGATCGCCCTGATCGCAGGTCTGGCGGTCTGGGGCTACAAGCTCGCCATGCGTGACGTGACCGAGATCCCGGTGATCGCCGCGTTGGAAGGTCCGATGCGCATCCAGCCGGAAAACCCCGGCGGGGAAGATGCCGAGCATCAGGGTCTCGCCGTGAACAACGTTGCCGCAGAAGGGAGCGCCGAAGGACCAGCGAACCAACTCGTCCTCGCGCCCCCGGCGGATACGCTGGACGAGGACGATGCGCCGGCCGTCTCCGAGGCCCGGATCGAGGCGACGCCGACCGCCGAGGCGGGCGACAGCCGCCCGACGCTTGGCACGGAACCGCTCGACGCTGCCGCTTCGCCGGACGACGCACAGGCCGCCGCACAGTCGCTGGTCGAGCAGATCGCCGCCGAGGCTGCACCCTTGTCGGGCGAAGAGGCGGACCTGTCCATGACCCCTGAAGCCGAGGAGAGGGCCCTTGCCGCCGCGCGGTCGGGCCAGATCGTCCAGCCGGACGTGCCGGGCGTCGCCCGTTCGCCGAGGCCTCAGCCGCGGCCGAACGATCTCGTCGCCCGTGCGGCGGCTTCTCCGTCTTCCGACGCGCTCCTCGCCGCCGCGCAGCAGGCTGCGCGAGAGGTCGATCCGGCCGATATCCCGGCTGGCACACGGCTCGTTCAACTCGGGGCCTTCGACACCGAGGACGTGGCGCGTGCGGAATGGGACCTGTTGACCGGGCGTTTTGCAGAGTATCTCGACGACAAGTCTCGGGTGATCGAAAAGGCTCAATCGGGGGGCAAGACCTTTTACCGCCTGCGGGCGATGGGGTTCGAGGACCTGTCGGAAGCACGCCGCCTCTGCGCCGCGCTGACCGCCGGCAAGGCCTCTTGTATCCCGGTCGTCACCAACTGACCCATGGGCGCGGGGGCTTTCATCTTCGGCTGTGAAGGCCCGCGCCTGACCCGCGCCGAGCGCGACTTCTTTGCCGAAGCGGACCCGTGGGGGTTCATTCTTTTCGCCCGCAACGTCGAGAACCCGGAGCAGCTCACGTGGCTGACCACGGAACTGCGCGAGGCGGTGGGGCGGGATGCCCCGATCTTCATCGACCAGGAAGGCGGGCGCGTGGCCCGGATGGGCGCACCGCACTGGCGCGAATGGCTCCCGCCGCTCGAGCAAGTGCGGCTGACCCGGCGCAAAGCTGCCGAGGCGATGTATCTGCGCTACCGCATCATCGCGCATGAATTGCGGTCATGCGGGCTCGACGGAAATTGCGCGCCGGTGGTAGATCTCGTGCGGGCGGAAACCCATGAAATCCTGTCGAACCGCTGTTACGGCGAGGATGTCGTGAAAGTGTCCGAGATCGCGGGAGCGGTGGCCACCGGCCTCGTCGACGGCGGCGTGCTTCCGGTCATCAAGCACATTCCCGGACACGGGCGGGCGACCGAGGACAGCCACCTCGAACTGCCGGTGGTGAAGGCGCGCGAGAAATCGCTGAACGTCTCGGACTTCCTCGCCTTCCAGTCCGTTGCGAACCTCCCGCTCGCCATGACCGCACATGTGGTTTTCGAGGACATCGACGCGGAGGCCCCAGCGACGACTTCCCGCCGGATGATCAACATCATCCGCGACCGGATCGGGTTCGGCGGCCTCCTGATGACCGACGACATCTCGATGAAAGCGCTGTCCGGCAGCTTCGAGGACCGGTGCCGCGACGCGATCCAGGCAGGCTGCGACATCGTCCTGCATTGCAACGGCGACATGTCCGAGATGCAGGAGGTGGCTGGGGCCGCGGGGCGGCTCGCGGGCAAGGCGTCAGAACGCGCGGAGGCCGCCCTCGGGTGGCGCCGTGAGCCCGATCCCATTGACATTGAGGCGCTGGACGCGGAGTTTGAGAGCCTGATGACGCATCAGGCAGGGTGACGCTTCCCGCATGTCCGACGATGAATTCCAGGCAGACGTTCTGTCGGTGTCCGAACGTATGGCCGCCGAGGCGCTCATCGTGGACGTCGACGGGTTCGAGGGGCCGCTCGACCTGCTCCTGACGCTGTCGCGCACGCAGAAGGTGGACCTGCGCAAGATCTCGGTGCTGGCGTTGGCGGAGCAATACCTGGGGTTCGTGGAGAAGGCGCGCCACCTACGCATCGAACTTGCCGCCGATTATCTCGTCATGGCCGCCTGGCTCGCCTTCCTGAAGTCCCGCCTGCTCCTGCCGCCGGACCCCACGGAGGAGGGTCCGTCGGGCGAGGAACTGGCGGCGCATCTCGCCTTCCAGCTCGAACGTCTGCAGGCGATGCGCGACGCCTCTGCCCGGCTCATGGCGCGCGACCAGCTGGGCCGCGATTTCTTCGCGCGCGGGCAGGTGGAGGTCGTGGAACGGCGCAAGCGCGTGACCTATTCCGCGACCCTGCTCGACCTCATGCAAGGCTATGCGCGGATCCGCACCCGCGACGAGTTCCGACCGTTCGTCATGGACCGCGAGAGCGTGATGACGCTGGAGGAGGCGCTGGACCGGATGCGCCACCTGATCGGCTTCGCCGGTGAATGGACCGACATCATGTCCTATCTGCCAGAGGGCTGGACCGGCGATCCGGTGCGCCGCCGATCCGCCACCGCCGCGAATTTCGCCGCCTCGCTGGAACTGGCCAAGGCCGGGGCCATCGAGATCCGGCAGGGCGAGACGTTCTCGCCGATCCAGATCCGCAGGAAACCGAATGACTGACGAGACCGAGACAGAGGAAGAGGCGCAGAGCCTGTTCGAAGCGCCCCCGATGGGCGAGCAGGAACGCATGGTCGAGGCCGTGCTGTTCGCGAGCGCCGAGCCCGTCACCGTGGCGGAACTGACCGCGCGGATGCCGCACGGCTCCGAGCCCGCCGAGGCGCTGGTGCACCTGCGCAAACGGTACGAGGGGCGGGGCGTGACGCTGGTGCGCGTGGGCGATGCCTGGGCGTTCCGGACCGCCGCCGACCTAGGCTATCTCATGCACAAGGAAAGCGTCGAGACCCGCAAGCTCAGCCGCGCGGCGATCGAGACGCTGGCGATCATCGCATATCACCAGCCGGTGACGCGGGCCGAAATCGAGGAAATCCGGGGCGTGTCGGTGTCGCGCGGGACGATCGACTTGCTGATCGAGCTGGAGTGGATCCGTTTCGGACGCCGCCGCATGTCGCCGGGCCGCCCCGTGACCTTCGTGGTGACGCAGGGCTTCCTCGATCACTTCGGACTGGAAAGCGCGCGCGATCTGCCGGGCCTCAAGGAACTCAGGGCCGCGGGCCTGCTGGAAAGCCGCCCGCCGCCGGCGGGGCCGGGCGAGGATGGCGACGACGACGAGGACGACGAGGGTCAGTCCGAGCTCTTCGAAGAGTGATTCCTTTGTTCGGACATTTCTGCTAGACTGCCTGAAAATGGCAGAGGCAGGCCTATGAATATCGAAAGACTGATCATGATGCTCGTGCGCATGGTAATGGGTCGCGTGATCCACCGCGGCGTCGATGCGGGCATCGATTATGCCTCCCGGCGCGGCAAGCCGCGCGAGGAGATGACGGCCGAAGACCGTAAACGTGCCCGGTCGGCAGGGCAGACCGCGCGGCGCGCGAAACAGGGCGCCAAGCTCGCCCGGCGTCTTCGCTGAATTGAAGTGATAAAAAGGTGCGCGGGCAGGCCCGCGCGCGCGTCTTGCGCCGCCCCGGCTGTGCCGGGTCGTCGCGGTGAGGGGGACCAGTCCCCCTCGGAGCCTTTGCCTGCAAAGGCTCCTCACCCCCGGAGGTTTCTTGAAACAGAGAAGGGTCAGGCGGCCGGGCTGCGGAAATGCTTCGACAGCTTGAGGCCCTGGCCCTGGTAGTTGGACTTGAGGTCCGCGCCGTAGAGCGTTTCGGGAGTTTCCGACATCTTCTCGTAGACGAGGCGGCCGACCACTTGGCCGTGTTCGAGCACGAAGGGGGCCTCGTGACACCGGACCTCGAGCACGCCGCGTGAGCCGGTGCCGCCGGCGGTGTCGTGGCCGAAGCCCGGGTCGAAGAAACCCGCATAATGGACGCGGAACTCGCCGACCATGGCGAGGTAGGGGGCCATTTCGGCGGCGCAGTCGGGCGGGATCGTTACCGCTTCGCGGCTCACCAGGATATAGAACGCGCCGGGGTCGAGGATGATGCGCCCCTCCGACGTGTGGATCGGTTCCCAGAATTCCGCGGGGTCGTAGTATCCGATGCGGTCAAGGTCGATGACGCCGGTATGCGGCTTGGCCCGGTAGCCGACCAGGTCCCCGGTTTCGGGTCTGAGGTCCACCGAGAAGCCCAGCCCGTTGTCGATCACGGGCGGCCGGTCGACCAGCGGCTCGGCGGTGTGGCGGCTGGCGAGGTCGGCATCCGACAGCACGGCCTGACCGGCGCGGAAGCGGATCTGGTTGAGCCGCATGCCCGGCCGTACGAGCACCGAGAAGGAGCGCGGGCAGATCTCGGCGTAGAGCGGACCGGTGTAGCCGGGTGCGATCCGGTCGAACTCGGTTCCGCCGTCCGTGATCGTGCGGGTGAGCAGGTCGAGCCGGCCAGTGGAGCTTTTCGCGTTCGCGACCGCCTGGATCCCGTCGGGGAGTGCGAGGCGCTCCATCAACGGGACGACGTAGACCGCGCCTTTTTCAAGGACCGCGCCGGGGGTGAGGTCGATGCGGTGCATCTCGAACTCGTCGAGCCGGTCGGCGACGCTGCGCCCGTCGCCCGCGAGGAAGGAGGCGCGCACCCGGTAGGCGACGGTACCGAGCCGCAGGTCGAGCGAGGCGGGCTGGATCTGCTCCGGGATCACGGCGGGATCGGCGCTGAGCGTGCCATTCTCGATCATCGCGCGGATTGCCTGTGCCGGAAGAACGCCGGTGCCTGTCATCGCTGGGTCCCCCTAGGCTTTCCCCGGATACACGAACGCCCGCCCCGGTGAGGGCGGGCGGTTCGGTGATTGGTCGGGCTAGCAGGACTTGAACCTGCGACCTTCCGTCCCCCAGACGGACGCGCTACCAGACTGCGCCATAGCCCGACGTGGGGTGTGTCATAGCAGTTTTCGCCGTGTGGGCAAGACCGGATCGGCATGATTTCCGCGCTCAGTGCAGGGTGGTCCCGTCATGCTCGGAGCGCAGGGTTTCGAGCCGGTCGGCAAGGGCCCTGAGCGTGGCCGCAGGCAGGCTGGGGTGGTGCGCGCGCAGCATGCGCAGGCGAGGTGCGACCGGTGCGATTTCAGGAGGCAAGGCGCCGTCTGCAGGATCGTCCGGCAAGTCGGGCATGACGAGGACCGGCGTGTACGCGCCGTCTTCCGTGACGCCGGGCGCCTGGCCGGCGGTTTCCTCGCCTGAGGGGCCGTCCAGGCCTGTGGCCGGGACGGTGCCTTCCGTCGACGCGGCAGACACCTCTTCGGGCAAGGGCGAATCCGGCACGGGTCTTTCCCAGTCCGGTGTCTCGTCCGCCTCTGCATTGGAGGCTTCGGGGGGCGTGTCCGAGGCCGGTGCAGAGTCGGCTTCGGGCACGTCCCAATCCGCGTCCGGGGGGGCGTACCCGTCATCGTCGCCGAAGACATTCCCAGCGTGGTCCGCGGTCCCGCTCGCGCTGCCGGGCTCGCCGTGCATTTCCGGTGTCGGATCGGCGCGCGAGATATGCGGGGTCTCGGATGGCGGGGCGGGCTCTTCCGGTTCGGGAAGGATGTCGCTGTCGTCGCTGTCGCTGACTTCGATCGCCGGATTCCAATCCGGCGCGGGCGTCGGGTCGGTGTCCGCGGGCGCCTCGGACGGCGTGTTGGTCTCGGCTGGGTCTGTATCGAGGGGGTCCTCGTGGGGCAGGCCCGCGCTCGCAATTCCGGTCGGGGCGGACGGTTCATCCTCGCTCGCCCACGTGCCGTAGGGCGAATGGTCGGGCTGCGTCGCGTCCGGCGCCGGGGGGGCGAGCGGGGCTTCGACACCTTCGGGATCCTGGGAGGTTTCTGCTGCGAGCGGATCTTCGCCCGGCGTCGCTTCGATCTCTTCCGCCGGGTCCTCGGTCAAGGGATCGTCCTGAGGGGGCGTTTCGTCGCTCAGGTGAGGCGCGTGGCGTTCCGTCTCCTCGGCCGCCGGGGCGTCTGTGCCGAAGGTGACGGGGCGATCCTCTTCGGGGTCGACCGGCGCGAGGGTCCCGTCTTCCATGGCCTCGTCCACGGCCGGGCTGTCCTCGTCCCGTGTTTCGAGAGCATCGACAGACCCCGCGCTGTCGCCAACGACTTCGGCATCCTCGATTGAGGTGTCCGCCGTGCGCCGGCCGGAGTCGAGCGAGACCACATTGCTCGGTTCCCCCTCGTCCCCGGCCCCGAGATCGAGTGGGGGGGACATGGCCGCCACGTGCTTCACGCCTTCTTCGCGAAGGAGTTTCTGCACGCCGCGGATGGTCATGCCGTCGTCGTGCAGGAGTTTGCGGATACCGCCGAGGAGTTCCATGTCGCTGGGCCGGTAGTAGCGGCGGCCCCCGGCGCGTTTCACGGGTTTTACCTGCGTGAACCGGCTTTCCCAGAACCGCAGGACGTGCGTCGGGACGCCGAGCCACTCGGCCACCTCGCTGATCGTGCGGAAGGCGTCAGGTGACTTCTGTTCCATCGTATCGCCCGTTCATTGACTGCTCTGGTGCGGGCTCAGCGCTTGTTCCCCGCTGCAACCCGTTCTTTCATGATCTGCGACGGCCGGAAGGTGAGCACACGGCGCGGCGAGATCGGAACCTCTTCCCCGGTCTTGGGATTGCGCCCGACCCGCGCGGCCTTGTCGCGCACCGAGAAGGTGCCGAAGGACGAGATCTTCACGGTCTCGCCCTGAACCAGTGCGTCGGACACGTGGCCCAGCACGCTTTCGACCAGTTGGGCGCTTTCATTGCGCGACAGGCCCACTTCGCGAAACACGGCTTCGCTCAGATCCATGCGCGTCAGCGTCTTTTCACTCATACCGTCCCCCGAGATGGTTTGGGGCAGCATGGGGCCGTTATTTTTTCAAGTCAACATCAATGACTTGGCAGGCTGGTTTGACATGCGGTTCGCCGCCTGTTCCCGGTCCGTGGCGTCAACGAGCGGTGCGCGGGCGGGCCCGCGCGCAGGCTTTGCGCCGTCCCGCCTGTGGTGGGTCGTCGCGGGGGCACCATTCGCGGCGTCGGGCAATATGCTGCGCGTTACCAGCGCAGGACGACCGCACCCCAGGCGAGGCCACCGCCGATCGCCTCGGTCACCACCACGTCGTTTTCGCGGATCTGGCCCTTGGCCTTGCCCACGGAGAGGGCGAGCGGGATCGATGCGGCGGAGGTGTTGCCGTGGTCCTGAACGGTCACCACCACGTTGTCCATCGTCATGCCGAGCTTCTTGGCCGTGCCCGCGATGATGCGGATGTTTGCCTGGTGCGGCACGATCCAGTCCACGTCGTCGTGGGTCAGACCGGCCTTCTCCAAGGCCGCGTCTGCTGTGGCCGCGAGTTTCTCCACGGCCTGGCGGAAAAGCGGGTTGCCCTGCATCCGCAGTTTGCCCGCGGTCCCCGTGGTCGACACGCCGCCGTCGACATAGAGCATCTCGCGGTAGCGCCCGTCGGAGTTGAGGTCGGCGGAGAGGATGCCCCGGTCCGTATTCTCGCCCGTGCCGGGTGCCGCTTCGAGCAGGACTGCGCCGGCGCCGTCGCCGAAGAGCACGCAGGTCGAGCGGTCTTCCATGTCGAGGATGCGCGAGAAAGTCTCGGACCCGATCACGAGCACGCATTTCGCCTGGCCCGAAGCGATCAGGGCGTTTGCGTTGGCGAGCGCGAAGACGAAGCCTGCGCAGACCGCCTGCACGTCGAACGCGAAGCCGCCGGTCATGCCCAGGCCAGCCTGAACCATCGTGGCGCAGGACGGGAACGTGAGGTCAGGAGTCGAGGTGGCGACGATCACCGCATCCACCTGGTCGGCGGACATGCCGGCATCGCGCAGCGCCTCTTTCGACGCGGCGATGGCCATGTCGGACGTCGTTTCTCCCTCGGCGGCGAAGTGTCGGCGTTCGATTCCCGACCGGCTGCGAATCCAGTCGTCCGACGTGTCGATCCGCTCTTCGAACCAGGAATTCGGGACGACGCGTTCGGGCAGGTAGTGCCCGACACCGCGGACCACGGCGCGTGTTGTCATTCTTTGCCGCTCGCTTTGTTCTCGATCAACGCTGGCGTATCCTGCGTGTCTCCGGGGGTATATGCAACCCGCGCCGCGAGCTTCTCGTTGAAGCCGGACTGGGCGAGGTCGAAGGCGAGCTTGATGGCCGCGGAAAAGCTCGTCGCATCCGCCGATCCGTGGCTTTTGACGACGGTGCCGTTCAAGCCGAGAAAAACGCCGCCGTTCGACCGGCGCGGGTCCATGCGTTTCTTGAGACGCCGCAGCGACGTTGTGGCGAGGAGGGCGGCGATGCGTGACAGCGGCGTGGCGAGGAACGCCTCGCGCAGCGCCTCGCTGACCATCTTGGCGGTGCCCTCGCCGGTCTTGAGCGCCACGTTCCCGGTGAAGCCGTCGGTGACGATTACGTCCACGCGGTCCGACAGCAGATCGCCGCCTTCAACGAAGCCGATGTAGTCGAAATTCGCAACCGGCGCGGCCTCGGAGATCAGATCTGCGGCGGCGCGAATCTCGGCGCGGCCCTTATGGTCTTCCGTCCCGACGTTGAGCAGGCCGACGCGAGGCCGCTGTATGCCGTGGCCGTTGCGGGCGTAAGAGGCGCCCATCAGGGCGTATTGCAGCAGGTCCATCTCGTCGGCCCGGATGTCCGCGCCGCCGTCGAGCATGATGTTGAAGCCGATGGGGTTCTGCGACGGCCAGAAGACCGCGATGGCGGGCCGGGACACGCCGGGAAGCTTGCGCAGGCGCAGCATCGACATGGCCATGAGAGCGCCGGTGTTGCCGCAGGATACGCAGACCTCGGCCTCGCCGTTCTTGACGCTGTCGATGGCGGACCACATCGAGGTGTTCTTGCCGGTGCGAATGATCTGGGCGGGCTTGTCGTCCATCGTGACGACGTCGTCGGCATGGCGCACTTCGCAGATGCCGCGCAGTTCCGGACGCTTTTCGACCAGCGGCTTCAGCTCGTCTGCGTTGCCGTGCAGGATGAAGCCGATGTGCTTGTTCTTGCGCGCAGACTTGGAAAGCCCGGCAACCACTGCTGCCGGGCCGCGATCGCCGCCCATCGCGTCGACCGAAATGATAATGCGCTGCAGCCCCTGCGCGGAGGCCGACGTCCGGGATCCGGGGTCCGTCGTATCCGTCATGGGGTAAGCCTCGTGGTGGGCTTACGCCGCGTCTTCGTCGTCGAAATCCACGTCGTCGGCCATCGCGACGACTTCACGGTCGGCGTAGTGGCCGCAGGACGGGCACACGTGGTGCGGACGCTTGAGTTCGCCGCAGGACGGGCACTCGTTGGGGTTGTCAGCCACGAGCGAGTCGTGCGCACGACGCATGTTGCGGCGCGACTTGGTGACTTTGTTCTGAGGGACAGCCATGTCTCAACCTCGATGTTTGCGGGGGCTTCGGTGTCGTTGCCCTGTTTCGTCAGGGGCCGAAGCCCGGTGTTCCAGTCTCATCTTTCACGAGTCTGACCGCCTCATACGCGCATAAACGCACGGTTCCAACCCATCTTTCGAAAGAGGGCCGGAACATACTGCGATTCTGCTGTTTTGCAAGGGTTTTCGCGGGGCTGTTTCCGCGCCCCACGCAAGCGGTCCATCGCGGGCCCCGGGGGCTAGTCGTCGTCCTTGCCGGCCAGCTTGTCGCGCAGGTGCGCGAGGCCGGCGAAGGGGCGCGCGTCCTCGTCCGTCATCGCCTCTTTCCCGGGCTCGGTGAACACCTGTTCGCCCAGTTCCTCGGCATCCCCGCGCGGGTGGTCGGGCAGGGCGAGCGAAAGGGCTTCGACCAGAACGGCGCCGAGGTCGATCTCGCGCCCGAGCGGCTCGCGGTCCACGTCCTCGGGCGTTTCGCTCTCCTCGGCGGTGACGGGTTCCATGCCGGCGACCCATGTCCGCTCGATGTCTTCCTCGATCCGCGTGACGACCGGGTCGAGCGAAATTACGCTGGTCTGTACCACCGTCGCACCCAGGTGGCCGGTGAACCGCCAGTCCCTTTTCGAGAGCGGTTTCAGCACCCCCTCGAAGCGCACCTTGCGCAATTCGGCGATTCCCAATTCCTCCGCGAGCGCGGCCATCTGGCGCTCGTTGAGGCCGAGATCGACGTCACGGGGGCGCGATTTGTCCAAATCTGCTACGCGCAGGACCGGACCATACTCCATATTGCCATCGGATGCCGTCATGGGGACTTTCGTTTCTTGAACGCGGTGCGATGTTTCTATAATCCGTTGTCCAAGAGAAAGATCGGTATGGCAAGGGGGGCAGTATGACCGAGACCGGGATGACGGCGGGCAGGGTGCTGCGCGCCATTGCCGTTCTTGCACTGGTCGGCATCGTGTCGGCCTGTACGCCGATCTACACGAACCATGGCTTCGTTCCCACCGATCAGGACGTGGAAGAGATCATGGTCGGCGTCGATACCCGTGAAACCGTCGCTGCCATCGTGGGCCGTCCCGGGGCCGCCGGCCTCCTGACCGAGGAGGCATGGTATTACGTGCAGTCCCGGTTCGAGCAGGTCGGGTACCAGGAAAAGGAAGAGATCGACCGCGAGGTGCTGCGCATCAGCTTCACCGAGGACGGTCTCGTCGAGAATATCGAGCGCTTCGGTCTCGAAGAGGGCCGTGTCGTGACGCTGTCGCGCCGCGTGACCACATCGAACACCGCGGGCATCGGGTTCATCCGCCAGCTCCTGGGCAACATCGGCCGGATCAACCTCGACAACATCCTGAACTGACGGCGGCGCGGCATGGTCGCGCTACTCACCCGTGGGTCCCTGAGCGTCCGCCTGGCCGACGGCCCGGCGGACGTGGCGGCGGCGCAGCGGTTGCGTGCGCGGGCCTTCGGGGTTGCGGGCGAGGTGGACGCGGACGCGTTCGACCCGCTCTGCGAACATGCCCTTGTCGAGCGCGACGGGCGCCTTCAGGCCACCTTCCGCTTCCAGCGCTTCGCCCGGGGCGCCAACATCCTGTCGGGATACGCCGCCGACGTTTATGACCTCACGCGGCTTGGCACGCGCGACGGGCCGATGATCGAGCTTGGGCGGTTCTGCCTCGCCCCCGGGGTCCACGACCCCGACCTCGTGCGGCTCGCATGGGCCGCGCTCACACGGGTGGTGGACCGGGAGCGGGCGACCTTCCTGTTCGGCTGTTCGTCATTCGGGGGGACCGATCCTGCGCCTTATGCCGATGCACTGCGCCTCCTGGCGACCCGCCACCGCGCCCCCGAGGCTCTGGCGCCGACGCCACGCGCGCCCGAGGTCGTGCCGCTCGCGGCGGGCGAGATCGACGGGGCCGCCGCCCAACGGCAGATGCCGCCGCTCCTGCGCACCTACCTGTTGATGGGCGGCTGGGTGTCCGATCACCTCGTCGTGGACCGCGCGATGGATACGCTCCACGTCTTCACCGCCGTCGAGATCGCCAGGGTCCCGGAAAACCGCGCCCGCGCGCTCCGGCTGCTGGCGGGCGATTGACGCCACCCCGGGCCGGGACTAGGTGAGCGGAATGGCGCGTGCACCCCTTCTCCAGCTTTCCGACATTTCGCTCATTTTCGGGGGCGACCCGGTCTTCGACGACCTGTCGCTCGTGGTACAGCCGGGCGACCGCGTCGCGCTCGTCGGCCGAAACGGATCGGGCAAATCCACGCTAATGAAGGTCATGGCGGGGCTGGTGGAGCCGGACCAGGGCGAACGCGTGCTCTCGCCGGGCGTGTCGGTGGGCTATATGGAGCAGCACCCGGACATGTCGGGGTTCGAAACGCTGGGCGCCTTCGCTGCGAGCGGTCTGGACGCCGGTGAGGAATACCGGGTCGAACGCGTGGCCGAGGGGTTGAAGTTCAACCCAGAGGTCGCCGTCGCGACGGCGTCGGGCGGTGAGCGTCGGCGAGCCGCGCTTGCCAAGCTGCTGGCAGAAGCGCCGGAGCTCATGCTTCTCGACGAGCCGACCAACCACCTCGACATCCAGGCGATCCGCTGGCTGGAAGAGGAGCTGTCGACGACGCGAGCGGGCTTCGTCCTGATCTCCCACGACCGGGCGTTCCTCAACGCGCTCACCCGTGCGACGCTCTGGATCGACAGGGGGCAGGTGCGGCGGCAGGAGGAAGGCTTCGCCAAGTTCGAGGCCTGGCGCGACAAGGTCTGGGAAGAAGAGGACATCCAGCGTCACAAGCTCGACCGCAAGATCAAGGCCGAGGCGCGGTGGGCGGTCGAAGGCATCTCTGCCCGGCGCAAGCGCAACATGGGCCGGGTGCGTGCCCTGGGCGACCTGCGCGCCGAGCGGGCGGCGCAGATAAAGCGGCAGGGCGCGGCGGCGATGGAGCTGCAATCCGGACCGAAGTCGGGCCGAAAGGTCATCGATGCCAGGAACATCTCGAAATCCTACGACGGCAAGACGATCCTGCGCGACTTCTCGCTCCTGGTGAACCGGGGCGACCGGGTGGCGCTCGTCGGCCCGAACGGCGCGGGCAAAACGACGCTTTTGAAGATGCTGATCGGGCAGGAAGAGCCGGACACCGGGACCGTGACGCTCGGCACCGGGATCGAGATGGCCGTGTTCGATCAGAACCGCGCCACGCTGGATGAAGACGCCTCGCTCTGGGAAAACCTCGCGGGCGACCCGGAGATGCGCGTGTCGGGCAAGGCCGACCAGATCCTCGTGCGCGGCCAGCCGAAGCACGTGGTCGGCTACCTCAAGGAATTCCTGTTCGACGAACGGCAGGCCCGCGCGCCGGTGCGGTCGCTGTCCGGGGGCGAAAAGGCCCGCCTGATCCTCGCCCGGATCATGGCGAAGGCATCGAACCTCCTCGTACTCGACGAACCGACCAACGACCTCGACGTCGAGACGCTGGACCTCCTGCAGGAGCTCCTGTCGGATTTCGACGGGACCGTCATTCTTGTCAGCCACGACCGTGACTTCCTCGACCGCACTGTGTCGACCACCATCGCGATGGAGGGCGACGGGTGGGCGACGGTCTATGCGGGCGGTTGGTCGGACTACCTGGCCCAACGGGCCGGGGACGAACCGGTGATCGCGCCGACGGCCAAGCGGAAGCCCACGAAATCCGAGGGGGTGAAACCGGCTCCGAAACCCGCGAAAGGCGGGCTGTCCTTCACCGAGAAGCACCGGTTGGAGGCTTTGCCGGGCGAGATCGAGCGGCTCGAGGCGGAGATTGCCAAGCTCGAGGAGCTTCTGTCCGACGCCGAACTCTTCACGCGGGAGCCGGTGAAGTTCAACAAGGCGACCGAGGCGCTCGTGGCCCGGCAGGAGAAGCTTGCCGCCTCGGAGGAAGAATGGCTGGAACTGGCGGAGAAGGCCGAGGCGTGATCCGGCGGAGCGGGGCTGTCGCCCCGCGCTTGGGGAGCACGTGGTTTCGGGTTCCGAAACCACATGCGCAATGAGGGGCGCTGCCCCTCAAACTCCCCGAGGTTTCTTGAAACAGAGAAGGATCAGGCGTTCAGCAGTTTGGCGGCTTCGGGTGCGAAGTAGGTCAGGATGCCGTCGCAGCCCGCGCGTTTGAAGCCTGCGAGGCTTTCCATCATCACCTTCCCGCCGTCGAGCCAGCCGTTCTGGAACGCCGCCTGCAACATCGCGTATTCGCCCGACACCTGATAGGCATAGGTCGGCACGCCGAAGCTGTCCTTCACCCGGCGGCAGACGTCGAGATATGGCATGCCGGGTTTCACCATCACCATATCCGCGCCTTCCATGAGGTCGCGTTCGACGAGGCGCAGCGCCTCGTCGGTGTTGCCGGGATCCATCTGGTAGGTTTTCTTGTCGCCTTTCAGGGCGCCGGAGGCGCCGACTGCGTCGCGGAACGGGCCGTAGAAGCCGGAGGCGTACTTGGCCGAGTAGGACATGATCGACACGTTCTGATGCCCTTCTGCCTCCAGTGCGGTGCGCATCGCACCGATGCGCCCGTCCATCATGTCGGAGGGGCCCAGGATGTCCGCGCCTGCGTCGGCCTGAGCCAGGGCCATCTTCACCAGTGCCTCGACCGTGCGGTCGTTCACGATCTCGCCGTCCACGACGAAGCCGTCGTGGCCGTTGATGTTGTAGGGGTCGAGCGCGATGTCGGTCATGATCGCGATGTCGGGCACCGCATCCTTGATCGCGCGGGTGGTGCGGTTGGAGAGGTTGTCCCGGTCCCAGGCGCCGGCGCAATCTTCGGTCTTCACTTCCTGCTCGATGAAGGGGAAGAGGCAGATGGCGGGGATGCCCAGATCGTATGCCTCCTTCGCAGCCTTCACGACGAGGTCCGTGGTCATCCGCTTGACGCCCGGCATGGAGGGGACGTCGTAGGTTTCGTTCTCGCCCTCCATCAGGAAGACCGGCCAGATCAGGTCGTCGGTGGTCAGCGTCGTCTCTCGCACGAGCGCGCGCAAGGCGGGCGAGCGGCGATTGCGACGCAGCCGCGTGGCGGGGAAGGGGGCGGTGGTGCGTGTCATGTCTGCATCCTTCTGGGTCCGGCATTCATTGCCACGCCAAAACCCCGCCCTCAAGGGGTGGCGCCGCCGTAACGACGGGCGTATGGTCCAGCAAAACAACCGCCGGAACGGGACAGGCAGCACGTTGGACTGGTATTCAGCCGTTTTCGAGCTCATCGACATGAGGAGCTTTTCCAACCTCTGGTACTGGATCGCGCTGGCGGCTGTCTGGTCCCAGACATCGCGTTACGTGCTGGGCGTGCCCTATGACATGATCCAGCGGGCGGGCCGAAACGGGGGCGAGGCGGAGATCGACCTCGAGGACATGGTGCGCATCAACTGCAACCGGCTCCTCTACGTCGCGGGGGTCTCGGGCCTCTGGATCGTGGGGTTCGGCGCCATGCTGATGACGGGCCTCGCGCTTCTCGGTTTCTGGTACGACGTGGAGTTCGCGCAGGCCGTGTTCCTGCTCGGCGCGCCGATGATCGTCGTGGGCGCTCTCTCCGTCAACTCGGCGCGGGTGATCCGCGACAACGCGCTCTCGGGCCAGCTTCTGCGCCGCTACATGCATCGTCACCGCATCCTGACGCAGCTTGTCGGGATGATCGCCATCTTCATCACCGCGCTCTGGGGCATGTATCAGAACATGACCTATGGCGCGCTCGGTCAATGACCGGTTGACACGGGCGCCGCGCGGGTTAGGTCCCCCCTCATGGCCAGCCGGGAAAACATAACGCTGTCGGGTGCGCCCGAGGGGTTCGATGCCCTTCTCGTGTCGCGCGAACTGGAGAAGACCGGCGGGCCGGTGGTTCACGTCGCGCGCGACGATAAACGGCTGGCGGCGATGCAGGCGGCGCTCGCCTTTCTCGCCCCGCAGGTGACCGTCCTTACCTTCCCCGGCTGGGATTGCCTGCCCTACGACCGGGTGTCGCCGAACCCCGACGTGTCCGCGGCCCGCATGGCGACGCTCGCCGCGCTCGCGCATGGGGTGCCCGGACCCTTCGTTCTGCTCACCACGCTCAACGCCGCGACACAGCGGGTGCCGGCGCGCGCGGTGTTGGCGGAGGCGAGCTGGTCGGCCAAGGTCGACAACCGGATCGATGTGGACGGGCTGCGCGCCTTCCTCGTCCGGATGGGGTTCAGCCAGGCGCCGACGGTGACGGAACCCGGCGATTTCGCCGTGCGTGGCGGTATCATCGACATCTTTCCGCCGGGCGAGGCGGGGCCCGTGCGGCTCGACCTCTTCGGCGACGTGCTGGACGGCGCGCGCCGGTTCGATCCGGTTACCCAGATGACGACCGAGACTCTGTCGGCCATCGAGCTCGCCCCGGTGTCCGAGATCATCCTCGACGAGGCCGCGATCACGCGGTTCCGACAGAACTACCGCGTCGAGTTCGGCGCGGGCGGGACCGACGATCCGCTCTACGAGGCGGTGAGCGCGGGGCGCAAGCATTCGGGCATGGAGCATTGGCTTCCGTTCTTCCATGAGCGGCTCGAGACGCTCTTCGACTACGTGGCCGGCGCGAGCGTCATGATGGACGACCAGACTGGCCCCGCGCGCCTTGCGCGGTGGGAGGGGATCGCAGACCAGTACGACACGCGGGTCGCCGCGATGAAGGATCGCAACCGGCTCGACACCGTCTACAAACCCTGTCCGCCGGACCAGCTCTACCTCGACGAGGACGGTTGGGAGGTGGCCATGGATGGGTTGCGTGTCATCCAGCTGACCGAATTGCCGCAGCCGACCGGGGCCGGGGTCGTGGACGGCGGCGGGCGGATCGGACGCAATTTTTCGCCCGAGCGGCAGCAGGAAAAGATCAATCTTTTCGAGGTCTTGGCGCAGCACATTCGCGCGCGGCGTGAAGTTGGCCCGGTGGTCGTCGCCTCCTATTCCGAGGGGGCGCGGGAACGTGTGGGCGGGCTTCTCGCCGACGAGGGGCTGACCGCGCAGACCGAGATTGACGATTTCCGGGACGTGGCCGAGGGCAAGGGCGGGCTCTACCTTGCCGTCTGGCCGCTGGAGCACGGCTTCGAGTCGCCCGGCCTGACCGTGATCTCGGAACAGGACGTTCTGGGCGACCGGCTGATCCGCGCGCCGAAGCGCAAACGGCGGGCGGAGAATTTCCTCACCGAACATCAGAGCCTCAGCCCCGGCGAGTTGATCGTCCATGTCGACCACGGGGTCGGGATCTACCGCGGGCTTGAAACGGTCGAGGCTCTGGGCGCGCCGCATGATTGCGTGCTGCTCGAATACGCGGGCGGGGACCGGCTCTACCTGCCCGTCGAGAACATCGAGCTTCTGTCGAAATACGGCCATGAGCAGGGGCTGCTGGACAAGCTGGGCGGTGGCGCGTGGCAGGCCAAGAAGGCCCGGCTCAAGGAACGCATCCGCGAGGTCGCCGACAAGCTCATCCGCCTCGCCGCCGAACGGGCCCTGCGCAAAGCGCCGGTCCTGGAAGCGCCGCACCATGCATGGGAGGAGTTCTCGGCCCGCTTCCCCTACACCGAGACGGACGATCAGCTCTCGGCCATCGCCGACGTGATCGAGGACCTGTCGGCGGGCAGCCCGATGGACCGGCTGATCTGCGGCGACGTGGGCTTCGGCAAGACCGAGGTGGCCATGCGCGCGGCCTTTGTGGCGGCCATGACCGGGATGCAGGTCGCCGTGATCGCGCCGACCACGCTGCTCGCCCGCCAGCACTACAAGAGCTTCGCAGAGCGCTTCCGCGGCTTCCCGATCCAGGTTTCGCAGCTCTCGCGTTTCGTGAGCCAGTCGGAGGCCGCGCGCACCCGCGAGGGGATGAAGGACGGGACAGTCGATATCGTCGTGGGCACTCATGCGCTCCTCGCGAAGGGGACGCGGTTCAAGAACCTCGGCCTGCTCGTCATCGACGAGGAACAGCGCTTTGGCGTCACCCACAAGGAACGGCTGAAGGAGCTGCGCTCGGACGTTCACGTCCTGACACTATCCGCCACGCCGATCCCGCGCACGCTGCAGATGAGCCTTACGGGCGTGCGTGACCTGTCTATCATCGGCACGCCGCCCATCGACCGGCTCTCGATCCGCACCTACGTGTCGCAGTTCGATACGGTCACGATCCGAGAGGCGCTGCTGCGCGAGCATTACCGCGGCGGGCAGAGCTTCTTCGTCGTGCCAAGGGTCAAGGACCTGCCGGAGATCGAGGAGTTCCTGAAGACGCATGTGCCCGAGGTGACCTATGTCACCGCGACGGGGCAGATGGCGGCGGGCGAGCTCGACGACCGGATGAACGCCTTTTACGACGGAAAATTCGATGTCCTGGTTGCCACGACCATCGTGGAATCCGGGCTCGATATCCCGACGGCGAACACGATGGTGGTCTGGCGCGCCGACATGTTCGGGCTCGCGCAGCTCTACCAGATCCGGGGCCGGGTGGGGCGCGCCAAAACCCGCGCCTATTGCTATCTCACCACCAAACCGCGCGTGCCGCTGACCCCGGGGGCGGAGAAACGGCTGAAGGTGCTGGGGTCGCTCGACAGCCTCGGTGCAGGGTTCGCGCTGGCGTCCCAGGACCTCGACATTCGCGGGGCCGGGAACCTTCTGGGCGAAGAGCAGTCGGGCAACATGAACGAGGTGGGCTACGAGCTTTACCAGAACATGCTGGAGGAGGCGATTTCCAAGATCCGCTCCGGCGAGATCGAGGGGCTGACCGAGGTGAACGAGACCTGGGCGCCGCAGATCAACCTCGGCGTGCCGGTGATGATCCCGGAGGATTATGTCCCCGACCTCGACGTGCGGCTGGGCCTGTATCGCCGGCTCTCTGACCTGTCGACCAAGGTCGAGCTCGAAGGCTTCGCCGCCGAACTGATCGACCGCTTCGGCAAGCTGCCCAAGGAGGTGAACACGCTCCTGCTCATCGTGCGCATCAAGGGGATGTGCAAGAAGGCGGGCATCGCGCGGCTCGACGGCGGGCCGAAGGGGGCGACGATCCAGTTCCACAACGACAAGTTCGCGTCGCCCACAGGGCTCGTGGAGTTCATGCAGGCGCAAAACGGGCTGGCCAAGGTCAAGGACAACAAGATCGTCGTGCGCCGCGACTGGAAGCGCGACAGCGACAAGATCAAGGGCGCTTTCGCCATTGCCCGCGACCTCGCCGAAAAGGTCGTGGCGGAGAAGAAGAAGGCGAAGGCCACCTGAGCAGGCGCCCAGCCGTTGACCCGGTCCCCGTCGCATGGTTCGTTTCGTCCATCGATCCAGATAACCCGGCGCAGGTGCATTTTCTGCTGCCCGGAGAGATTTTCGAAGACGGAGGCCGCCCCGGATGACATCAGCCAAGCCCATCAACGCACTTGCCAGCACGCTCGCTCTCACCCTGCTTGCCACGCCCGTGGTTGCGCAGGAAGAGAATACGGTTTGCAATCCCGACAGCTACAACGTGACGGTCAGCGAAATAGGTCCGGCCCTTGAAGGGCAGTGGACAGGCAAGGCACCGGGTCTGGGGCCGACGACCGGGGTGCAGACCTTCACGATGACCATCTCGCTGGAATACGGACGCCTCTACATCTCGAGCGGCGGGCAGAAGGCGCGGCTCGAACCCGTGCGTGGCACGCGCAAGGCGCTTCGCTACGACTTCGTCAAACAGCAAGCGATTCCCGAAGAAGCGCATGCGATAAAGGTTTCTGTCGACGATTTCGGCGTGGTCACCGGCTGTGACATGTCTCTTGCGCCCCAGTTCACCTGGAGGTTCGGTTCCGGCAACCGCAGTTCGCAAGGCATCTACAGTTTCGCGTCGTCCTACCAGGCGCTCGGGACCATGTGGAACTCGGCACAGGGCGCGCGCGAGGTCTACTTGTCGCGCTGACGCCGCCGCTCCCGGTTCATGTCGGTCACGACGAGGAGGAGGGCGGCGAGGGAACAGGCGAAAGCGCCCAGCATGATGGGCCGGGGCGTGCCGTCGAACGCCTGGCCGAGCCCTGCCGCGATGGGCATGCCCAGCCCGATCCCGATCGTCCCGATGACGGCCGCCGCCGTGCCCGCGACATGGGGCAGGGGCTCCATCGCGAGCGCGGTGACATTGCCCAGTGTCAGCCCGTTGATGAAGAAGAGCGAGAAGGACCACGCCATGAACACGGCAATGCGCAACGGATCGCTGGCCGTCTCCAACCCTCCGAAAGTCCACAGCCCGAAAGCGATGGCGGCGAAGGCGGTCTGGGAGCCGAAGGCGGCGATCAGCATCCGCCGCATGCCCACGCGGATCACGAGCTGCGAGTTCACGAAGCCCGCCCCGGCCGACATGAGCGCGATGATCGCGAAGTAGACGGGAAAGGCCTCGCCGACGCCCATGGCATCGACCCAGAGTTGCTCGGCCGCGCTCAGGTAGGCGATGAACTGGCCGTACATCATGGCCTGCACGAGAACGTAGCGAACCGAGACCGGGGTCGTGAGGACCTCCTGTGCCGCCGCGATGACGGGTTTCAGACGGAAGGCGCGCCGGTGTTCCGGGGCGAGCGTTTCCGGCTGGCGCATCAGGAACCATGCCAGGATGACCGTGCCGAAGACCACGTAGGCGCCGAGCAGGCCGCGCCAGCCGACGAAGAAGATGATCTGCTGCCCGATCAGCGGCGCGGCAGCCGGAACCACCACGAAGAACATGAAGATGAGCGAGGCGATCCGCGCTTGTTCCGCCCCGGAGTAGAGGTCGCGGGTCACGGCCTGCGAAATGATCCGGGCGGCCGCCGCGCCGAAGCCCATGAGGAAGCGTGACAGGACGAGCAGTTCGAGGTTGGGCGCAAAGGCCGCGCCCACGGCGGCGAGCATGTAGATCCCGATGCCGACCGCGAGCGTGGCGCGCCGCCCGATACTGTCCGCCAGCGGCCCGAAGATCAGCATTCCGAACCCGCCACCCAGCAGGAAAAGACTGACGAGGAACTGGGTGCGCGACTTGTCGTCCGGCGCCATCTCGGCGGCGATGTCGGTCATCGCGGGGAGGAGCGAGTCCGTCGAGAACGCCATGATCGACATGAGCGCCGCGAGGAGCGCGACGAGCTCGAACGTGCCGGGACGGCGGGTGGGGGCGGTCGTGACGGACATGTGCCTTCGGAAATTGTGTGCGGTCCGCATACATCGCGCCGTGGCGATTGGCCAGCCGTTGCGACGCACGTGGCTTGTGCGCTCAGGCGGTGCCTTCGACCTGTCCCGCGATCTCGTCGATGACCTTGAGCCAGAGGTCTGTGGGTTGCGCCCCCGGCACGACATGCTGATTGGCGATGACGAAAGTGGGCACCGCGTTCACGCCCTTTTCCCGCGCATCCATGTCGCGCGCCTTGATGTCGTCCTCGTCGGCCCCCGTCTCGAACAACCGCTCGACCATCTCGCGGTCCATGCCCGTGCTCTCGGCGATATCGGCCAGAACGGTCCGGTCCCCGATGTCGCGCCCCTCGACGAAATACGCCTTGAACAGCCGCGACACGATGGCGGTCTGGCGCCCTTCGAGGTGGGACCAGTGGATCAGCCGGTGCGCGTCGATCGTCGAGGGCGTGCGCTCCACCGCGTCGAGGTTGATCTCGAGCCCGCTCGCCTCGGCCTCCTGTGCGACCGGGAGGTAGGCCTGTACCGCGCGCTCTTTGCCGCCGAACTTGGCTTCGAGATAGGCGCGCCGGTCCATCCCTTCGGCGGGCATTGTGGGGTTCAGCATGAACGGATGCCATTCGATTTCGAAGGGGTGGTTCGGGCGCTGTTCGAGCGCAGCGTCGAGCCGTGCCTTGCCGATGTAGCACCACGGGCAGATGGGGTCGGAGAAGATGTAGAGCTTTACCATGTCCCCTACCTAAGCCCCCGGAGGGCGAGAGTCACTCGCATCGCGAAGCTGTGAGCGGGTCAGTCCCGGCCCGCCTGCCAGTCGTCGCGCAGCGCCCGGCGCAACAGCTTGTTGTTCGCTCCCTTGGGCAGGCTGTCCGTGGCGACGAAGAGACGGGGGCGCTTGTAGGCCGCGAGCTGGGCTTCGGCATGGGCGGTGAGCGCCGCCTCGTCCGGGGCCTCGCCCGGTTCGGGGACATAGAAACAAGCGATGACGCTCGCCGTCTCCTTCACCTGCACCTCCACCGCCGCGGCCTCGTGCACGCCGGGGTGCCGGGTCATCGCGCTCTCCACTTCCACGGGCGAGACGCGGAAACCGCCCGCGTTCATCATGTCGTCTTCGCGGCCCAGGTAGGTGATCGCGCCATCCGCGCCCATCGAAACCGTGTCGCCGGTCAGGAACCAGTCGCCGCGAAACCGCGCGCGGGTCTCGTCTTCGGCGCCGACGTAGCCGAGCATCAGGCCCGGGTCCTGCGCATGGACGGCGAGGACACCGGGCGCGTTTCGCCCCACCGGTCCGTCCTCGCCCAGCACGGCCACGCGCCGCCCGGGTTGCGGGTATCCCAGCGTTCCAGCGGGGGCAGGATGCGTCGGGTTGCCCGAGATGAAGGTGGAGCATTCCGACATGCCGAACGCTTCGTGCAGCATCGTGCCGGTCGCGGCTTCCCACGCGGTGCGGATCGGATCGGCCAGTTTCTCACCCGCCGTGAGGCCGTGGCGCAGCGCGGGTGTCGCCGGCATCCCGGCGCGCAGCATCTGGCGGTAGATACCCGGTGCGGCGGCAAAGATCGTCACGGCCTCACCGGCGATCAGGTCGGGCAGCGCGGCCGGGGAGGTGCCGGGCGCGGGGATGAGGGCGGTCGCACCCCGTGACCACGGGTCCATCAGCCCGGTGCCCAGCGTATAGGTCCAGTTGAACGCGCCGGCGTGCATCAGCCGGTCGTCGGGTGTCAGACCATACCAGCCCTCCCACATCATCCGGCGGGCCCAGATCGCGCGATGGGCGTGAAGCACGGCGCGCGCGGTTCCGGAGGTGCCGGAGGTTAAGATCGCATAGGCCGGGCGGTTCGGGTCCCCGAACACGAACTCCGCTTCCGGCCCGTCCGCGAGGGTGTGAAGGTCGGCCTCGCTCAGAACCGGGCAGGGCGCGCGGGCGGGCAGGGCGACACCCTCCCCGGCCACGATGAGGGACGGCCCGATCTGCGCGGCCATGCCCGTGATCTCGCCCTCCGTCAGCATGGCCGAGGTCGGGACCGGTACCAGCCCGGCCGCGATGGCGCCGAGGAAGGCCAGCGGAAATTCGACGGTGTTGCCGAGTCGCAGAAGCACGCGGTCGCCGGGGGAGAGGCCCTGGGACAGCAGCCCGCCCGCGATGCCACGCACCGCCCGTGTCAGCCGCGCGTAGGTCCAGTCGTCGCGGCGTTCCCCCAATACCGACAGGGCCAGCTTGTCAGGCGTCGCCGCCCCGGCCTCAAGCACATAGGCGGCCATGTTGAAACCGTCCGGCGGAGGTGGCAGCGCGGGGCCGGTGTCGAAAATCGCATCCATCCGCCTTCCATGCGCACAAGCGGCGGGAGTTGCAATAGCCTGACCTCCGGGGATAAAACGGCGCATGTCCGACGATGATCTCAAGACCCCGAGCCTGATCCGGCTCGCGCGTGAAAGCGGGGCGCCTGCGCCCGATCCGCAGCCGCTCGACCTCGGCGAACGCGTGCGTGCGTTGCGCAAGTCGCGGGGCTGGACGCTGGAGCAGGCGGCCAACCAGGCCGGGCTCGCGCGCTCGACCCTGTCGAAGATTGAGAACGGGCAGATGTCGCCCACCTTCGAAGCGCTCAAGAAGCTCGCGGTCGGGCTGGAGATCTCGGTCCCGCAGCTCTTCACCCCGCCGCAGGACGCCCGCGTGTCCGGTCGCATGACGGTGACCAAGACAGGCGAGGGGCAAGCGCATCCGACCGCGACATACGAACACGAACTGCTCGCGGGCGCGCTTACCAAGAAGGCGATGCTCCCCTACCGCGCCCGCGTCCGCGCGCGCCGGTTCGAGGAGTTCGATGGCTGGGTGCGCCACGACGGCGAGGAATTCCTCTACGTCCTCACGGGCGAAATCCGCCTGATAACGGAATTTTATGAACCCGTTGATATGCGCCGGGGCGACAGCGCCTATTACGACGCCTCGATGGGCCATAACGTCATCTCGATTTCACCGGAGGACGCGACGATCCTCTGGGTCACCTCGCTCTGACGCAAACTCCCGCCGAAGGGTCGTTTGGGTCTCGAAACATGGCGCCGGGGCTGTTAGGCGACGGATGATCCGGTCGAGGAGCGCGCGATGATTAAGGTACTTGGAACGTCATGGGCCTTGTTGCTCGGGATCATGCTCCTCATGGTCGGCAACGGGATTCAGGGCACGCTCCTGGGCATCCGCGGGGGGATCGAGGGCTTCTCGACCTTCCAGATGTCCATCGTCATGTCGAGCTACTTCGTCGGTTTCCTGTTCGGGTCGCGGGCCGCGCCCGAACTGATCCGGCGTGTCGGCCACGTGCGCGTCTTTGCGGCGCTGTGCAGCTTCATTTCCGCAGTGCTGATCCTCTACCCGACGCTGACCGACCCGATCGCCTGGTCGCTCTTGCGCCTGTTCATCGGCTTTTGCTTCTCCGGCGTCTATGTGACCGCCGAAAGCTGGCTCAACAACCAGGCGACGAACGAGACTCGCGGACAGTCGCTTGCCCTTTACCTCATCGTTCAGATGATCGGGATCATTGCGGCCCAAGGCCTCGTGGCCTTCGGCGACCCGTCGGGATTCGTGCTGTTCATCCTGCCGTCGGTGCTGGTTTCGATCTCGTTCGCGCCGATCCTTCTGTCGATTTCGCCTACGCCTGCGTTCGACACGGCCCGGCGGATGACGCTGCGCGAGCTGTTCCACAACTCACCGCTCGGCATGATCGGCATGGTTCTGGTCGGCGGCGCGAACGCAGCCGTTTTCGGCATGGCAGGGGTCTACGGGACCGAGGCGGGTTTGCCTGTGTCGCAACTGTCGATCTTCGTGGCGATGTTCTATGTCGGCGGGCTCATCCTCCAGGTGCCGATCGGATACCTGTCGGACCGGATGGACCGGCGTGTCGTCATCATCGGGGCCGCGGCCATCGCAGTCCTGGCATCGGTCGCGGCCTGGCTAGCCCCGGTGTTCGTGCTGCTCCTCGTCGCGGCCTTTTTCATCGGAGGCATGCTCGGTCCACTCTACGGTCTCCTCATCGCCCATACGAACGACTTCCTCGATGTCGAAGATATGTCCTCTGCCGCGTCCGGGCTGATGTTCGTGAACGGTGTGGGCGCGATCGCGGGACCGCTGGCGGCCGGCTGGATCATGGGGCCGCTCGGGGCGTCGGGCTTCTTCATCGTGCTCGCCGTGCTCTGCGCGGGCGTCGTGATTTACGGTCTCTGGCGCACCACGCGGCGCCCGTCGCCCTCGGTCGACGAAACGGCGAGCTACGCGGTGGTCTCGTCCCAGACTTCCCTCGTGGGGATGGAAGTTGCGACCGAGGTCTATGCGGATGCGCTCGAAGAAGTGGCGGAACAGAACGAGGCGGATGCCGGAACCACAAATTCGCGTGAGGCGACCCATTAACGCTGAGTTTCCTTGCCTGTGGATGAATCTTTTGTAACGTCAGGGCAGGACAGGGAGACGGCCAGGGAGGGCAGGATGGCCAATCCAAAAGAGATTCTGGACTTCTGGCTCGATGAAGTCGGTCCGCAGGGTTGGTACGAAGGCGGCGCGGATCTCGACAGGGAGATCGTCGAGAAATTCGGCGACGCCTGGCGTGAAGCGACCGACGGTGCCTATTCGCTCTGGCTCACCTATCCCAGCGGAACGCTCGCCTATATCATCCTCCTCGACCAGTTCCCGCGCAACATGTTCCGCGGGCAGTCCAAGGCCTTCTCGACCGACAAGATCGCGCTCGCTGCCGCCAAATGCGCCATCGACAAGCGTTGGGACATGCGGATCGACGAACCGGCGCGGCAGTTCTTCTACATGCCGCTGATGCATTCCGAGAGCCTGATCGACCAGGACCGCTGCGTGCGCCTGATGCATACGCGCATGCCTTTGACCGGGCAGGGGAACCTCCTGCATGCCAAGGTGCATCGCGAAGTCATTCGCCGCTTTGGCCGCTTCCCGTACCGCAACGAGGCACTGTCGCGCGACACGACCCCCTCTGAAGCGGCATTCGTGGCCGAGGGCGGATATGGCGCGGTGCTGCGCGAATTGTCCGCCTGACCACGTTGTCCGAATCGATTACGCTTCACATGTTCGCCGGGTGCGCCGGCGGCCCTTGAATCCACGCGGTTTTTTCTGGCGATTGAAGGCTCGGAAAAAATAGTTTAAGGGTAAACTACTTTTCACGAGGGAGATATCTATGGCTGATACCAGCTTTGACGTGATCGTGGTCGGCTCTGGTCCCGGGGGCTATGTGGCCGCGATCCGTGCGGCGCAACTCGGTCTGAAAGTGGCGGTCGTCGAGCGGGACCACCTGGGCGGTATCTGCCTCAACTGGGGCTGCATTCCGACAAAAGCGCTCTTGCGTTCGGCGGAGGTCTTTCACCTCATGCACCGCGCCAAGGATTTCGGTCTTTCCGTGGAGAAAGCTGACTACGACCTCGACAAGGTGGTGGAGCGCTCGCGCGGGGTGGCCAAGCAGTTGTCTGGAGGCGTTGCGCACCTTCTCAAGAAGAACAAGGTGACCGTGTTCATGGGGGCGGGGTCGATCCCGGCCAAGGGCAAGGTGTCGGTGAAGACGGACAAGGGCACCGAGGAGCTGACCGCCAAGAACATCATTCTCGCGACCGGCGCGCGAGCCCGGCAGCTTCCGGGGCTGGAGGCCGACGGCGATCTCGTCTGGACCTACAAGGATGCGCTGCGGCCCAACCGGATGCCGAAGAAGCTCCTCGTGATCGGTTCCGGTGCCATCGGGATCGAGTTCGCGAGCTTCTTCAACACCCTCGGCGCCGACACAACGGTGGTCGAGGTGCTCGACCGGGTGCTGCCGGTGGAGGATGCCGAGATTTCGGCTTTCGCCAAGAAGCAGTTCGAGAAGCAAGGCATGAAGATCCGCGAGAAATCGACGGTGACCAAGCTCGACCGCGCGAAGGGCATGGTGACGGCGCATATCGAGAAGGACGGCAAGACCGACAAGGAAGAGTTCGACACGGTGATCTCCGCCGTCGGCATCGTCGGCAATGTCGAGGATCTCGGGCTCGAGGATCTCGGGGTCAAGATCGACCGCACCCATGTCGTGACCGACGAATACTGCCGTACCGGCGTCGACGGGCTCTACGCCATCGGCGACATCGCCGGGGCGCCCTGGCTTGCGCACAAGGCCAGCCACGAGGGCGTCATGGTGGCCGAACTGATCGCCGGCAAACATGCCCACCCGGTCAAGCCCGAGAGCATCGCGGGCTGCACCTACTGCAACCCGCAGGTCGCGAGTGTCGGATATACCGAGGCGCAGGCCAAGGAGAAGGGCTACGAGGTGAAGGTCGGCAAGTTCCCCTTCATCGGCAACGGCAAGGCCATCGCGCTTGGCGAGCAGGAGGGGCTGGTCAAGACGGTGTTCGACGCCAAGACAGGCGAACTGCTGGGCGCGCACATGGTTGGGGCCGAGGTCACGGAACTGATCCAGGGCTACGTGGTCGGGCGCACGCTCGAGACGACCGAGGAAGAGCTGATGAACACGGTCTTCCCGCACCCGACACTGTCCGAGATGATGCACGAATCCGTGCTGGACGCCTACGGACGCGCCATCCACTTCTGACCCGGACGGCGCAGCGCTCTCACGTGCTGCGCCGAAGCGTATCCGCCTCGCGCCGGACCTCCTCGATGGCGTCGTTCAGCGTGTCGAGCGCGTGCGCCATGGAGCGGCGCAGGAGCGTGGCGGCATGGGCCGCCTCGGCCGGCTCCACCGGGGCGTCCGAATGGGCCATCGGCCTGTCACCGATGACCGAGAGTGCGCTGTCGATCTGCGCGAGCAGACGGTTGAGGTCCCGGGCGAGAAGTGCCAGCGCCTCATCCTCGTACTGCTCGTCCATGCGCAGGTTGAAGAACCCCCGTTCCACGCCGGCGATGACGACTTCGGTGTCATCGTGCATCCGCCGCAACTCCTCTTCCCGCAGATCGCGCCAGCGGGAGAGGTGGTTGAGCCGGTGTGCTATGTCAGCGCGTTCAGCGACCATCCGAGACTTTTCGTGGAGCATGTCGTCCCGTTCCGCGGCGAGCCCGCGCAGGTCCTCGCCCTTGCGGATGTTGTCGACGAGCGCTTCGCGGAACCGGCGGGAGGCCTGGGCGACCTGCCCGATCTCCGTGTTGGAGGCATATTCGCTCAGGTCGACATGGGTTTCGCCGTCCGCCAACCGGCCCAAGCCGTCGGCGATGGCGGCGGCCGGAGCCACCGCGACCTTCTGGATCGTCCAGCGCAGGCCGATGCTGAAGACCAGCACCCCGGCACAGACGACGATGGCCAGGGCGACGGCGCCCAGCTTCAGCAGCGCCATCGTGTCATGCAGGTCCGCGAGGCGGTCGCGCGTATGGCGCTGGATTTCCTTCCCCAGCGCCTCGAATGCCGCGAAGGCCGCGGATTTGGGCAGGGCGACACGCGCATCTATTTCGCGAGCTGTCGCGCCCGCATCGATCATTTCGCGCGCCACGTCGATATTCGCCCGGAAATCCCGCACCGTCGCCGCGAGCGTGTCGAGCGCGATCGCCTCGCTCCGGCTGACCTCGAACGACCTGTAACGGTCGATGGCCGCCATCGCCGCGTCCGCCGACTCCCGCGCGGCCGCCTCGTACTCTGGCGTCTTGCGCAGCACGAAGTTCTTGAAATGATGGATAAAACCGTCATAGCCGAGCGCAGTGCAAAGCGCGAAGAGCGTCGTCCACCTGGTGTCCGGCCCGCCGTCGATGACACGATGGTTGAGGTCCGCCATCGCCCGTGCGGCCCGCGTGTCGTCAACCTTCACCACCGCGTCGATCCCTTCGACGTCGCTGTCGAGCGAGCGGATATCCCGAACGATCACGGTCTGCGCCCGGTACTCCTCGACCACCGAGCGGATCGCGTCCACCTCGTCCTCGTAGTCCGGGCCGAGTTGGCGTTCGAGCTTGCCGAGATTGGACAGGATCGCCCCGCTGCTGCGGTCAAAGACCCGCATCTCGTCGCCGCCGCGCAGGAGGTAGTTCTTGAAGGCGTGGATCATGCCGCCGAAGCCGAGGTTTCCGACGACTTCCGTCATCGCGATCACGTTGGGATCCGACTGCCGTTCGTAGGCTTCGATCTGCGCATCCACGCGCTCCACGAGGCTGTAGAGCACGATGGTGGCGCCGGCGAACAGGATCGCGCAGGCCATGCACACGGCCACGGTCGTGTTCGCGAAGGTCTTCAGAGACATGGGTTTCATGGCGGGTCGCCCGTACTTGGAACTCATGGCCCCAATGGTCCGCGCGAGACCTTAACAAAACGCAGACGACCCCCGAGGGGGTCGCCGCAATTCGTGTCAAATTGTGCCGGTTCAGGCTTTGACGATCTTGCCGCCCGCCATCTGCCAGTGGCCCAGGCCCCCGATGTTCGAGACGTCGAACCCGAAGCCCTGGAAAACCTGCGCGGCCATCGAGGAACGGGCCCCGGAAGCGCAGTAGACCGCCACCGGTCTGGACGTGTCGAGCGCCGGGTGGAAATCCGGGCTGCGCGGATCGGCCTGCATCCGGATCACGGCGAGCGGGATGTTCACCGCACCGTCGGCTTTGCCTGAAGTGGCGAGTTCGCCGGGGTCACGGACGTCGACAAGGGTGATCTCGCCTGCAGCGGCCTTTTCGACCGCATCTTTGGGCGACAGTGTGGGCATGGTGCGCCCTCCGAACATGGCTTTCAGCATTGGAATGGGTCCTCATGGAGTGTTTGAGGTCTATATATTCCAAATAATGAATACGTCAAGGGCTCCGGTCATGGAACGGTGAAGGGGACGGCAGCGATGATCCTGTCGGTAGTCCCGTCGAGGATATAGCGAAGCTCGTATTCGCCCGACGCGTCGGGTACATCGAGCACGGCGGGGTTGCCGCGGTCGGTGTAGGCATAATCCTCGTACTCGTTCGTGTCGGATCCGGGCGTCGCGATCACGATGAAGTCGCCACGGTCGTCCGGCCCCTCCCAGGTCACCTCGATCTTGTCGCCAGATAGCACGCCGCCAAGTGTCGCCGTAACGTCCGACACCGTGATCGGCGCTCTGGCCAGAACGCGGTTTGGGCGGCCGGTCTGGACGTACTGGATTTCGTAGGTGCCCGGAATCGAAGGGACCTCGATCTCCACCGGATCGCCGCGCCGGGTGTACTCATAGTTCAGGTAATCGCCGGCATCCGAACCTTGTTCGGCCATCGCGATATAGTCGTTGGCGGTGTCCGGCCCCTCCCATTCCACGTCCACGAGGCTGCCTGCGGGTGCTGTCTCGGGACCCGACACGGTGGCCGTGGATTCCTCGATGGTGATAGGTGTCCGACCCAGGACCTCGCGGCCCTGGCTGGCCACATAGCGCAACTCGTATTGTCCGCTTTCCGTGGGCATCTGGAGATCGAGCGGGCTGCCTTCCTTGGTGTAGGTATAGGCAACGTAATCCCCGTCATCCGCATCGGCCCGCGCGACGGTGATGTAGTCGCCCTGATAATCCGGCCCTGTCCATTCGACAGGCAACTGCACACCACCCTGAGCAGTTTCAGGGGCCGTAATGGTCGCCTCAACAGCGGTCAGCGTGATCGGGATTGAGGCGAGGACGGAGCGGTCCTGGCTGAGGAAATACTTGATCTCGTAGTCGCCCGGTTCGATCGGAGCCTCGACCACCAACGGGTTGCCTTTGTTGGTATAGCTGTAGGTCTCATAGGGGCGTTCGTCGCGACCGATCTTGCCGATCCCGATATAGTCGCCTTGGGCGTCGGGTCCCTCCCAGGTCACTTCGATGTCCGAGCCGGCGGCGGCCTGATCCACAGCCTCTAGCGAGACCTGCGTTTCGCCGACCTCGAAGGGGGCTGAACGGGCTGCCACCGTGCGCGATGCCGACAGGACATAGCGCAACTCGTAGGTGCCCGCTTCGGTCGGCATCTCGATGGAGAGCGGATTGCCTTTTTCAGTGTATGAGTAGGTTTCGTAATATCCGTCGGCCTCGTCCAGCGGGGCGACCGTGATGTAGTCGCCCTTGTAATCCGGCCCGGACCACTCGATCTCGGGCGCGGTTCCGACCGAGGCGGACGCGGGCGGTGTCAGCGTGATGTCGAGCGGCGTGACCTCGATCGAGGTGCGTGCCAAGACGGTGCGTGTTTCGGCGAACATGTACCGGAGTTCCGCAGGTCCGGCGACCGGCGGCATCCGAACCATGACGATGCCGTCTTCGGCATGGCGCGTGTATCCGTAGGCGTCATAGTAGCCGTCATCCTTATCAACCGTCGCCGATGCGATGTAGTCGTTGTTGGCGGCCGGCCCGGTGAAGGTCACGGGAACAAGCGACCCGGCAGGCGCGGATGCCGGCGCTTCCACGGTCGCGTCGGGCAGGGGCTCGACATACTCAGGCAGGACGACGGTGACGATCATGTCGCCACCACCCGTGGTGAAGCTGGCGGTTCCGGTGACTTCATCGGACAGGCGCAGCACCTCGGCGGTCCCGGAGGTCCCGGCTTCCATGCCGTAACTCGGCTTGTCCTCCTCGATCTTGTTGGCATAGACCTGCTCGCCCGCCTCGATCGTCCAGACCAGTCCCTCGGCGATCACCGGCCCGTTCTCGCCATCCGTCGCGCGGAAGGTGATGGTGTGGATAACGGGTTCCGGCTCCGGCTCCGGTTCCACGATGGCGACTTCCTCCAGCGCGCCGGACAGTTCGCTCGCGTTCGAGGCGGCGCGATACATGCCGCCGGTTTCCTCGGCCAGACACTGAAGCTGCGCCTGCGCCTCCGGCTCGGTCACGTCGAAGCCGATGACATGGGCGGTGAAGCCGACGCCGGTTTGCTCCAGCTGGCGACCGAGTGCGCAGGGGTCCACGTCACAGGTTTCGATCCCGTCGGAGACGAGGATGACGGTCGCTGCTTCCTCGGTGTATTTCAGGGCTTCGGCGGCTTGCATGACCGCATCCGACAGCGGCGTCTTGCCCTTGGGGTTCAAGCTGTTCACCGCATCCGCAATCGCCTGCCGGTCGGTGCCCGGCTCATAGAGCAGTTCGATGTCGCCGCAGTCGCCCTTGGCGCGGTGCCCGTAGGCCACGAGCCCCAGCGCCTGCTCCTCGGGCAACGTGCCCAGCAGGTCTCCCACGACCTCCCGCGCGATGACGATCTTGTTCACCCCTTCGATCTGGCCCCACATCGACCCGGAGGCGTCCAGCACCAGGATCGCTGACGGGCGCTCCTGGGCCGTCGCGGTGACAGCAGTTGTCAGGAAAAGCAAAGCGGTGAAAATGGCGCGCAGCATGTCGTCCCCCGGAAATGATCTTTTGAATTATCGGCACCGTAGCTTATAGGCGGGACTTTGCGAAGATCGGAATTCCGAAACGGAGTTCACACTTCGTTCTCATTTTGGGTTTGCGCTTGCGCCTGTTTAACCTATCTATGGGGCTGTCCCTCCCGAGGTGTGAAATGCCCGAACAGAAGTTCATCGAAGTGCGCGGCGCGCGCGAGCACAATCTCAAGTCCATCGACGTGGATATCCCGCGCGACGAGCTGGTGGTCATCACCGGTCTGTCGGGGTCGGGCAAGTCGTCGCTCGCGTTCGATACGATCTATGCCGAAGGGCAGCGCCGGTATGTCGAGTCGCTCTCGGCCTATGCGCGCCAGTTCCTCGACATGATGGAAAAGCCGGACGTGGATCACATCTCGGGCCTGTCGCCCGCGATCTCCATCGAGCAGAAGACGACGTCGAAGAACCCGCGCTCCACCGTCGGCACGGTGACCGAGATCTACGACTACATGCGCCTGCTCTTCGCGCGCGCGGGCACGCCCTATTCGCCCGCGACCGGCCTGCCCATCGAGGCGCAGCAGGTGCAGGACATGGTCGACCGGATCATGGAGATGGAGGAAGGCACGCGTGCCTACCTGCTCGCCCCCATCGTGCGCGACCGTAAGGGTGAATATCGCAAGGAATTCCAGGAGCTGCGCAAGCAGGGCTTCCAGCGGGTCAAGGTGAACGGAGAATTCTACGAACTTGAGGACCCGCCGGTCCTGGACAAGAAGTTCCGCCAGAACATCGACGTGGTGGTCGACCGGATTATCGTGCGCGAAGGGCTGGAGACGCGGCTAGCCGACAGCCTGCGCACCGCGCTCGACCTCGCGGGCGGGATCGCGGTGCTTGAGACCGCGCCGAAGGAGGGCGAGCCGGAGCGGCAGACGTTCTCGGAAAACTTCGCCTGTCCGGTGTCGGGCTTCACGATCCCCGAGATCGAGCCGCGCCTGTTCTCGTTCAATGCGCCCTTCGGGGCGTGTCCGACCTGCGACGGTTTGGGGCAGGAGCTGTTCTTCGACGAACGCCTCGTCGTGCCGGACGCCGCGCTTCAGGTTTACGACGGGGCCATCGCGCCGTGGCGCAAGGGCAAGTCGCCCTACTTCCGCCAGACCATCGAGTCGATCGCGCGCCACTATGAATTCGACATGAAGACGCCGTGGAAAGACCTCCCGGCCCATGTCCAGCAGGTGTTTCTACACGGCTCGGGCGACGAGGAGATCAAGTTCCGCTTCGACGAGGGCGGGCGGGTCTACGAGGTGACGCGGCCCTTCGAGGGCGTGATCCCGAACATGGAGCGGCGCTATCGAGAAACGGATTCCAACTGGGTGCGCGAGGAGTTCGAGCGTTATCAGAACAACCGCCCCTGTGGCGACTGTGGCGGTTATCGGCTGCGGGACGAGGCGCTCGCGGTGCAGATCGGGCCCACGGGGGATGCGGACCGCCGCATGCACATCGGGCAAGTCGTGCAGATGTCGATCCGCGAAGCCTACGACTGGTGCAAGACGGTGCCCGATCACCTCACGGCCCAGAAGAACGAAATCGCTCGCGCGATCCTCAAGGAGATCCGCGAACGGCTCGGGTTCCTGAACAACGTGGGCCTCGAATACCTGACGCTCAGCCGCAACTCCGGCACCCTTTCGGGGGGCGAGAGCCAGCGTATCCGGCTGGCATCCCAGATCGGCTCGGGCCTGACGGGCGTGCTTTACGTCCTCGACGAGCCATCCATCGGCCTGCACCAGCGCGACAACGGCCGCCTTCTGACCACGCTCAAGAACCTGCGTGACCAGGGCAATACCGTGATCGTCGTGGAGCACGACGAGGAAGCGATCCGGGAGGCGGATTACGTTTTCGACATCGGCCCCGGCGCGGGCGTTCACGGCGGGCAGGTGGTGTCGAAGGGCACACCGGGCGAAATCGCGGCGGATGCCTCCTCCATCACCGGCCAGTACCTTGCCGGCACGCGCGAAATCGCGGTGCCCGGCATCCGGCGCGAGGGCAACGGCAAGTCCGTGACCGTCGTCAAGGCGACCGGCAACAACCTCAAGGAAGTGAACGCCGAGTTCCCGTTGGGCAAGTTCGTCTGCGTCACGGGCGTGTCGGGCGGCGGCAAGTCGACCCTGACCATCGAGACGCTGTTCAAGGCCGCCTCCATGAAGCTCAACGGCGCGCGTCAGACGCCGGCGCCTTGCGAGACGATCAAGGGGCTCGAGCATCTCGACAAGGTCATCGACATCGACCAGCGGCCCATCGGGCGCACCCCGCGCTCGAACCCCGCGACCTACACGGGCGCCTTCACCCCGATCCGCGACTGGTTCGCGGGGCTGCCCGAGGCCAAGGCGCGCGGCTACAAGCCGGGGCGGTTCTCGTTCAACGTGAAAGGCGGGCGGTGCGAGGCCTGTCAGGGCGACGGTGTCATCAAGATCGAGATGCACTTTCTCCCCGACGTCTATGTCGAATGCGAGACCTGCAAGGGCGCACGTTACAACCGCGAGACGCTGGAAATCCAGTTCAAGGGCAAGAGCATAGCCGACGTTCTGGACATGACGGTCGAAGAGGCGCAGGGCTTTTTCCAGGCCGTGCCGTCGATCCGCGAAAAGATGGATGCGCTGATGCGCGTGGGGCTGGGCTACATCAAGGTGGGCCAGCAGGCGACGACGCTCTCTGGCGGCGAGGCGCAGCGCGTGAAGCTGTCCAAGGAGTTGTCGAAACGGTCCACGGGCCGCACGCTCTACATCCTCGACGAACCGACCACGGGCCTGCATTTCGAGGACGTGAAGAAGCTGCTCGAAGTGCTGCATGAGCTGGTCGAGGCGGGGAACACGGTCGTGGTGATCGAGCACAACCTCGACGTCATCAAGACGGCCGACTGGATTCTCGATATCGGCCCGGAGGGCGGCGACGGCGGCGGCACGGTTGTCGCGACCGGCACGCCCGAGGACGTGGCGCAGGTCCCCGGCTCCCACACCGGCCACTACCTCAAGGACATGTTGAACCAGAAGCGCACGGCGGCGGAATGACCGCGACTGCCGCTGCGCTGGCGTTGGTGGTGGACGGGGGCCGCGTCCTCCTCGTCAAACGGCGCAATCCGCCGGACGCGGGTCTCTGGGGCTACCCCGGCGGCCGTGTCGAAGCGGGGGAGGATATCGCGGCGGCGGCTTTGCGGGAGTTGCGGGAGGAAACAGGGGTCGAAGCCGAGGCGGGCGATACGCTTGACGTGATCGACGTGCGTTCCGAGGGCTTCCATTACGCGCTGCACGCCGTCGTCTGCCGATACGTATCGGGAAGCCCTGTGGCGGCAGACGATGTGGACGAGGCCGAATGGGTGGACCTTAAGCACGTCATCCACGCCGCTCGCCCTATGAGCGAGGGTGTGGCCGAGCTTGCGCGCCGAATGGCCGAAGAAGGATAGGGCCTCGGCCCTACGCGGGCACCGCCGAGCCGGACGGCCCGCGCGCCATGACGGTGATCATACGCCATGTGAGGATCACCGCCCCGATGGCCGCCATTGCCGCAACGACCCAGACGTCGCCCCAATTCTTCACCGCGATCGCGACGAGTGCCCAGATCACGCTCAGGAAATACACCCATTCCTCGCGGCGACCCGCGTGGATGAGCAGGGCGGTGAGAAGTGCGAGCGGGATGCACAGGAGCGCCCAGCCGACCTCGCCCAGAACGATCCCGAAGCCCGCGCCGGTCAGACCGAGAGATGCGAAGGAAGCCGCGGTCAGCCAGCCCGTGTAGAACGCCACGGGCGCCACGGCCCACCAGCGGTCCCGTTTCGGCGCACGGTGCATGGCGAGCGCGGCGGGGATCAGCATCGCGAAAATCAGGATCGTCGCCCAGATCGGCGAGATCATCGCGACCGGCAGCCACGCGGTGCCGATCACCAGCGAGATCAGGAGGGGCAGGCGCATCGGGTCCCAGTCGGCCACGTCATGACGTTTCAACAGGCCGTAACCCGTCGAAACAACGAGCCACAGGTAAATCGGCCCCCAGATCGCAAACGCGTAGCCCGCGGGCTGAACCGGCGGGTCCACCTGAGGATTAGGGTAGAGTTGCGGGTCGAACCCGCCGAAACCCGGGACCATGAACGGCCCGAGGGCGAAGGTGACAGCAGCGACGAACAGCAGGATGGCCTTGGCACGCATGGGAAAATCCTCTCTTTCCCGGATAACGAGTGCCGAACGATTTCGGTTCAGTTTCGCCCCTGCATCCACCGTGATTTCGAGATAACGTGAACACCATGCCCGTCATGCGTTTGTGACGGTGCAAGGCTATTTCTACTGGCGACCGGAGGGGACGGAATGCGCAAGAATCCCGTGATCGGATTGGCCCTCGGCTCGGGCGGAGCGCGCGGTTGGTGCCATATCGGCGTGCTCGACGCGCTGGATGAAATGGGCGTGCGCCCCGGCGTGATCGCTGGCACGTCCATGGGTGCGCTCGTCGGTGTCGCCTGGGCTTCGGGCCGGCTGGAGGCGCTGCGCGAATGGGTGCTGGCGCTCACGCCCCGCCGGTTCTTCGGCCTCATCGATCCTCGGTTCAGGGGCGGGCTCGTCGAGGCGCAGGAAATCACCCGGATGCTCACGGAGATCGGGGTGCCCGAGCGGCTCGAGGACCTGGATTTTCCATTCACCGCTATCGCGACCGACATGCGAACGGGCCGCGAGATCTGGTTCGACAGCGGACCGACCTATCCGGCGATCCGCGCTTCGGTCGGCATCCCCGGCGTGATGACGCCCACATGGCACGAGGACATGTGGCTCCTCGACGGCGGGCTGGTGAACCCGGTGCCGGTCTCTGCCGTCTTCGCCAAGCGCGCCGAGATCATCATCGCCGTGAATCCGAACGCCAAGCGGCCCGGACGGACGTGGGAGGAGCAGGCGACCGAGGACGAGGCGGGGCCGGGGTGGGGCAGGATGCTGCCGCCCGCGATCGCCGAGGCGCTCAACATCGGCGGGGATGCGGAAAGCCGCGCGGCGCCCAACTACTTTACGGTGCTGAATGCCTCCATCGACATCATGACCGAACAGATCCGCCGGGCGCGCTTCGCGGGTGAGCCGCCGCACGTCGTGCTCGACGCGGCCTTCGACGACCTCACGGTGCTGGAGCTGTTCCGGGGCAAGGAAGCCATCGCAGAAGGGCGCCGGATGGTCGAGGCGCGGGCGGACCGTATCGCCGAGGTCTGCCGCCTCTAGCTGCGGTAGTGACGGAGCACGTAGAGCCGGATCGCGGAGCCCAGGCCCGAAGACAGGCCGCGCGCCTCGTCGATCTCGGCCGCAAGCTCGTTGATCCCTTTGCCCTGCGTTTCGGCGATTTCCCGAAACGCCTCCCAGAACTCGTCCTCGAGTGAGACCGAGGTGCGGTGGCCGCGCAGCGTCACCGAATGCTTGCGGGGCCGGGCGTCAGTCATCCTTGCGATGCGCGTCGATAGTGTGCCGCGCCTTGTCCGCCTCGGACTCCTCGCGCGCCTTCTGCGCCTTTGTGCGTCCGAATTTCACGGCGTTCTCGTCGCCCTGCCGCCGCTTCTCGGCGCGGGCACGGGCTTTTCGGGCGTGGTTGAGGTTTGTAACCTTGGACATGGCGCCATGATGACCCAAGCCGCGGGGCGGGGGAAGCCCCGGCGGCGGGGTCAGCCCAGTCCGAAGACGACGAGGACCAGCGGGATGGTCACCACCGCCGCGACTGTCTGCGCCGTGACCAGCCCGGCCATAAGCGTCGCGTCTCCGCCAAGCTGGCGCGTGAGCACGTAGGCCGAGGGCGCGGTGGGGATGGCCGAGAAGATGATGAGCACGGCAGCCTCGGTGCCGGAAAGCCCGAAAACCTGCGCCACGGCGAAGGCGAGCGTGGGCATGACGAGGAGGCGCAGCGCGGAGATCGCGACAAGGGCCAGACCGTCGCGTCGGAGCGCCTCGGGCCGGAGCGCTGCGCCGACGCAGAGCAGGCCGAGCGGCAGGCTCGCCTGGGCCAGAAGCGACAGGAGGCGGTCGGTGCCGTAGGGCAGGCCGATCCCGGACAGCGCGAGCGCGATGCCGACTAGGCAGGCGAGGATCAGGGGATTGCGCCCCATCGTGCGCAGGAGCAGGCCGGGCGCGCGCAGGATGCTCCCTTCGCTCAGGGCCATGATCGACAGAACGTTGACCAGCGGCACGCCCACGGCGAGGTAGACCGCCGCCCGCTCCAGCCCGCCCGTCACCCCGAGGCTCGCGGTGACTGCGAGGCCCAAGTAGGTGTTGAACCGCACGACGCCCTGCAGCGACGGTCCGAACCGCGCGGCAGGCTGAGGGCGGACGCGGCGCAGGAGCCAGAGGGCCAGCGCGGCGCCGCAGATCGTCACCACCGCCGCGCCGCCCAGCCTGAGGATCGCGGGGTCGGTCAGCGGCGCATCCACGAGGCTGCTCACGAGGAGCGCGGGGAACAGAACGAGGTAGTTGATCCGCTCGGCCGCCGGCCAGAACTCCCGCGCGGGAAAGTCACGCCGCGCCAGCACGAAGCCCAGGCAGATGAGCGCGAAGAGCGGCCAGATGGTGAGGAGGAGCAAGGCGGGCGGTCCGTTCCGGTCGTGTCGGGGCGTCCTAGCATCCCATTCCGGCGATGGCACCAAAAAGAAACGGCGCGCCGAAGCACGCCGTTCCCTGTGTGGCGATGAGGGTGCGGATCAGGCCTTGGGGCCGATCATCTGTTCCGGGCGCACGACCTCGTCGAAGGTCTTTTCGTCCACGAAACCGAGGGCGATGGCCTCTTCCTTGAGCGTGGTGCCGTTCTTGTGCGCGGTCTTGGCGACCTTGGTCGCGTTGTCGTAGCCGATCGTGGGGGCGAGCGCGGTGACGAGCATCAGGCTCTCGCGCATGAGCTTTTCGATCCGCTCCTCGTTCGCCTTGATGCCGTTCAGCATCCGCTCGGTGAAGCTGTCGGCGGCATCGCCCAGAAGCTGGATCGACTGAAGCAGGTTGTAGCTCATCATGGGGTTGTAGACGTTGAGCTCGAAATGACCCTGGCTGCCCGCGAACTTGATCGCGGCGTCGTTGCCCATGACATGCGCGGCCACCTGCGTGAGCGCCTCGGCCTGCGTCGGGTTCACCTTGCCCGGCATGATCGAGGAGCCCGGCTCGTTCTCCGGCAGGATGAGCTCGCCCAGACCGGAGCGGGGGCCGGAGCCCAGGAACCGGATGTCGTTGGCGATCTTGTAGGCCGAGCCCGCCACCGTGGCGATGGCACCGGACATGAAGACCATGGCGTCATGGGCCGAGAGTGCCTCGAACTTGTTAGGCGCGGTGACGAAGGGAAGGCCGGTGATCTCGGCCATGTATCCCGCGACCTCCTCGCCCCAGCCGGGGCGGGTGTTGAGGCCGGTACCAACGGCGGTGCCGCCCTGCGCCAGCTCGTAGATCGCCGGGAGCGCGGCCTTCACCCGCGCGATGCCCTGGCGGATCATGTGCGCGTAACCCGAGAACTCCTGGCCCAGCGTGAGCGGCGTGGCGTCCTGCGTATGGGTGCGACCGATCTTGATGATGTCCTTGAATTCCTCGGACTTGGCTTCCAGCCCGGCGGCGAGCTTCTCCAGCCCCGGAAGAAGCACGTCGCGCACCGACATGGCCGTGGCGATGTGCATCGCGGTCGGGAAGGTGTCGTTCGAGGATTGGCCCATGTTGCAGTGATCGTTCGGGTGAACCGGGTCCTTGGTGCCGATCGTGCCGCCGAGGATCTCGATGGCGCGGTTCGCGATGACCTCGTTCGCGTTCATGTTCGACTGGGTGCCCGACCCGGTCTGCCAGACGACGAGCGGGAAGTTGTCGTCGAACTTGCCCTCGACCACTTCTCCGGCGGCCTGGATGATTGCGTTGCCGATGGTTTCGTCCATCGCGCCGGCCTTGGTGTTGGCCTGTGCGCAGGCCTTCTTGATGACGCCGAGCGCGCGCACGATGGCGACCGGCTGCTGCTCCCACCCGATGGGGAAGTTCATCAACGAGCGCTGGGTCTGCGCGCCCCAGTACTTGTCTGCGGGCACCTCGAGCGGGCCGAAGCTGTCGGTTTCGGTGCGGGTCTCGGTCATGGGAAAGGCCTCCGGATGGGAATCTGGAGCCTTCATACCAAGTGTTTCGCAAGGTTCAACGACAATGCGGTATGCAACGGCATGCAGCAACCGGTTGCGTCAGTGGGTCACGCGCTGGAATACGAAGACATGGGCCGGCGGCAGGTTGGCCCAGACCATGCCGCGCCAGTGGGCCTTGATCCCCAGCTCTGCCTGCATCGGGCCCGAGATCGGCGCTCGCGGAGAATAGGTGATCTGCGTGAACATGCCGGTAGGGGCCATCACGTCCAGCGCTCGACCGACCACCTCTCGCTGGATCTGGGGGCGGGCCAGGACGGGGACGCCGGAGATGACGGCGCCGATCCCGGTGAGACCGATCCGCCGGTTGTCCTGCGCCGGGCGGTTAAGGACCGTGACACCGGGAAACCGCTCGCGCAGGGCCGCGCAGAAATTCTCGTTGGTTTCAAGGAGAGTGAGGCGCGAGGGCGCCACGCCGCGCGCGAGGATTTCGCGGGTGAAACTTCCGGTGCCGGGACCGATCTCGACGACAGGTCCCGTGACCTTCTCCAGCCCTTCCGTCATCTTGCGCGCGACCGCCTGGGACGAGGGCGCGATGGCGACCACTTCGCCAGGTCTGCGAAAGGTTTCCTTCAGGAACAGGGCAACGTCGGACATCGGGCACTCCTTCTCGGCTGGCGAGACGGAACACGCGTTTCGTAACGCGCAGGTGGCGGTCGTTCGACGGTTTTGTAAAAGTCGTTACTTGCGGAAGCTGTCGAGGCTCACGATTTCGGCGTCCTTATGCGCCTCTTCCGTCTCGTCCGCGGCGCTGTCTTCGCCTGCATCCGTGGCCGCGGTCTCTTCCTCGTCACCCTCGGTGTCCTGCGTTTCGAACCGCAGCCCAAACTCGACGGACGGGTCCACGAAGGTGCGGATCGCGTCGAAGGGAATGTACATGCGCTCCGGCGAGTCGCCGAAATTGAGTGTCACGGCGAAGCCGTCCTCGGTCACGTCGAGGTCGTCGAACCAGTGCTGCATCACCACCGTCATGTCCTCGGGAAACCGGTCGGACAGCCAGTCGGCCAGCTCCACTTCGGGGTGCATGGTGTCGAAGGTGATGAAGAAATGGTGCGCACCAGGCAAACCGTTCTCGGCCACGTCGGAGAGGACCTGACGAATCAGGCTACGCATGGCGTCGTGCATCAGGTTGCCGTAATCGATAGAGCGCGACATGTCGTTTCCCAGGCTCAATTGCCCTCACCATAAGGGATTCGAGGCTGATGAAAAGGCGGCCCGTTCACTTTTAGAGGACCGCGCCGACGAGGGCTGCGATACCGGCGAGCAGTGCGAGCGTCAGGGGGAGCGACAAGCGCAGGAGGACAAGTCCGAAGGCGGCGAGCGCGGTCAGGCCAAGGGCGGGCAGGGACAGCGCGTCGAAGGAAAAATTCCCGCCCTCGAAAAAGAAATTGCGTGAGAAATAGAGCGCGAGGCTCGCGATCACGCCGGCGATGGCGGCGGACACGGCCGCAAGCGCGGCGGCCAGCCGCGGATGGGCCGTCACGGCCTCCAGATGCGGGGCGAGGGTGAAGACGAGCCCGAAGCAGGGAATGAAGATGGCCCAGAGCGTGAGCGCGCCCGCGGCGAGCGCGGCCCCGGTGCCGCCCGGGCTGGCCGCGACCATACCGGCGAATTGCGTGACGAGGACGAGGGGGCCGGGGGTCGTCTCGGCGAGGCCGAGCCCGTCCACCATCTGCTCCGGCGTGAGCCAGCCCTGCGTCTCCACCAGCGCCTGCGCCATCCATGCGAGCGCGGCATAGGCACCGCCGAAGCTCACGGCAGCGAGGCGGGTGAAAAAGGCGGTGATGTCGGCGAGAGGCTGGGTGCCTGTCGCGTAGAGTGCTGCGAGCGGGAAGAGCCAGAGGGCGGCCCAGACGAGCGCGGTGAAGAGCGAGCGCCGCCACGGGATAGGGTCGAGCGCCGCGCGGCCCGTTGCCGTAAGGTAGCCGTAGAGGCCTGCGGCGAGGACGACCAGCGGGAAGGGCAGGCCGATCAGGAGCGCCACGAAGGCGAGGGCGGCGAGGAGCCAGCCGCGCGACGTGGTGAGCGTCTTGCGCCCCATGCGTGTCAGGGCCATCGCGACGACGACGATCACCGCGGCCTTCACGCCGGTGAAGGCGTTCTCGACCACCGGGACCTGGCCCCAGGCGAGGTAGGCAAGCGCGATCACGGCCATGACCGCCGCGCCGGGCAGGACGAAAAGCGCCCCCGCGATCAGGCCGCCCGGCACGCCGCGCAGCCGCCACCCGGCGTAGGTGCATAGCTGCATCGCTTCCGGTCCCGGCAGGACCATGCAGAACGCGAGCCCGCGCGAGAAAAGGGCGTCGTCGATCCAGCCCCGCCGCTCCACCAGCTCGTCCTGCATCACCGCGATCTGCGCGACCGGGCCCCCGAAGGACAAAAGTCCGATCCGGGTGAAGGCACGGGTGAGATCTGTGAGTCCGGGCGGTTGCATGGCGCGATAGGGCCAGAGACACGTGACGTGCGCAAGACACTCGGCGATGTGGGAAGATGCAGGCTTCTGTTGCCAGGTGCCTGCGAACCCCGCCTTAGGCTGCTAGGCCCAAGGACTTAGATTTCGATCTTTCGGACTGCTTAGGCAGCCAGAGCGATCGGAGCACGATTGTCGTTGGCAATTATGCATTGTGAACCGATAACGGTGGTATCTCACCGGGACAAAGCCACCCTTTTACACGTTCGTCGATCCTGTTTCGGCCCCATGAACCCCCAACGAGAGTGTTTGGTGGAGCCGCCGGGTACCGCCCCCGGGTCCGATCCGCTTATTATGAGCGCGTTTATGTCCATAGTCCCTTGCGGGACGGGACAGATATAGGCCGGGACGGCGCGTTTGAGAAGGGGCACAGGCGAAATCCCGGGAGGATTTCGTCCGTCTTCGTTCAAGAAAAACGGAGCTTTGCCCCGCATTGGAGAGCGCGCACGAAATTCTCCAAGGGTTTCGACCGGATATCTCTCAGAAATCCGGGGGCAGCGACCAGCCGGGGCGTTCGAGGGGCCGCACGGGCGCCCGGTTGCAGAAAATCACGACGTGGCCGGAGTTCTCGACCGCCCAAAAGCCTCGGCGGTCGAGTTCCGCATGAAACCGAGCCCAGCCCGCGAACCGCTCGATTTCATGGGCCTTACGAGGGATGCGCCGCCCTGCGCCATGGGTCTCGCCGCGAAAGTGTCTGCGAGCCATCGGTCCGGGTCGCGCGGGGAAGCGTGGGCGCAGGCCATGGACCACCCTGTGTCGAACTTGGTGAACAAACACTTGATACGCCCTTTCCAACAAAGGGGCCCGCGTCCTACACCGGGGGAAACCCAAGGAGGATGCCATGTTCAAAGCCCTGCTGCTCACCCAGAACGACGAGGGTCTCGCCGAGGCCAATATCACCGAGATCAGCGAGGACGATCTGCCCTCGGGCGGCGACGTCACGGTCGCGGTCGAATATTCCACCGTGAACTACAAGGACGGGCTGTGCCTGTCGCCCAAGGGCGGCGGGCTGGTGCGGCAGTATCCGCACGTCGCCGGGATCGACTTCGCGGGCACCGTGGAAGCCTCCGACGACGATCGCTACAAGCCCGGCGACAAGGTGGTTCTGACTGGCTGGCGCGTGGGAGAGGTTCACTGGGGCGGCTATGCCGAGAAGGCCCGGGTCAAGGCCGACTGGCTCGTCCCGCTCCCCGAAGGCATCACCACGCGGCAGGCGATGGCGGTCGGAACTGCGGGCTTCACCGCGATGCTCGCGGTCATGGCGCTGGAGGATCACGGGCTCACCCCGGACAAGGGCGAGGTGCTCGTCACGGGCGCGGCCGGGGGCGTCGGTTCGGTCGCCACGGCGATCCTGGCGAACCTCGGCTACGAGGTGGCCGGCGTGACCGGGCGCCCCGAGACGGCTGAATACCTCAAGGAACTCGGGGCCAGCCGCGTCGTCCCGCGCGAGGAGCTGAACGAGACCACCAAACGTCCTCTGGAAAGCGAAACCTGGGCGGGCTGCGTCGACGCGGTCGGGGGCGACATGCTGGCCCGCGTCCTGGGTCAGATGAAATACGGCGCGAGCGTCGCGGCGGTCGGACTGGCCGGCGGGGCGGCTCTTCCGACGACCGTGGTGCCCTTTCTCTTGCGCGGAGTGAACCTCCTCGGCATCGACAGCGTGATGCAGCCGTTCGAGAACCGTCAGAGGGCCTGGGCGCGCGTCGCGCATGACCTCCCGATGGAGAAACTCGAATCGATGGTGCAACCAGCCACACTCGCGGACCTGCCGAAGCTCGGCGCCGACATCCTCTCCGGGCAGGTGAAGGGGCGAGTCGTCGTCGAGGTCGGTGCCGGCTAGCACGCAAGCGTCCTGTCCTGTCCCGTTTGCGACCTCGATGTCGCAAACGGTTAAAGCCGTTGGAATATTTCTGGTTTCGCGCTACCATCGTGCATGGGCGGACGCGATGCGGAGACGCCGTGTCGCCCCCCAAGGGCCAAAAACACAAGACGCGGGACAGAGGGTGAACGCCCCGTATCCGCGCGGAAGGGGGATCATGTTCAAGCATATCATGGCGCCGGTCGACCTGGCGCATGTCGATGGTCTGGAGCACGCGTTGAAGGTCACGGCCGACATCGCAAAGCTTTATGACTGCGACGTGACCTATGTCGGGGTGTCCAGCAACGCGCCGGGGGCCCTCGGTCACAATCCCGAGGAGTTTCGCGAGCGTCTCGCGAAATTCGCGGCCGAGCAGGGTGAGCTGCACGGTCTCAAGACCAAGGGACACGCGATGACGTCGCACGATCCGGCGGTCGAACTCGACGACGCGCTCATGAAGGGTGTCGACGAAACAGGGGCAGACCTCGTGATCATGCAGAGCCATGTTCCGGGACTGGTTGACTACATCTGGCCGTCCAATGGCGGGCGGGTCGCCGGTCACGCGAAATGCTCGGTCTTGGTCGTGCGAGGCGACTGACAGGAAAAGCGAACAGGGAAGGAACGACTATGTCATCCACAGACGATACTGACGGCATGGGGGTTCCGTCGCCAGACGGACACTCCGACGTCATCGATACCGAGTACGAAATCGGCCAGGATAATATCACGGCCAAGGTCGGGCCCTTCGGGCTCGATATCCACAATCCCGTGTTTCTCATCTCCGGCCTGACGATCATCGCCTTCGTCTTCTACACGCTCGCCCTGCCGGAGCAGGCCGGGTCGATGTTCTCGGCGATGTTCAACTTCGTGACGAAGAGCTTCGACTGGTTCTTCCTCGGCGCGGCGAACGTGTTCGTCCTCTTCTGCCTTCTGCTCATCGTGACCCCGCTGGGCAACGTGCGTCTGGGCGGCGTGGACGCGACGCCGGACTACAGCTACATCGGCTGGTTCGCGATGCTGTTCGCGGCGGGCATGGGCATCGGGCTCATGTTCTACGGGGTGTCCGAGCCGCTCACGCACTTCTCGACCGCTTTGGGCGGCACCTCGGCCGAAGGCGGTGTGAGGACCGACTGGGCGCCGCTCGGCGCCGCTGCGGGCAACGAGCAGGAGGCGATCCGTCTCGGCATGGCTGCAACGATCTTCCACTGGGGTCTGCACCCCTGGGCGATCTACGCAGTCGTGGCGCTGGCGCTCGCGCTCTTCAGCTACAACAAGGGCCTGCCGCTCTCCATCCGCTCCGCGTTCTACCCGATCCTGGGCGAGCGCGTCTGGGGCTGGTGGGGTCACATCATCGACACTCTGGCAGTCTTCGCGACGCTCTTCGGTCTCGCGACTTCGCTGGGTCTCGGCGCCACGCAGGCCAATGCCGGTCTGAACGAGCTCTTCGGCGTCCCGGTCGGCAGCACGACCGAGGTGATCCTGATCTCGGCCATAACGGCGGTCGCACTGATCTCGGTGGTCCGCGGTCTCGACGGCGGGGTGAAGATCCTGTCCGAGATCAACATGGGGCTCGCGGCCCTGCTTCTCCTCTTCACCCTGATCGTCGGACCGACGGTCGCGGTGCTCACGGGCTTCGTCGACTACCTCGGCGCGTACTTCCAGTACCTGCCGGCGCTGTCGAACCCGGTGGGGCGTGAGGATGTGAACTTCATGCAGGGCTGGACCTCGTTCTACTGGGCCTGGTGGATCTCCTGGTCGCCGTTCGTGGGCATGTTCATCGCCCGCGTCAGCCGTGGCCGTTCGGTGCGCGAGTTCATCATCTGCGTGCTGCTGATCCCCTCGCTGGTCTGCGTCTTCTGGATGTCCGTCTTCGGCGGCACCGCGATCCAGCAGGTGATCCAGGACGGCTACACCGCCGCGCAGGACGCCTCGCTGTCGCTGCAGCTGTTCAAGATGCTCGATCCGCTGCCGCTGGCAGGGATCACATCTCTCGTGGGCATCATCCTCGTGATCGTGTTCTTCGTGACCTCCTCGGACTCCGGTTCGCTGGTCATCGACACGATCACGGCTGGCGGCAAGGTCGACGCACCAGTCCCGCAGCGGGTGTTCTGGTGCATCTTCGAGGGCGCCGTGGCCATCGTGCTCCTGCTCTCGGCAGGGGGCCTGAGCTCGCTTCAGTCCATGGTCATCTCGACCGGGCTGCCCTTCACGCTCGTGCTGCTCGTCATGTGCTTCGCGATCTGGAAGGGCCTGTCCTCGGAACGTGCGACGGTCAAGGAAGCCCTCGCGGCCGAATGATCCCCGACCCCGGCGCCCGCGTGGCGCCGGGGTACCCTCCGCTTGACAGGAAGGGCGCGAAGGGCGTCACTACCGCCAAGCTGGAGGCCCCCATGAAATACATCGAACGCATCGTGATCGACCGCCCGCGCGACACCGTGGTGGCGCTCTTCGACGACCCCAACAACCTTGCCAAGTGGCAGGACGGGCTCGTGTCCTTCACCCATCTCTCGGGCGAGCCGGGCAAGGAAGGCGCGCAGTCCAAGCTCGTGTTCCGCATGGGGAGCCGCACGATCGAGATGGTCGAAACGCTGGAGGACCGTGCGCTTCCCGACCGATTCACGGCGGTCTACGAAGCGGACGGTATGTGGAACCGAAACGAAAACCATTTCGAGGAACTGGACGACGATACGACCGAGTGGACGATGTTGTGCGAATTCCAGCCGTCGAACTTCATGCTGAAGGTCATGTCGGTCCTGACGCCCGGCATGTTCAAAAAGCAGACGCGCAACAACATGGAAGCATTCAAGGAATTTGCCGAAGGCCGGTGAACCGGGCAGCGCGCCCGAGCGTAGGACATCCATGACGTCCAAACCCGTGATCCTCTGGCTGCGCCGCGACCTGCGGCTCTCCGACAACCCCGCGCTCACGGCCGCCGCCAAGGCCGGCCCGGTCATTCCCGTCTTCATCCGCGACAACGTGGTCGACAGCTTGGGCGCCGCGGCGAAATGGCGGCTGGGCGAGGGGCTGCGCGTGTTCGCGGAGTCGCTGGAAGAGCGGGAACTCAAGCTGATCCTGCGCCGTGGTCGGGCGCTCGACGTGCTGGAGGAACTGATCGCCGAGACGGGCGCGAGCGAGGTTCACTGGAGCCGCGCTTACGACCCGGACTCGATCGAGCGGGACACGGACGTGAAATCCGCGCTCAAGGATGCGGGCGTCGGCGCGCACAGCCACACCGGCCATCTCATCTTCGAGCCATGGGAGGTCGAGACCAAGGACGGCGGTCCATACAAGGTCTACTCCCCGTTCTGGCGTGCCGTGAAAGACCGCGACGTGGACGATCCGCTGCCCGTGCCGGAGATCACGGCGCCCGCCTCATGGCCGGACAGCGACGCGCTCGACGACTGGCAGTTGGGCGCGGCGATGAACCGGGGGGCGGCCGTGCTCGCCAAGCACTGCAATCCGGGGGAGGCAGCCGCGACCGCCCGGCTCGGGGCATTCACCGGGCAAAAGATCGAGCGTTACAAGACCGACCGCGATCTGCCCGCCAAGGACGCTACGAGCCGCATGTCGGAATACCTCACGTATGGCGAGATTTCTCCGCGCCAGCTTTGGGCCGCGGGGGCGCGGGCGATGGGTGCGGGCAAGGCGGGGGCCGAGCATTACCTCAAGGAGGTGGTCTGGCGTGAATTCGCCTATCACCTGCTGTATCACTTCCCGCAGATCGTCACCGACAACTGGCGCGAGGGGTGGGACGACTTTCCGTGGCGCGAGGACGAGCGGCTTGCGGAGGTGAAAGCGTGGAAACAGGGGCGCACCGGTGTGCCTTTCGTCGATGCGGCGCTGCGCGAGATGTACGTCACCGGCTACATGCACAACCGCGCGCGGATGATCGTGGCCAGTTACCTGACCAAACACTGTATGATCCACTGGCGCGTGGGGCAGGCGTGGTTCGACGACTGCCTCACCGACTGGGACCCGGCCTCGAACGCGATGGGCTGGCAATGGGTCGCAGGCTCCGGCCCGGATGCCGCGCCCTATTTCCGGGTGTTCAACCCGGAAACGCAGGCAGAGAAATTCGACCCCGACCGCACTTATATCAACCGCTGGATTGCCGAGGGGCAGAAGCGCCCCCCGGAAACCGCGCGCGACTATTTCGAGGCCATTCCGCGAAGCTGGAACATGGCACTGGACGGAAACTATCCGGACACGCCAGTCGTGGGTTTGAAGGAGGGGCGCGAAGCCGCGCTCGAGGCCTACCAGAACCGCTCCGGGTCGAGCTAGGGTCAAGAAACCCTTGCCGACACGCAAAAAATCCGCTCACCTGAGCAAAATGACAGGGACCAAGGGATGATCCACACCTCGACACGGGGGCAGCATGATCTGCCCCGCTACTTCGCGCAGGTCTTTCACATCGCAGGAAAAATCGGCAAGGGCCGCGTCGACTTCGTGATGCCGGACGGCCGGGTCTTCCGGGCGGAAGGCAAGGAGCCGGGGCAGGTTGCCGAGGTGCATATCCACTCCGACGACGTCTTCTCGCGCTTGATCCGCGAGGGTGACCTCGGTTTCTGTGACAGCTATATCGAAGGCGGATGGTCCACGCCGGACCTCCAGGCCTTCCTTGATTTCATCCAGGACGGCAACGACGTGCTCTACGCGGGCTTCAACGGTGGCGGGATAATCCGGGCCTACGAACGCTTCCGCCACTGGCTCCAGCGCAACACCAAGCGTCAGGCCAAAAAGAACATCTCGGCGCATTACGACCTTGGCAACGATTTCTACACGCTCTGGCTCGACGAGACGATGACCTATTCCTCGGCGTTGTTTCGCACCGGGCAGGAGAGCCTGGAGAAGGCGCAGACCCAGAAATACGCGAGCATGGTCGACCAGATGGGGGCGCAGCCCGGCGATCACGTGCTGGAGATCGGCTGTGGCTGGGGCGGCTTCGCAGAATACGCGGCCAAGGAGCGCGGGCTCCGTGTGACCTGCCTGACGATCAGCAAGGAGCAGTACAATTACGCCGTCGAGCGCATTGAAAAAGCTGGACTTTCCGACATGGTCACCTTCAAGCTTCAGGACTATCGCGATGAGACCGGGCAGTATGACGGCATCGCCTCGATCGAGATGTTCGAGGCCGTCGGCCAGAAGTATTGGCCGGTCTATTTCGAGACGCTGAAGAAGTGCCTCAAGCCCGGCAAACAGGCAACGCTCCAGATCATCACGCTGACCGAACGGCGGTACGAGCGCTATCGCAAAGGTGTGGATTTCATCCAGAAGTACATCTTCCCGGGGGGTATGCTGCCCTCCAAGACGGTGCTGCGGGAGGAGATCGAGAAGGCGGGGCTGGCGTTTCGCGACCAGATCGCTTTCGGCGAAAGCTACAGCCTGACCCTGCGCCGCTGGTTCCAGACCTTCAACGACAAGTGGGACCAGGTCGCGGGCCTCGGTTTCGACGATCGGTTCCGCAGGATGTGGAACTTCTACCTCGCCGGATGCGCGGCGGCGTTCCATGCCGAGAATTGCGACGTGGTGCAGGTCACGATAGGAAAGCCCGCGTAGACCCACGGGAGAGACGACATGGCGCGGATGAATGCGAGACGGCTGCCCACCTTCGCCGGGCTGGTTGCCGCAGTCCTGTTTGCTGCGCTCGGCGTCGGTGTGTCGGAACTCACGCGCCCCTATTTCGACGAAGGATATCCGCTCACCTGGCTGCATCCGGTCGCGGCGTTCATGGGGCTGATCGTCGGCTGGTTCTTCACCGGGCCAAAACTTCAGAAAAACACTGGTAATCCCATTGCCATCGGCCTGACCTCCGCCGTGGTTCAGGCATTGCTGACGCTCTTCGCCTTCGCCAGCGAACTCATGCTCGACCGGGCGCTGCGCAATTCCTATGCGACCGTGATGGAGGCCGTCGCGGGCGTCTTCGAAGCAATGCTCGACTACGGCGTGAAGGTCGCTCAGCCGGATGTCGTCGTGGCGACCCTCGTGGGAGGCGTTCTCATCGGCTCTGTTACGGCGTGGGTGGCGCGGCGCACGCGGTGACCGTCAGGCCGCTTTTCGTCTTCGGCACCTTGCGCCACGGTCCCCTGCGCGACGTCGTCCTGGGCGATCCTTCGGGCGTCGTGGTGATCGAAGCGAGGCTTCATGGCGTTCGCACCCATTGGGTCGCGGGGACGGACTATCCGGTTCTTGTGGACGATCCTGACGGCACGGCCGAGGGTTTTCTCCTCGACGGGCTGACCGCGACGCACCGCGCCCGGCTGGATTTCTTCGAGGGTGGCTTCGACTACGACCTCGTCGAGGCGCATGTGGACACGGCCGACGGCCCACGAACGGCTGAACGTTACCGTCCCGGAACGATGCCCCAAACCGGCGCGCCATTTTCTCTGTCCGACTGGGAAGCGCGACACGGGCCGAGATGGGTCGCTGCGGCCGAAGAGGCGATGGACTACTTCGGCCGGATCGATGCGGAAACGCTCGCGGGCCGGATGGGTCAGATTTGGGTGCGCGCGGACAGCCGGGTTCGGGCGGCCACGCCGCTTCCCGCAACGGTGCGCCGGGCGGCCACCGCCCGCGAGGACCTCGAGATCCTCGAACACCGTCGGCCGTATGGCAACTATTTCACCGTGGTGGAACGGGACCTGCGCTATCGTCGCTTCGACGGCGGCTGGAGCGATCCGGTTACCCGCGGCGGGTTCCTGAGCGGCGATGCGGTCACGGTGCTGCCCTACGATCCCGTCGACGACACGGTGCTCGTCATCGAGCAGTTCCGCGTCGGCCCGCACCTGCGCGGCGATCCGATGCCCTGGGTGCTGGAGCCCATCGCGGGCCGCGTGGAGCCGGGCGAAAGCGTCGAGGCGACGGCGCGGCGCGAGGCGCAGGAGGAGGCGGGGCTCGACCTCGGGCGCTTGCATTTCATCAACGGACACTATCCCAGTCCCGGCATGGTGGCTGAATATGTCTATGCCTTCGTGGCCGAAGCGCGGCTCACGGGACAGGACGGCACGGTGGCGGGCGCGACGGAGGAGAACGAGGATATCCGCTCCCACGTCCTGCCGCTCGACCGGCTGGTGGAGATGGTGAGCACGGGAGAAGTCGCAACCGGACCGCTCGCCGTCTCGGTGCTCTGGCTTGCGCTGAACCGCGCCCGCCTGCGCGCGGGCGCTTGATACCCGCCCGCCGGTCACATACCAAGAAAACGGACACAGCGACGGACGAGGCAGGCTCATGGACACCCGCAAGGATATGATCGATCTGATCGGCAACACGCCCTTGGTGAAGCTCAAGAAAGCCTCGGAAGAGACGGGCTGCGACATCTACGGCAAATGCGAATTTATGAATCCCGGCCAATCGGTCAAGGATCGCGCGGCGCTCTTCATCATTCGCGACGCCATCGAACGTGGCGAACTCGCGCCTGGCGGAACGATCGTCGAGGGAACGGCGGGCAACACCGGGATCGGCATCGGCCTTGTCGCCTCGGCGATGGGCTTTCGCTCGATCATCGTGATCCCCGAGACCCAGAGCCAGGAAAAAAAGGACATGATCCGGATCGCGGGCGCCGAGCTCGTCGAAGTGCCGGCGGTGCCCTACAAGAACCCGAACAACTACGTGAAATACTCCGGCCGTCTCGCGCAGGAAATCGCGCGCTCGGACAACAAGGGCGCGATCTGGGCCAACCAGTTCGACAACGTGGCCAACCGCCGCGCGCACGAGGAAACCACCGGGCCCGAGATCTGGGACCAGACCGGCGGCAAGGTTGACGGGTTCGTCTGCGCGGTGGGATCGGGCGGCACGCTGGGCGGCGTGGCCCTCGCGCTTCAGCCGAAGGGCGTGAAGGTGGCGCTGGTCGACCCCGAGGGGGCTGCGCTCTACAGCTACTACACCACCGGCGAGTTCGCCTCCGAAGGCTCGTCGATCACCGAGGGGATCGGGCAGGGGCGGATCACCGCCAATCTCGAAGGTATCACGCCCGACATGGTCTATCGCGCCACGGATGCCGAAGCGCTGCCCTATGCCTTCGACCTGCTCGAAAACGAAGGTCTCTGCGTCGGCGGTTCCTCGGCCATCAACATCGCGGGCGCCGTGCAGATGGCGCGTGAAATGGGGCCGGGGCACACCATCGTGACGATCCTGTGCGACTACGGCACGCGGTATCAGGCGAAGCTCTACAACGCCGACTTCCTGCGCGAGAAAGGCCTCCCGGTCCCGGCCTTCCTCGAACGAGACAAGCGCGACGTGCCCACGGTGTTCGAAGACGTATGAAGGCGTTCGCGCATAGTTTCCGGGTCGCGCTCCTGACGCTCCTGCTGACCGCCGGGCTTGCCACGGCGCAGGACACGACCGATCAGGATCCCCCGGCTGACGAGCCTGAGATCACCGTGCCCGTTGTGGATGATCCCAACACGTCGGCTGCCGAACAGATGATGGAGGAAGCCGCCTCCACTACCGCGGATGCCCCGGATTACGAGGTGTGGTCGCGGGTTGCCACGCGCGCGGAGCAGGCGCTGGAGGCCGGACGCGCTTCGGACCAAGCGCTGGAGAGCCTGCGCGCCGAGGTCGACGAGTGGCGCACCCGCTTCGCCGCCGCGCGCGACGAGAACAAGGTGCGTATCACGACGCTGCGCAATCAGATCGCCGCGCTTCCGGAACCTCCGGCCGAGGGAGAGACGGAGAACGAAACGCTCGCTAGCCAACGCGAACAGCTCAACGAGCAGCTCTCACAGCTCGAAACCCCGGTACGCGCCGCCGAAGTTGCCTTTGCGCGCGCCGATACGATCATTGCCGAAATCGACGACCTCCTTCGCTCGCGCCAGACCGAGGAACTCTTCACGATCGGCCCCAGCCCGGTCAATCCGACCCACTGGAGCGAAGCGATCTCCGACATCGGGGACACGTTCCACCAGGCCTGGCGCGGCACGATCGGGTCGATTGAGACGGATTCGCAGAAGGCGCAGTTCCGCCGCGCGCTGGTCCCGGTCATAGTCCTCCTTGTCATCGCCTTCGTGCTCATCGTGCGCGGACGGTCCTGGGTCATCAAGGCAGGGGTGCGCGTGCGTTCCCGCGGCGAAGGCCCCGCACGGGGCGTGTGGAGTTTTCTGATCTCGCTGGGTCAAATGATCGTCCCGCTCATCGGCCTAATCGCCGCAATCCTCGCGCTCGGTATGTCCGGGCTCATGGGCTTGCGCGGCCAGCTCATATCCGAGCTGATCCTGATGGTCGGGGTGAACCTTATCGTGGCGCGTTGGCTCGGCACGCGTGTCTTCGGATTGCCGGGAGCCGAATGGCAGGTGCTCAATCTCGCTAAGCTGTCACGTGCCGAAGGCAGGGTGGAGGCCACGCTCCTGGGGTTCGCGTACGGCACATTCCTGCTCGTGCAAGAACTCGCGGCCTTCGAGGGCTACTCCGACGCGACGACGGCGGTCCTCGAACTTCCCATCCTCGTCTTCGCGGGGGTGCTGATGGTCCGTCTCGGGCGGCTCCTGCTCAACCACCGGGAATCGGTCGAAGGCGAAGGGGAGGACGAGGGCCCCAACTTCATCGACCGGACCCTGTCGCTCGCCGGTCGTTTCCTGATGATCGTCGGCATCGTCGGTCCGGTCATGGCGGCGCTCGGTTACGCCAACCTCGCAGGGATGGTGGTGTTCAACACCGCCTTGTCCTTCGCCCTCATCGGTTTCCTCCTCGTCCTGCACGGCTTCTTCGTCGACCTGTGGGGCATGATCCGGGGCACCACCACACAGGACGCGCGCGACGCCCTCACCCCGGTGCTGGCGAGCCTCGCCGCCGTGATCCTGTCGGTTCCTTTCTTCGCCCTGATCTGGGGTGCGCGCGAGACCGACCTGAGGGAGATCTGGGGCACCGTGATGCGCGGTGTCACCTTCGGCGAGACGGTCATCTCGCCCGCGGACGTGGTTTTCCTCATCATCGTCTTCCTGATCGGTATCGCGCTTACGCGGCTCATCCAGGGGATGCTCAAGACCACCGTCCTGCCCAAGACGAAGATGGATATCGGCGGGCGCAACGCGATCACGTCGGGCATCGGTTATGTCGGTATCTTCCTCGCCGCCGTGATCGCCATCACCTCCGTCGGGATCAACCTCTCCTCGCTCGCGGTCGTCGCCGGTGCGCTCTCGGTCGGGATCGGCTTCGGCCTTCAGAACATCGTGTCGAACTTCGTCTCGGGCATCATCCTCTTGATCGAGCGCCCGATCTCCGAGGGCGACTGGATCACGGTCGGCAACCAGATGGGGATCGTGAAGGACATTTCCGTGCGCTCGACCCGGATCGAGACCTTCGACCGCACCGACGTCGTGATCCCCAACTCCGACCTGATTTCGGGCGTGGTGACGAACTACACCCGTGGCAACCGGGTGGGCCGGCTGGTGATCGACGTGGGCGTGGCTTATGGCTCCGACACGCACCGGGTGTCCGAGATCCTCATGGAGATCGTGATGGATCACCCCATGGTCACGGTGAACCCGGAGCCGCAGGTGGGCTTCATGGAATTCGGCGCCGACGCGCTCATGTTCCAGATCCGCGCGATCCTGTCGGACGTGTTCTTCATCCTCGTGGTGCGCGACGAACTCAACCACGCGATCGCCAAGCGGTTCGCCGAAGAGGGCATCGAGATTCCCTTCGCGCAGCGCGACCTCTGGATCCGCAATCCCGAAAGCCTGCGCGGCCCGGCGGCCACGCAAAGCGATGCGAAAGGGGTCAAGAACACTGAGCCCGATGATCCGCGCCGCGACCCCGAGGACGACGCCGATCCCCAGGCGGACGCGGTCCCTGACGGCGACTGACGCGATGGGCGCAAAAACTGCCCGAAAGCCCCTTGCAAGCCAGGTGCGGGAGCGGATACATAGCGCGGCACGGAGAGGTGGCCGAGTGGTCGAAGGCGCACGCCTGGAAAGTGTGTAGGCGGGAAACCGTCTCCAGGGTTCGAATCCCTGTCTCTCCGCCACCCACCCCAGTCTCATTCCCTTGGTGACGCATTGCGCCGTTTTCCCCCGCGGTTTCGGCGGCTTGGCTGCGTGTCGCCGTGCCTGAGACGCACCCAAGCCACCATTCCCGTCCCAATACCCGCCGATGTCTCTGTCCGCCGTTTTCGCGGGTTCGGTTTTGGCTGGATTTTGCGGTTTACAGGGAATTAACAGGGAAATTCCGATTTCTGAGGCTGATTTTACGCGATTCCGCGGATTCTTGCCCCGGATAGGCACGTGTTTTCAGG
>CAXRHZ010000042.1:0-49243 GCA_964230745.1 Maritimibacter sp. | reverse complement strand
CCCCCCCCCCCCCCCCCCCCCCCCCGCGGGTCGGATCGGGCGTTAGCCCGATCCGAAATCAGGCCGCCGCGCGCCGGGCGGCGATGACCCAGACAACCGCGAGCGCGAGCGAGAAGAGGGCGTTGAGGTTCGCCATGGTCAGGCCGAACATCTCCCACGGGATCTCGTCGCAGCGCACGAGCGGGGCGGACATGATCTGGTCCATCAGGTCCTCGGTCGACAGACCTGTGGTCGCGCCGCCCGAACAGCTGGCGGGGCCGTCCCAAAGGTCGCGCTCCACGCCGGAATGGAAGATGCCTATCCCGCCGGTCGTGGCGGCGGCCACCGCGCCGAGCCAGCACAGCCAGCGCCGCCCGAGGGCAAGGGCGACGACACCGACCAGGATCGCCACGGCATGCGGGTAACGCTGCCAGTAGCACATCTTGCAGGGCGCATATCCGAGCGCTTGGAAGATGAAGGCCCCGCCAAGAAGGGCGACGGAACCCGCGGTCGCGATCAGGGCGTACTGTTTCCAGGTCAGGGTCATATATATCTCACGGCATAGAAGCCGCCGATGAGCAGGATCACCAGCAGCGTGAAGACAAGGGCGAGGCGCTTCTCGATGAAGTCGCGGATCGGCGCGCCGAATTTCCACAGCAGGGCCGCCACGACGAAGAACCGCAGCCCGCGCGCGACGATCGATGCCAGCAGGAAGACGGTGACGTTCAGGCCGGTGGAGCCCGACAGGATCGTGATGACCTTGTAGGGGAAGGGCGTCACCCCCGCGACCAGCACCATCCACGCGCCCCATTCGTTGTAGCGCAGGGCGAATTCGTCGAAATAGGCGTCCTTGCCGTAGAACTCGAGCACGGGACGCCCGACGCTTTCGAACAGGCCCCAGCCGATGAAGTAGCCCGCAACACCGCCCAGCACGGAGGAGACGAGCGCGACGCCCGCGATTAGGAAGGCGCGGCGCGGAGCGGCAATGATCATCGGGATCATCAGGATGTCGGGCGGGATCGGAAAGACCGAGCTTTCAAGGAAGGCCACGAAGGCCAGCCCCCACAGCGCATAGGGCGATTGGGCGAGACCGATGGTCCAGTCGTAAAGTCGTCTCAGCATGCCCGGCCCCTTTTTGCCGGATACAAGCACCGAAAACGGCCCGGGGGTCAAGCGGATCGGGGGGCTTTGTTGTGTCACATGCGTCACCAGCGCGTGAGGGCAGGGCGGCCGGCTGACATGTTCTTGCGCCGTTGACGGAGACGCCGGGCAGGGCTAGACGGTCCCTCGTGCCCGAGTGGCGGAATGGTAGACGCAGGGGATTCAAAATCCCCCGGTAGCAATATCGTGTCGGTTCGAGTCCGACCTCGGGCACCACAAAATCAATGACTTACTGACCATTCCTTGCGACATCCGCGACTCCCGTTGTCTTGACTCACAGAGGCGACTCACAGAGTCACGATCCGTTTTCGTTCTGTCCGCGCATTTTCGCCGCGGCCTTCGACAGCTTTTTCCGGTTCGCCCGGCGGCGGTAATACTGGACCATTTCGAGGGTCTGGTTCGTGATCGCGTGGATCTGCGCGTCCGAACACCCGGCCTCGGCCAGTTCGATGATCGCGGATTTCCTGAGTCCGTGCAGCCGGAACCCTTCGGCACGCGGGCCGAGCGTGGCGCGCCAGTCGGCGAATTGCCGGTACACGGCGTCATAGCCCAGCGGTTCGGTCAGGTTCTTCGCGATCACGTAAGCGCCGCGATTCGGCGTTTCGTCCAGGAACGCGCGCAGACGGTCGGGAATGAAGATCTCGAATTCCTCGGCGTTCTTCTCGTCGACGAGCGTCATCCATTCACCCCGGAATGCGTCTCGGCGCATGGCGATGGCCGCACCCGGCCGCTGGCCGGTTCCGAGGATCAACTCGGCCGCGATCCGCACGACGGCGGGGGCGTCGGGCAGGGCCTCGATCATCCATGCGGGCCACGCGGCAAATTCCGTCTGACGTCCGAACTTGCGGATCTTGGCCGCCGGGTTTTCGCCGATGGGCCAGTCGAGCTCCGTGGCGGCGTAATTCCAGATCAGCGACGAGACGGCGAGCAGCTTGTCGGCCTTGCGTGGGGTAGAAGATAGCGCCTCGTGCGCGGCGCGCATCCCGGCGCGCGTGGTGCGCCGCATGTCCTTCTCGGCGTTCGTGGCGAGGATGAGCTCGAGCGACGATCGGTAGCTCTTTTTCGTGCCGGCCGCGATCTTTCCCTGAATGCGTGGGTCGCCGCGCCATGCCGTGATCGCCTCGCCCCATGTGTACTGCGCGGGCTGGCGCTGTTTCTCGTGCCGCCCGGTGCGGCATTCCCAATAGAGGAAGTCGAGGCGTTCCGGGTCGTTCTGCCAATCCAGCTTGACCGCGCGTTCTCGCTGTCGGCCGCCTTCGGTCCAGGTGATCCGAAAGTACGGTTCCCAGACCTCGCGGCGCCGATTCCACTTCCATGTCAGGTGCGGTTTCGTGATCCGGGGTTTCGCGGGGCGGCGGGGCATCAGTGTTTATCGATCGCGGGCGTTGCTGCGTCAATTTCTTGAATCACGCGATACACCCGTCGCGCATAATCAACCGATCGAATGTCGGCCGTGTGATATTCACTGCGACCTAGACGATCCGCGATCTCTGCGTAAAGCGCCTTGCGCGGCTTCCGGCCGGACTTCCAGATCGGATCTAGGACTCGGTGAATGTGCTGGCGGGCGTTCTTGATTTCCGGCGTGGGGATCACCCCCAACGGGTTGGTGCGGTTCGTGGTCTTGTGGTGGCAACCGACGAAGTTGCCGCAGGAATCGCAACGCCAAAATGGCAGATCGGACAGATCGCGACGGTGAGGGTAGATTTCTCGCCCATCCGTGAGACGTGCAGAAACCTCTGCGTTGCAGCCGCAGCACCAGATTTCTCGCGTTTCTGTCACCTATTCGTTCTCCCACGTCATCAGGGCCAGTTCGGCGATCGGCTGGAACGCCTTCGCGGCGTCCAGCATTGCGGCGGGGTCGCCTTGGGTAGCGGCGACGCGTAGTTCCTCCCATTTCCGGCGCGCGGTCCGGACGGTCATCGTTCCGCCCGGGATGCGCGGCCGGGGCGGTTGCACCTCGATCAGGCGTTCGACCAGAGCAGCGATGACCGTTGCGTCGAGGCTCACACCGCCGGGCGCGCAATAGTCCATCTGTTCGATCCGGCCGCGCACGACCTTCCACGACAGTTCGCCGAGGGCGGCCTCGATCTTCTCGTCGGGGATCTCGGCGAGGATTGCGCGGGGGTTGCGGCTCATGCGTCGTTCTCCTGCCGGTGGATGACGGCGAGCATCTTTTCGCGGATCGGCCACGGGATGCTTTTCGGCAAACCAGCGAGCAATTCGCCAATGCCTTGCGATATCCGCTCACGCTCGTGCGCCTGCGCTTCCTTCCGGGTCTTGTGGACAAGCCGCACGTCCCATGCGCAGGCGCTCGAATAATCCGGCGCGTCGTCCTCGTGAACGTAGGTCATACCGTCTTGGTTCGGGCTGTCCATGTTCGGGAAATGAACCGCAACCTGGTCCAGCGTGTAGCGGCCAGCCTCGTCTCTTCAGGGAGTTTGACCTTGGCGCAGAATGATGATCCGAAAACCGATGGCGCGGCCCTGCTCGCCGCGATCGATGCGGCACCGCGCGACGAACGGCGCGACCTCCTGGTCCGCCTGATCGCGGAGTACCAGGGGGACGACAAGGAACTCGTTCGGGCCAGCGGCGAGGAAATGATCGCCGCGGACGATCCGCAAGAATTCTGACGTGGCGACCTACACGTTCGCAGAACTCCCGCGATGGGCGCGTAAGGTCGGCAAGATACAGGACGCCATCGTCAAGACCGCGACGAGCGAAATGCTGGCCGGGATCGAGGTCGTGCCGGGCATCAACCGGGGCGGGGGCCGGGCTCACGGCACGATCCCGCGTGATCTCGGCGCTCTGGCGAATTCGCTGCAATCGACGCTCTACGGAACATCGGCCATGTCGGCCGGCGGCGCGGACAGTCACACCCTGATCGCAGGATCCATGAAAGCCGGTGACGTCGCGACCTTCTCATGGGGCGGCGGCGTCGCGCCCTACGCGCAGCACGTCCATTACGGCGCGAACGGGGTTCCGGGGACGTTCTGGCGCGACGTGGCGGCCGGGAAATGGCCGAACCTCGTCGCCTCGGCCACGGCGAAGGCAAAGGCGGAGATACGCGGATGAACCCGGAGCTTGTGCAAGACGCGCTGATCGATGCAGTCAAGACCACCGCCCAGGCGCGCAGCCTAACGCCGCACCTGCCCGGGTATGAGTACGAGGCGATCACCGCACCCGGCGTGATCATCGACTTCACGCCCATCGACCGCCCCGGCGAATACTTGAGCGGCGTGACGAAGTACGAAACCGGGCAATTCACGGTCGGCGTCGTGGTCACACAAGGGCAAGGCACGAGCGCCGCCTACGGCCACGCCAACGCGCTCGCCTCCGCGCTGAATACCGCCGCCTATGACCAAGGGGCGACGATCAGTTTCTCGGGCGGCACGATCCGGCTGACGAAGCCGGTCGACATTCGCCCCGGCTACATCGATGGCGCGCATTGGCGCGTGCCTGTCGTCGCGTCCTACGAGGCGAAAGCCACCACCTGACACCCGCGCCACGGCGCTCACGAAATACCGGCCTTCCCGGCGGGCCGGTTCCCCTTTGCGGGTGAACGCCGGGATCACCTACATGCAAAGGAGACACGCCATGTCTTTCATCGGCGAAACGATCAGCTGCGCAAGCGGCACGCCTGCGACCGAGGACGAAACCGGCTACGAAGCCCTTTCGATGGACGAAATCGGGAACATCATCTCGCGCGGCGAGCTGGGCGACACCCACGAGGACCAGTCGGCCACCCTGCTCAAGACCGGTCGCACGAAACACGACAACGGCGCCAAGGATGGCGGTGTCGTCGCCTTCGAGATCGACGGCGAGGATTTCACCGATGCCGGGCTCGCGATCCTCGATACGGCCAACGGCACTTCGACCGAGGTGTCCTTCAAGAGCGCCGGGCCGAACCAGGTGCGCTACTTCTACGGCGTCGTGCGGAACCTGAAGGTCAAGCAGGCCGACGGCTCGACCAAGGCCGGCGTCATGTTCGAAGTCGCGATCAACAGCGGCATCACGCGCGTCGCTGCGTAATTCCCGCCGCCCCCAATGAGGCGGGGATACCGGGCGGCGTCGGCGTGGTTTCACCGGCGCCGCCCAACCTGAAACCCTGAAACCGAAGGAACCGAAATGGATTTTGCACGGATTGACCCGCGCCGGGATGCAGAGGTCGGCGCTACGTGGCACGTCGACTACGAGGGCGAAGAGCTATACATCGACGGCCAGCCCATCGAGATCGATCTGCTCGGCACGGACAGCACCGAGGCGAAGCGCGCCGCGGCCAAGATGGCTCGCAACATCGAGCGCCGGACCGGCGGCGAGAAGCGCGATCTGAAGAACATGACCGTGGATCAGATCATGGAACTGGCCGAGGCCAACGACGAAGAGCAGGCGGAGTTTTTCGCCGCCCTTACGACCGGCTGGCGCAACGTGGTCTATCTCGAGGACGATGAGATCGACGATCCCGAGGCCGAGCCGAAGCCCATGCCGTTTTCGAAGGAGAACGCGAAGAAGCTTTACGCCACGCGGACGTGGATCATGGCGGGGGCTGACCGTTTTTTGGGGCGGAAAGAGAACTTCGACAGGCTCAAGAAGCGGAAGTAACTCTCTTCGCCGAACAACTCGGGTTTCTCGAGGCGCCCATCGAAGGAAAGAGCGACAGCGGGATCCAGATGGGCGCACCCGCTCGAATAACCCAGTACCGCGAGGCGGGGCTTGTCCCACCGTTCCCGGATCTGCCGCCCGGGTTCGATTACATGATCGGCGTGATGCGTGACCTCTCACCGATCCGCCCTATGGCAATGGGCGGCGTGCGGGCGGCGGACTGGCCCGAGATTGCGCCGTTTATGCAGGTGACGGGCGCGCTCACGCGGGACGAGGCCGTCCTTCTCCATCGCATGTGCCAGGCCTACGCCGCCGGGTTCCAGTTGGGACAGGAGGCGCGGGCATGGTCACCGATGGAACTGTACGAGCGCGAAGAAAATCAATCGGCGGCGAGGTCGTGAAGGATCTCGGCGCCGGTCAACAGCGGATCACTTTCGCAGGCGGAACGAAACTGTTGAAGGGTCGACACGTCGCCTTTCCATAGCCCGCCGTTCGCGTGGTCAAAGCCCAAGATAAAACCCGTCGTGACAGCGAACGTCCCGACGTCCGACAAAGCGCCGCCGAAACTGGGCAGGGTCGCGTCGTCGGAGTCCAAGATCGCCAGCACGTAGCCGCACGGCTTTTCCGTGAACGCGCGAACGGCGTGATGCTCTGAATACCCTTGCGCGCACGCCGTTTGCGCAACGACCGCCGCGAGTGTGGCCCCGAAAATCACCTTCATCTGAAACTCCCGTCGTGAGGTGCGTTAATGGACGTCGCCAAACTAGGCCTTCAAGTCGACTCCACGCAAGTGAAGCGGGCAAGCGACGACCTTGACCGGTTCGGCAGAGAGGGTGTGCAGGCGGAACGCGCTGCCGGCCGTGTCGAGCGTTCATCGAAGCGCATGGGGACCGCCGCGCGTTCGGCTGCCGTCGGGATTGGTCGGATGGTCGGCGTTCTCGGTGGCATGATTTCGGTCGGCGCGGTCATGCGTCAGGCCGACGCCTACGTGAGCCTGCAGAACTCCATTCAGGCGATGGGTAAGACCTCGGCAGAGGCGGCCGTCGCGATGGACGAGATATTCCGCGTGTCGCAGGCAACCCGCGCCCCGATGGAGGCGACGGCAAAGCTTTACACGCGCCTAAGCATGGCTGCCGGTGAACTCGGCGCCAGCGAGCGCGAAGTGCTGACCTTCACGGAAACAGTCGGCAAGGCTTTGGCCGCGTCCGGCACATCCGCAAACGAGGCATCTGGCGCGCTGTTGCAGCTTTCTCAGGCGATGGCGGGCGGCGTCGTGCGGGCTGAGGAATTCAACTCCATTCTTGAAGGCGCATTCCCGATCGCGCAAGCGGCTGCGGACGGTATCGAGGAAGCGGCCGGATCGGTCGGGAAACTTCGGCAACTGGTGATCGAAGGAAAAATCTCGAGTGAGGAATTCTTCGCGGCGATCCTCGACCAGGCGCCGGAAATCACGCGCGCGTTCGACGAGACGTCGGTGACTGTGAGTCAAGCGACCACCATGCTTGGGAACTCATTCACCAACCTAGTCGGCAAGATCAATGGCGAGACGGGCATGACCGGGGCGCTCGCCGGGGTCGTGATGAAGCTTTCAGACTTCGTCGATTCCATCGCGGAAATCGGCAACCTGCAAAACTTGGCACTTGGGGTCGGGGCGGTAGCTGCAGCCTTTGCCGCGATGGTGTTTCCCGTTGCCGCGGCTGTCGCGGCCTTGACGGTCGGCGCCCTTTACATCGGGACGCACTGGGATGATCTGAATCGGCGGTTTCCTGAATTGATGAGTGGAATTACGTCGTCTCTCGGGTGGGCTGCTGATTACGTCCAGAACGACTGGGCGCCACGTATGCAGGAAGCCGGAACCGGCGGGCTGTCGGGTATTGAGGCATCTATCGGCGCGATCAAGGCGGCGCTGTCGGGTGACTGGGCGACCGCTTGGGAGAACGCGAAGGTCGCGTTTCAGGGGTTCGCCACTTTCGTCGACAACGTCAACCCGATCAATCGGTTGGCGGACGCTTTTCGTGCGGGCGCGGCGAATGTCGGCGCGGCGATTTCGGATCTGTGGTCTGGGACTATTCAGCCGGCGATCAACGGCTGGGCCGAACGCATGGTCGCCAAGGGGCGCGATCTGGTGGACGGCATCAACCGGGGTGTGTCGGCGGCGTCAGCGTCGGTCACGGCGGCGTTTCAATCGATCCTGTCGACGATCCAGAGCACCGTTGCCAGCTGGTCCGGTTCGCTGGTTCAGGCCGGGCGCGATCTGATCGACGGTTTCACGCGTGGGATCCGTGAGAAGCTGTCCAGCGTTGGCGAGGCGGTGAGCGGCGCGGCGGCGTCGGCGGTGAACACGGTCAAATCCCTGCTCAAGATCCAGTCTCCGTCGCGCGTGATGCACGAACTCGGCGCGTACACGATGGAAGGTTACGCGGATGGCGTCACGTCGATGACGCGCGACGTGGTCGGGTCCGTCACCGGCGTCATGGGCGACACGATCAACGCGGCCGACAAACTGGCCTCGACCCTGTCCGGCAGCCTGACCTCGGCCATCGACGGCGTCGCAGATGCGTTCTGGAAATTCCTCGAATCCGGCTTCACCGACTTCAAGAGCTTCGCGACCGGTGTCCTGAAGACGTTCTGGGACATGCTCAAGCAGATGATCACAGCGGCTTGGAAAAACCGCATCGTGTTCAATCTCGGCATCGGCGGCACGGCGGGCGCGTCGGCGGGGGCCTCGCCCCTGAACGCGGTCGGCAGTCTGGCGAGCGGCGCGACGGGCGGCTCCAAGGGCTTCCTTGGCGGCCTTCTGGGCTCGTTCGGCAGCGCCACTACGGCAGGGTCCGGCATCCTCGGCGGTCTGGGGTCCACGATCAGTGCAATCGGCACGAACGGGCTGGGCGCGCTGTTCACGCCGGCAGCGAACGTCGCCGCGGCGGGGATCATCGGCATCGGCGCAACGCTTGGCGCGGCGCTTCCCATCATCGGGGCGGTCGGCGCGGCCCTGTTCGGGCTGTTCAAGTGGATCGGGCAGATGCGCAAGACCTTCAAGGAGGTCAGCGAGGCGGTGAAGCTGACCGGCCATAACCTCGACGAGGTTGCCGGGCTGGGCTGGGGCGCGGCGTCGAGCCTTAAGAAGCTGGCGGGCGGCATCGACGAGCTGAACAGCCTGACCCAGAGCTTTTTCGATGGCTTCTATTCGGAAAGCGAAAAGGTCGCCTATCGGCAAGGCGAAGTGCGCGACGTGTTCCGCGACCTTGACCGGGCCGTTCCGGCCAGCACCGAGGCGTTCAAGGAGCTTGTCGAAGCACAGGACCTTGGCACCAAGTCCGGCAGGGAAGCCTATATCCAGCTTTTGGAAGTCGCGGACGCCTTCAAGCAGGTGCAGGACGCCGCCGACCAGCTGGCTGCGAACGTCCGCACCATCGTGGACGCGGTGGAGATGCTGCGACCGATCGGCGGCAATCAACGCCTCCTGGAGAACTTCACCGAGATCGCAGCGGATTAATTCGGCAGCGTGGACAACTTCGCGTCTGCGGTGGGCAACGCCTACACCGTCCTGACCACGGACGCCCGCAAGCTGGAAGATGCGCAACAGGCACTGGTCGAGGGCTTCGGCGAACTCGGCATGACGGTCCCGACGACGCGGGCGCAGTTCCTCGACATGCTGGAAGCGCAGAACCTCATGTCCGACAGCGGGCAGCGCGCCTTCGCCACGATGATCGGCCTCGCGAGCGCCTTCGATCAGGTGGACCAGTCCGCAGCCGGTGTTTCGGGCATCATCGCCAGCGCGGCAGAGCATGCGAACGCCGCGCGCTCGGCGGCGGATGAATTCGAGCGGCTTTTCGAGGCCCTGTCTGAAGGCGCGCGCAAGCTCCGGTCCGACGCCCTCCCTGCGCAGCGGGCCTTTGCGGTTCAGCAGGTGCAATTCGGGGCGCTGATGCGCCGGGCCATGTCCGGCGACGTGGACGCGATGGGCGACGTGACACGGGCCGCGGGAGACCTTCAGTCCGCATTCGCAGGCCGCGCCGGGTCCGGCGTCGCGCTTGCCCTGTTCTCCGCGCGGCTGGCGGCCCAGGTGCAGGGCGTGGCGGACGTGGCCGATGAACTCGGCGCGAACAAGTCGCTGGAAGCCCGGAGCCTCGACGCGCTGATCGACAGCCTGAGCCAAGGCGACGTGACCCACGCGCTCCTGCGCGACCAGATCGCGGCGCTGGACGGCCTGAACCAGTCCATCGTCGCGCAGCTGGTGGATCTCAAGTCTGCCCTGACGGCGAGCGATGCGGCAGCGGCGGCCGGGCGCCGGGCCCAGAATACCAAGCCCACGGTTAGGATCATCGGCGATGCGCCCGCGGTGGCGGTGGCCAAGAAGCCGGTCAACCAGTGGGACGCCATGACCCAGGCGGGACAGTGGGGGCCATCCTTCGCGGGCGGCGGCTACACGGGCAACGGGCCGCGATCCGGTGGCGAAGACGGCCGAGGCGGGTTCTGGGCGATGATGCACCCGCGCGAGACGGTCATCGACCACACGTCTCCGGCGTTCGCCGGTCTGGAGCGCGAGATGCGCGAGACCCGGCGCGAATTGGAGCGCGTGAACACCGAACTTGCCGAGATCAAGGGACACTCCCGCACGACCGCGAGCGAGACCAACAAGACGGGCCGTCTGTTCCGCGACTGGGACAGCAACGGACTGCCTGCGGAAAGGACGTAACGCATGGTTCTGGAAAGCACCGCCCGGTTCATCGCGGCGCAGACAATCGACGACAGCGCGCTCGTCTCGTCCACGGTGCCGGAAAACGACGCGCCCACATGGGACAGCGGCACGACCTACGACGCCGACGACGAGGTTATCGTGGATGATCACATCATCTACGTGAGCGCGCAGGGATCGAACACCAACCACGACCCGACAACCGATGACGGGACATGGTGGACGCCGACGCTCGCAACAAACCAATGGAAGGTGTTCGACGGTTTCCTTCAGGACAAGGCGAGCCAGTCGGACAGTGCCGAATGGGTAGTTCAGGCAGCGAACACGATCACGGGCATCGCGCTCATAAGTGTAAGCGCCGCATCCGTTCAGGTGGTCATGAACGATGCGACGGACGGCGAGGTCTATAACGAGACATTCGACCTGATCGACGAGAGTTTCGTCACCGACTATGACGACTGGTTTTTCCAGCCCGCGCAATTCGTGCCGGACTTCGCGATCACCGACCTGCCGCCCTATCCAGCGGAAATCACGGTCACGCTGACCAACACGGGCGGGACTGTCGAGCTGGGGCAACTGGTCATCGGGCAGCAATACGACCTCGGCATCACGGTCAACGGGCTGGGCCTCACGAACGAGCTCTATTCCTCGAAGCAGCCGGACGCGTTCGGTCGGGTCTCGGCCGTCAAGCGTGGCTCTGCGGACCTTCTGGAGCCCACGGTGAAGGTGCTGACGCAGCGCATCCCGTTCCTTCAGGCGACTCTCAAGGCTCGTGAGGCCCTGCCGACTGTCTATCTTTTCGACGGCCCGAACAAGGTCAACGAATACATCGCCTATGGCGACTTCACGAGCATGCAAATGCGCTCCGAATTCGGAGCCTACTCCACCCTCGACCTCGAAATAAGGGAATACGTGTCATGACGACTCCGACCATCACCGATCCGCCGACGACGCCGGTTCGCGGCAGCGCGAACTTCTCCAATCAGGTCGCGGCTTTCCTCTCGTGGCTAAGCACTTTCGCGGATGACGAACTGACTGCGTTCATCACCTGGGCCGAAGCCTTGACCGCTAGCCTGGACAATGCGGCGAACGCGGCCGAATGGGTGAGCGGGACGGATTACGAGATCGGGGATCGCGTTTGGTCCCCGACCGATCTCCAGCTTTACCAGTCCACGGCGGCTTTCAACTCGACGACCGACCCCGTGAACGACAGCGACAACTGGGATCTGACCGAAGGGTTCCCGGTCTCGCACATTTCGGACACGGACAACCCGCATGCGGTGACGGCAGAGCAGGTGAAACTCGGCACGGCAATGGCGACCGTCACCGTGGACGACACCGATCCCGACGCGCTCACGTTCACCACCGGCCGGAACCTGACCGCGCTCACGGCCGGCATGTGGTTCGCGGCGATGATCAACACGACCAACACCGGCGCCATGACCGTGGCAATCGATGGATTGACTGCGGTCGACGTAAAGACGGTGATCGGCGTGGACACGCCCGCCGACTACATCCGAACCGATGTGCCGACGGAATTTTATTATGACGGCACGAACCTCATCGCCAAACGTGAGCCTGAATACGGCAGCAACGCAAACGGTGAATATGCCCCCTACGCCAACGGCGCGCAGACGTGCATGGACGGTATCCTGTCGGACAACGCCGCGGCGGTGTCGTGGACGTATCCAAAGGCTTTCGCAGCCGCGCCGATCATCACCGTCGCCGCCCGAGGTTCGTCGGGGCGTTCGGCTAGTTACGACAACCCCGGCGCGACCGCATGCGAGTTCTACGCATGGCTTTCTGACGGCACTCAAACCACGACAGCCTGCCACGTCACAGCGCACGGCCAATGGTATCTGTGAGGTCCGCGCGATGACCCTGACGTTCGGCCAAGCCCTCGCAATGAAGCGGCTCGCAACCCGGCAAGGGGATGCGGCGCCCGACCCCGACGCCTTCCGGATGACCGTCCGCACGACGGGCGCGGTTGAAACCTTCACGATCCCCTGCCAGAACCTCGGCACCTTCAACGCGACGGTCGGTTGGGGTGACGGCAGCACATCGACGATCACGGCCTACAACGACGCGGACCTCGCGCACGAATACGCGACGGCAGGCGACTATCAGATCAGTATTACAGGCACGTTCCCGCACATCTATTTCTTCAACACTGGCACGTCGAAGGGCAAGGTAATCTCCGTCGATAACCTCGGCGCGGTCGGGTGGATCACATTCGACAGTGCGTTCTGGGGCTGCTCGAACATGACCTCGTTCACGGCTGGAACGTGCGACACGTCGTCGGTGACAGAACTTCGGAACATGCTACGGGCCTGTTCCAGTCTAGCGGTCGCAGACGTTCAGACGATGGACACGTCCTCGGTCACGAGCGTCTCGCGCGCGCTCCTCGGCCTGGGTTCGCTCACCTCCTGCACGATCTCCGGGTGGAATGTCGAGGCGGTCAATACGTGGAACTTCTTTGCGCAGAGCACGACGATCCCGACAGCCGACTACGACGCGACTCTGATCGCGTGGGCGGCGCAGGACGTGGTTGACAGCCAGTCCGTCGATTTCGGCTCCAGCACCTACACATCCGGCGGCGCAGCGGAGACGGCCCGAACCTCGCTCATCAACGACGACCTGTGGACGATCACCGATGGAGGCGCGGCATGAGGATTATTCAAGGACCCGGCGCCCACATCATCGACGGCCACGCCATTCACCTGGAAGCCGGTCAAGAGGTGGCCTTCCGCGATGCCGCGACTGTCGAGACGTTCAACTCACGCGAGGCGATGGAGGCGGAGCACCGCGAGCGGTTTCCCGAGAAGTTCGAGGGCGACGATGTATAGTTCACCGGACCTTCTTTCGCCGTGAGATCGAGCATCAAAGCCAGGGTGCGCGTTGACTTGCGAATAGGCGATGACCTATGCGGAAATCGGAAGTCGCACGGCGCCTAGGCTGGACTGAGTTAGCCTGCCGCAGGACTCACGTGACGAGATGGAGAAGCCGATGTTGGATGAGATTGGTTCGCGACGCGACGAAGTCGTTGTGCATATCGGCCCGCCCAAGACGGCTACAACGTCCCTCCAGACATCTTTGCAACAACGGACCTTGGAGCCGACGTTTTTTTTCGGTGGAACATTTCAGCCGCGAACAATGAACAGGGGTAGTCTTAGCCACGCTTTGCACGAAGCCGTCGTTGCCGGTGATCGAAACAGCCAATCCATCGAACGCGTGAGGAAGGAGTTAAGCTCTCATGTCGAACACGGACGAAGGGTCCTGATCTCCGAAGAGATGTTCTTGCATCCTTCCCACGGCAGGACGATCTCGCAAAAACTAACGATGCTCGGGTTCATTCTAGAACCGTTCGTCAGCCGAGTCGTCATCACGTTGCGCGATCCGGTGCAGTGTCTCCCTTCGTATTATCAGGAAGTATTCGATACGCTCTCATTTGCCCACAAAATGAGTTTCAGCCGCTTCTGCCGATCTGACCTAAGCCTTGCCTACGACTACGAATACATCGTTCGCCAGCTGGAATCGGTAGGGCTGCAAAGAGTGAGTTTCATCGCATATAGAGACGTTGAAACTGGAGAACTCCCGCTCAGTTCGTTATCGCCCGAATTTGATGGCGCAATTCGGTTGTCGAGACAGAACTCAAGCAAGATGGAAAAAGACACGCGGTTGATCCGCGGCTTACGTGTGGCTGACATTGCACGCGGTCCCGGGATCAGGCGATTTCTGCGACTGAATGACCTCAACACGCACCCATTCACGCGTCGATTGGCGGCTGCAGCAAAACGATTGAGCCTATCGCGGGACCGTTTCAGGACCCTTACGGTGCCGAGCGATGTAGCAGTGGCGCTTCATCGCGCATATAACGAAATACTATTGAGAGAGTCCCACACCCCTCAAGTGACAAGCTTGAGGAATTGATCGTAGTCCCTGATGTAATCTTTCTCGTCATAGTTCTGGCTTGCGATCACGAGTAGCACGCAATCCTGTGAGAAACTGTGCATCTCTCGCCAGATCCTTGGTCCGACGAACAGTCCTTTTGTCGGCCTGTCCAGTGATACCGAACGTCGGGTTTTCCCGTCGTCGAGCACAAACTCGCAGGACCCGGCAACCGCAACCACAATCTGCTGGAGCTGCAGGTGCGCATGAAAGCCACGCGTGGCGTCACCCTGTGTTCCGATCAAGTAATAGACCCGCTTGATGTCGAACCCCACGTCAAAGTCTTCAATCGCAACAAGGTCGCCTCTCGCGTCACCGTGAGGGGGAAAGTCGAGAGTTGTGCCCAGGGGCTTGTCCGCCCAACCCACCATGCTTCCAAGCGTGTCTTCTAATTCGGACTGAACTGCGGGCATGAAAAACTCCTAAGGCAGGCGGCTCGGACCTTGGATAGTCCTCGTGGGCGTGCGTGTCACTACGTTCTGCTCGGTTGAAGAGGGTTTTCCGCGTGGCGGGAACCAATGCGGCACCATACGCCTCCTCGCGTTTCCCTTCCACGATCACAACCCCGTTCGCTGGCCGCTGACGCTCGGCGAAACCAAACTGGCGGGCGTCCTGTCCGTCGCCCGACCGTGGGCGTTCGCCGCCGCGACCTAACCTCACCGAAAGGATAGTCCCACGAAACCGAAGCCGACATGGCTGCGGCTGTTGCTGCATGCCGATTCCATGATTTTCGCGCTCCTCGCCGCGCTCGCGCTTCTCGCGATCACCTTCGTCGCGCCAGGGAACGTGAACCCGGTGGCTTTATCCTGGGCGATCCTCGTGTGCATCGTCCTCGGCCTCGCCCTGCGTGGTCGTGACCAGGGCATCGCCTCGCGCGCCGGGGATGAAGGCCGGTGGATCCGCACGCTCCTGAAATACGCACTCGCGATCGGGATCATTGCCGCCGCCACCCTCTACGGATCGCGCGCCGAAGCCATGAGCGAGCCGCAACCCGGTGCGCCGCCGACCTCGGCCCAGCTGTTGGGCCCCGACGTGTCCGAGGCGCGCACGCTGGCGTTCTGCCGGCCAAAGGTCGTCAAGTTCGAGGGGGTGCGCCTAACGGCCTACATGCCGACACCGAATGACCGATGGACCATCGGAGTCGGCGCGACGTTCTACGCCGACGGCCGGCCTGTGCAGCGAGGCGACCAGATCAGCATGTCCAAGGCAATGGTGCTGCTCGACGATCACATGCGCCAGTATCGGACCGGATACCTGAACGCGCTCACGGAGGAAGCCCGGCACACCTACCTCAATACGCCGCGCGACTGCGCCTTCACCAGCTGGACGATCAACATCGGAATCGGTGGCGCGCAGCGGTCTACCGCGATCAAGCGGCTGAACACAGGGTGGATCGAGGGGGCGTGTAGAGCGATGACGTGGTGGAATAAGCAGGCGGGCCGCGTCCTGCCCGGTCTGGTGAACCGGCGCGGCGAGGAATACCAGCTCTGCATGACCGGCGCATGACCCGCCTGACGCTCATCCTCGGCGCCGTGATCGCGGCTCTGGTGGCCGGGGGCGTGATCTGGCGCATGTCGGAGCGCAACGCGGACCTGCGCGCCGAGAACCGCGAACAGGCGGCCACCATCCGAAACCACGAGGTAGCCGCGCGGGTGCTGAACGACGTTCTGCGCAATGAGCGCCGGATCCGCGAGGATCTGGAGTCCGCGCTATCCGAAACTGAGAACCTGGAAGGGGCCGACGATGCGCTATCTCTTTATGGCCGCGCTATTCTTGACCGCGTGCGATGACGTCCTCGCCCGGCAGCCGATCCCGGCCCCCCTCCTGGAACCTGTCGAGGTACGGTGCCATGCCGGCACAACCGAGCGTGCCCTTGGGCAGTGCGCGCTGCGGCTGCGCGCCGGGCTCGACACCGCGAACGGAAAAATCGAGGCGATAAAGGAGCTGGTGAATAAGGATGGAGACTGAGGTGCAATGGCTGGTTGGGATTGCGGTGAGCGTGTCCCTTGCGTGGACGGGTGCCCTGATCGGCGCTTTCTGGAAGATCATAGCCATGATCAAGAGGGGCGAGATGAAGAACAGCGAGCACGTCGCCGTTCTGCACACCAAAGTCGATGACGTGAAAGAGCGGTACGTTCGCCGCGACGACCTCGACGGCCACCTGTCACGGATGGACAAGAAGATCGACGACATTCGGTCCGAAATGAGGATCAACCATCAACAGGTGATCGACGCGCTCAACAAGAAATCCGACTGAACCAATGGATTGCCCGCACTTTTTCGCGTGCTTCCTGTGACCTTTGTTAGCGAGCTCTCCGGATACAGACACGCGGAAAACCGCACCGGAGGCGCCATTTGCGGTTGAGAAGCTAAGGGGTTCGAAGCAGAAGATCCGAGGCGAAGGACGTATGACTTCGATGCCAGGCCTGCGTGGATGGCGAGCATTAGGCGATGGTTGTCCAAGAGGCATATGATTGAGGTAGCGAGTTAGCGCGAATGGCTAAGTCAACACATTATCGGCCGGAAATAGATGGATTGCGGGCGGTCGCCGTGGTGGCCGTAATCCTGTTCCACGCCGGGCTTGAGACGTTTGCGGGCGGCTTCATTGGTGTCGATGTATTCTTCGTAATCAGTGGCTTTCTCATCTACTCGATCATTTTAGACAAAATCGATGGACCGGGGTTCTCCTACGTCGATTTCTACAACCGCCGCGTGAGACGGATCGCACCGGCGCTGATCGTGGTCGTGGCCCTGACCATTCCTGCCGCTTGGCTCATTCTGGATCCTGTGCAGTTCAAGGACTTCGGCCAGAGTGTAGGATGCTCTATTCTGTTCTGCGCGAACTTCCTCTTTTGGTCCGAGGCCGACTATTTCGCGCATGCTGCTGAGCTCAAGCCGTTGCTTCACACGTGGAGCCTTTCTGTCGAAGAACAGTTCTATTTGATATTCCCTACCATTGCTGTGGTCTTCGGTGCCAAGTCGCCGCGCGTGCGATTGATCCTCTTCGCTAGTCTTGCGGCTTTGAGTCTCGCCCTGACAAGTTGGACCTATGACGCTGATCCGAGCGCAGCGTTCTACTTATTGCATACGCGGGCGTGGGAGCTCTTGGTTGGCGTCATGGCCGCAATCATCGCTCGCAACATGACAAAAAGGTCCATGATCGTCGCGGATGTCGGCCTGGCAATGGTTGTTGGATCGATCTTCCTTCTGGGGCCGGAGACACCTGTGCCGTCGATATACTGCGTGCCTGCGGTGGTTGGGACTGCCCTTATTCTGTTGCATGGGGGCCCGGTCGGGATAGCGGGCAACGTCTTGAGCTGGCGACCAGTCGTGGCTGTCGGGTTGGCAAGTTATAGCGCCTACCTTCTCCACCAGCCGATGATCGCGCTATCAAGGCTGGCGTTTGCTCCTTCGGAAGTCTGGTTGTTGGTGATCGCTCTTTTTGCGGTCCCGCTTGGTTTTCTTTCGTATCGCTACGTCGAGCGTCCGTTCAGGGCCACTGGACCGGATGGGGCGTTCCGTATCAAGGCTCCCGCTTTGACTGGATACCTCCTGGTGTCGGCGACGGTCCTACTGGGCTTGGCGGTCACAGCGCACGTGCGTGGTGGATTTCCTGACCGGATAGCGCCCAATGGTCGCGCGTGGGCCGAGCTCGGGTTGGAGCGTAAGCTTGCCCCGAACCGCGGCCTCGCACCGGTCTGCGATGTGTCTCGCGAATTGAGTGTTGAAGAAGTCCTCGCAAAACCGGCGTGTCGCACCAAGGATAATCCGGAAATCCTTCTCTGGGGTGACAGTTTCGCCATGCATCTTGCTCAGATGCTCGAGGCCGGGCCTTTAGTCCGGTCCAAGGGCCTCGTTCAGGCGACACGCAGTCAGTGCCCGCCGATTCTCGATTTGGGTCGGAACGCCTCCGTGGTGACGGCCGCGGATTGCATCGGCTTTAATGATGCAATCATGGAGTTCATCGAACACTCACCGTCACTACGTTACGTTGTACTGTCGTCGCCGTTTGCTGTGGGAGGTACGTGGGAAAATTCCAAAGGACAGAAGGTTGAGAGCGCATTCGATGCGATGGGCGAGGGGCTTCAACGGACTGTCGACAGAATTCGAGCATTGGGCAAGCAGGTCATTGTTGTTGGACCGACGCCCCGAGATGGAACGAACCACGGGTACTGCCTAAAGGGCAACTTCGCGAGGGACGTCCCGTTAGAAGCCTGCGATTTCGCTCAAGCCGAAATGGACCCAAAGGTCACCGCAAGTTATGCAATGCTTGAGGTCTCGACGGACGGAGCCACACTGATCGATCTGCGAAACGTTTTGTGCCATGAGGAGGTTTGCAGGGTTAGCCTAGGTGGGACATTCATTTATCGGGACTGGGGCCATCTTTCCGCCGAAGGGAGTCAACTCGTGGGAAAGAATCTCGCCGACGTAGATACGCTCTTTGAGTGAACTAGCGACTCCCAGTTTCCCGTTTCGTTTTCGGTCCGTTCCTGTGAGTCAGATTCCGCAAGCTTTTGACTGCACGACATTTCCGAGGAATTCAAAATCCCCCGGTAGCAATATCGTGTCGGTTCGAGTCCGACCTCGGGCACCACTCCCATCAAATCGATCCGGAGCGTGATTGTTCACGCATACGCCGGATTGTGCCGGATTCGCCCGGATGGTCACCGTTGACTTGTCAAAGCCGTCAAAGCCTCACCCTCGATTCGGGATTCGCGGTGGGTTCAAACCGGCCGAAACGAACAGATTCTCGTAAATTGTCCGGATTGACCTCGTTTTGAGAACGCAAACAAACTCACGGACTTGCGCATAAGGATAGGGTCACATCTCGCCATACGGAACGGGCCGCCTTTTCTTTGTTGCCCTTGGGGAAACAGAATTGGCGCGGATTCCGGCGCTGAATCCGGCGGTTCTGTGGATAACCCTTCAAAACTTGTGGAAAAGCAGGTGAGACCGGGAGTTTCGCATTCACGCATGAGTTGTAATTGTCGCCAGTCCGGAAACATGGCGGCAAACCTGACCCTCCGGCCGGGTCGCGCATGTTATCTAGCGTTAACCAGTGCGGCACGCACGGCGATGTGATTTCGCGAGAATTCCCTTTTTCGGCCACCGGACCGGGGCTACCTTTGAACTGCCCAACTGGGGGGCGATGTCTGAAGGCCACGGGGGCGGCCGCACACGAGACCACGGTTTGCCGTGGGGTAGAGGTGTGTGCCGACTGCTCTTCGGGTGGTCAGCAAGCAGGGCGGGCGATGCGTGTGGGATCGGGGGGTCTCAAACGAAGCGCCAGGCTCGGCCGGGTCCGTCAAGGGCCCGATCTCTCCTCAATAGGCAGGTGTGTCCAAGCTGTGTGCGGCAATTCCGTGGTTGCTCGATGTCGCTCGACGCTTGGGTAGGAACGAACGCCTAAGGTGAGGGGACATAGAAGACATGACGTCTTTGCCTGATTTCAGATTGATCGCCTGTGCGACACGCACGGGCGCCTTCGGCGTTCGACGCATCCAACCCAAAGAATTGAGCGATGACCGGGCCTGGCAGGACAGGACCCGGATCGACCACATTGCGCGCACCGGAGCTGCCGAAAGCCACGCCCGCCGCGGACTTGAGCAAGGGAACAAGTGACATGACTGATTCGAACAACACGTCCAACTGGCAGCCGACCGGCGAGTATCGCCTCGACTGGGATCTCACCGGCGCCGACGGCTCCGCCTCGCTCGTGTCCTCGCAGGGCAACCCGGACGTCATGGTCTCGGTCTCGACGCCGCAGAACGGCGCGGGGGAACAGTTCACGCTCGACAACGGTAAGCTCGAGAGCGCGGATAACGTGAAGACCTCGAACGAAACGATCATCGAATTCGGCAAGCCGGTCACCGACCTGAACTTCCAGATCGAGGACGTGGACAGCGCGCTCGACACCTACAAGGGCAAGCATGACTTCGACGACAAGGTCACGGTGCTCGCCTACGGCCCGAACGGCGAGCTGCTCGACGTCGACTTCTCGGACCTGCATTCCTCGCACGAGGTGAACGGCAACTCGGTCGAGGGCAACGCGCATCTCGACGAATACGGCGAAACGTCCCTCGACAACGTGACCGTCAAGGTCGCGGGTCCCGTGTCCAAGATCGTCATCGTACATGAGAACGGCGGCGAGGACGATGAGAGCGGCGTTGTCCGCCTCACGGATATGGGCTTCAACTGCCCGCCGGACAACGGCGGTGACAGCGACGGTATTGTCTCGAACGACGACGACGGCGACCTGATCGACGAGAGCTACGACGGCGACCCGGACGGCGACTTCATCGACAACGACGACGCGAAACTGCCCGGCGAAACCGGCGACGACGACATTGTCTATGCCATGGGCGGTGACGACACGATCCTGGCTGGCGACGGCGATGACGAGGTCTACGCGGGCGACGGCGACGACTATGTCGAGGGCGGCAACGGAGACGACCTGATCCGTGGCGACAGCGAAACCCGCGAGGGCGACGTGAACGGCGGCGACTGCGACGTGACCTCCAACGCGGGCGACGACGAACTCTACGGTGGCGCCGGCAACGACACGATCTACGGCGAAGGCGGCGACGACTACATCGAGGGCAACGGCGGCGACGACGTGCTCTACGGCGATCACGGGACCGACGGCACGACCGGCCCGCAGACCGTGACCATCGACTTCAACGACCTGTCCGCCGGCGACATCGTGTCGGGTCAGTACGACGGCGTGACGATCTCGTCCGCGTCGGGCGCGAACCCGGCGATGATATTCGACACGGACAACCCGACGGGCGGTGACGACGACCTCGCCACCGACAACCTCGGCAACGTGTTGATCCTCTCCGAGGACGGGGATTCCAACGATCCCGACGACAACCAGGGCGGCGGCACCTTCATCTTCGATTTCGAAGGTGACGTGCGTGTCGACAGCCTGACCTTCCTTGACAACGACGAAGGTCCGGCGACGCTGCGCTTCTACGATGCCGACGGCAACCTCACCGGCACCCAGACGGTCGATCCGACCGCGGCGGAAGGTCAGAAGGTCGCCTCGATCAACGTGGACGGCGTGTCCAAGATGACCGTGACCCTCGTGGGCTCGGCCGCGATCGACAACCTCGTCTACACGACCGAGGGCGGCGACTGCGACCCGGGCACCGCGGGCAACGACACCATCCTCGGCGGTGACGGAAACGACCTGATCTACGGCGAGGACGGGAACGACACCCTCACCGGCGGCGCGGGCGAGGACGAGTCCTACGGCGGCGAAGGCGACGACACCTTCATCGTGGACAACGCCGAAGACGCGGCGAACGACATCGTCGTGGGCGGCAACGGCCCGGACGAGACCACCGACTACGACGTGCTCGACCTGCGCGGCGCAGGCCAGGTCACGATCAACGCGACCGAGGACGAGAGCGACGAAGGCGCCCTCAAGGGCACCGTGGTGTTCGAGAACGGCGAGACGCTGAGCTTCAGCCAGATCGAGGAAATCCTCACGGACGGCCAGAACGAGGACCCGGACGCGGTGGACGACACCGCCACGACGACGGAGGACGAGTCTGTCACGATCTCGCTCCTCGACAACGACAGCGATCCCGACGGCGACACGCTGACAATCATCAGCGGGACCAATCCGTCGAACGGCACGCTCACCGACAACGGGAACGGCAACGTCACCTATACGCCGGATGCGGGCTTCACCGGGACGGACACATTTACCTATACGATTTCCGACGGCAATGGCGGCACCGATACCGCGACCGTGACGGTCAACGTGCAGGATGGCGGCGGCGAGAATACCGTCGACGCTGTGGACGACAGCTACACCATCGACGAGGACACCACGCTCATCGTCGATCTGACGGCCAACGACTCCGACCCCGAGGGCGACGACTTCCAGATCACCTCGGTCGGGGCGGCTGCGAACGGGACCGCGACGCTGAACGGCGACGGCACGGTCACCTACAAGCCGAACGACGATTTCAACGGCACGGATACCTTCACCTACACGATCACGGACGATCAGGGCGCGACCGACACGGCGACCGTCACGATCAACGTGGGCCCGGTGGACGATGACCCGGACGCCGAGAACGACGTGACGCTGACGGACGAGGGCGTGGCGGTCGACATCGACGTGCTGGCCAACGACAGCGACCCGGACGGCGACACGCTGACCGTGATCGACTATGCCCAGCCGACGAACGGCGCCGTCACCGACGGGCCTGGCGGCACGCTGACCTACACCCCGGCGGATGATTTCACCGGCACGGACACGTTCACCTACACGATCTCCGACGGGAACGGCGGGACCGACACCGCGACCGTGACGGTCGTGGTCGGGGACGTGGACGACAACACGGTCGATGCCGTGGACGATACGGCCACCACCACGGCCGGAAACGCCGTGCCGATCACGGTGCTGGCGAACGATACCGATCCCGAAGGCGACAGCTTCTCGGTCACCGGGTTCACGAACGGTGCCAACGGCTCCGTCACCGCCGATGCGAACGGCGTGCTGACCTACACCCCGGATGCGGGCTTTACCGGACAGGACACGTTCACCTACACGATTACCGACGACGAAGGCGCGACCGATACCGCGACCGTCACCGTCACGGTGAACGACGGCGGTCAGAACAGCGTGGACGCGGTGGATGACAGCTACGACATCGACGAGGACTCGACGCTGATCGTGGACCTGACGGCGAACGACTCGGACCCGCAGGGGGACGACTTCTCGGTGACCTCCGTGGGCACGCCCACGAACGGGACCGCGACGCTGAATCCCGACGGGACGGTGACCTACAAGCCGAACGCGGACTACACCGGGACGGACAGCTTTACCTACACGATCACGGACGATCAGGGCGCGACCGATACCGCGACCGTGACCGTCAGCATGGCGCCGGTGAACGACGATCCGGATGCGGAGGATGACGTGCGCGTCACCGACGACACGGATCCGCTGGTGATCGACGTGCTGGCCAACGACACCGACGTCGATGGCGACACGCTGACCGTGACGGACGTGACCACGCCGAGCTTTGGCACGGTCACCGACAACGGCGACGGCACCGTGACCTACGACCCGATGGACGACTTCACGGGCACGGACACGTTCGACTACACGATCTCAGACGGCAACGGCGGCACCGACACGGCGACCGTGACGGTGGTGGTGAACGGCGACGGCGGGATGAACTCGGTCGTGGCGCGCGACGACAGCGCGGACACGATGGGCGACAACGTGGTCGACATCGACGTGCTGGCCAACGACAGCGACCCGCAAGGCGACACGTTCTCGGTCCAGAGCTATGGCCAGCCGACGAACGGGACCGTCACCGACGGGCCCGGCGGCACGCTGACCTATACCGCCGACGCGGGCTTCACCGGGATCGACAGCTTCACTTACACGATCGTCGACGATCAGGGTGCGACCGATACGGCGACGGTGACGGTGAATGTGACCCAGCAGGGCGTGAACACCGTGGACGCCGTCGACGACACGGCGCAGACCGACGCGAACACCGCGGTGAACGTGGCGGTTCTGGCCAACGACACCGATCCGGAAGGCGACGGCTTCACCGTCACCGCCTTCGGTCAGGGCGCGAACGGCACGGTCTCGACCGGGCCGGGCGGCACGCTGACCTACACGCCGGACACGGACTTCACCGGCACCGACACGTTCACCTACACGATCACCGACGACCAGGGCGCGACCGATACGGCAAACGTCACGGTCTCGGTCGGCATGGGTCCGATGAACACGGTGGACGCGGTCGACGACAGCTACGACATCGACGAGGACACGACGCTGATCGTGGACCTGACGGCGAACGACAGCGACCCCGAGGGCGACGACTTCGACGTGACAAGCGTGGGGACACCCACCAACGGCACCGCGACGCTGAACCCCGATGGGACCGTGACCTACCGTCCGATGAAGGATTTCACCGGGAGCGATACCTTCACCTATACGGTGACGGACGAGAACGGAGCGACGGACACCGCGACGGTGACCATCAACCTCGCTCCGGTGAATGACGATCCGGATGCGGAAGACGATGTCCGCGTCATCGACGAGGACACCTCGATCAATATCGACGTGCTCGCCAACGACGAGGACGCCGACAACGACCCCCTCGTCGTCACCTCCTACGACCAGCCGACCAACGGCACGGTCACCGACGGGCCGGGTGGCACGCTCACCTACACGCCCAATACGGACTTCACGGGCACGGATACGTTCGACTACACCATCTCCGACGGCAACGGCGGGACGGATACGGCGACCGTGACGGTGGTGGTGCAGCCGGACGGCGGCAACCAGAACACCACCGACGCGGTGGACGACGCCTATGCGACGGACGTGAATACGCCCTACATCGGCAACGTTCTGGACAACGACACCGATCCGGAAGGCGACGGCCAGACCGTGACCGACAACACCGACCCGAGCTTCGGCACGGTGACGGTGAACGCGGACGGCAGCTTCACCTACGCGCCGGACACGGATTACACCGGCACGGACACCTTCACCTACACGATCACGGACGATCAGGGCGCGACCGATACCGCGACCGTGACGCTCTCGATCGGGGTGGATGCGCCGCCGCTGGCCAATGACGACACGGCGAACGTGCCGATCAACGACACGGTCACCATCGACGTGCTCGCCAACGACACCGATCCGGACGGCGACGACGCCGCCCTGACGGTGATCGCGGCGACCGCATCCGAGGGCTCGGTGGTCATCAATGCCGATGGCACGCTGACCTATACGCCGACCGTGGATGGCTATGTCACCGTGGATTACACGATCCAGGATGAAGACGGCCTGACCGACACGGCCACCGTCACCATCCTCGTCAACGACGGCATCGTCGAGGGCACCACGGGCGATGACCTGATCGACACCGGTTACACTGGCGACCCCGAAGGCGACATGGTCGACGCCGATGACAACATCTTCCCGGGCAAAGGGCCGGATGACGACATCATCGAAGCCTATGAGGGCGATGACATCATCTATGCCGGCGACGGCGATGACGAGGTCTACGGCGGTGACGGGTCCGACACGGTCTATGGCGAGGACGGTGACGACTACATCGACACCTCGGCGCCGACGGAAGCCTCCGATTACGGCTTCGCACCGGGCGAGACCGTCGACGGCTGGCCGTTCAACCCGATCACGCCCGCGCAGCTTGTCCCCGACGACCTTGACGAAGACAACGACAAGGACACGGTTTACGGCGGGGCGGGCAACGACACGATCATCACCGGCGATGACGACGACTACATCGAAGGCGGTGAAGGCAACGACACCATCGACGGTGGCCTCGACGACGACGAGATCTACGGGAACGAGGGCGACGATTTCATCATCGGCGGCCACGGTTCCGATACGATCGAAGGCGGCGACGGCGATGACGAGATCTGGGGCGGCCTCGGTCCGAACACGCCGGATATCCTCGACCTCGAGGACGAGGATTACGGCGTCGACGACTACGGCGATGCGGATACCAACGATCCGCAATCCGTGGGCCCGATCTTCAACGATCCGCGTCCGGCGAACGGCATCGACATCATCCGGGGCGGTGACGGCAACGACATCATCTACGGCCAGGACGACGATGACGTTCTCTACGGTGATGCCGGCGACGATTTCATCGACGGCGGGATCGACGACGACACGATCTACGGCGGTGAGGGCAACGACGAGCTCTACGGCGGCAAGGGTCAGGATCTTATCGACGGCGGGGCAGGGGTCGACGAGGCCTATGGCGGCGACGACCGCGATACCTTCATCAACGTCAACGTGGGCGACTTCGTCGACGGCGGTGAAGGCGGGGACGACTGGGACACGCTCGACCTGACCGGCACCAAGCCGGCCGGCGGCTCGATCCAGATCACCAAGGGCCTGGGCGGCAATCCGGAGAATGGCTTCGTCGAGTTCTTCGACTCCAACGGCCAGTCGACCGGCACGATGAACTTCGTCAACATCGAGGACATCGTTCCCTGCTTCACCCCCGGCACGCTGATCGCGACGCCGAAGGGCGAGGTGCCGGTGGAAGAGCTGGGCGAAGGCGACCGGATCATCACCCGTGACAACGGGATCCAGGAAATTCGCTGGATCGGTCACAAGACGATGGGATGGCAGGAGCTCAACCGCTCGCAGCACCTCAAGCCGGTGCTGATCAAGGCGGGGTCGCTGGGCAACGGGCTTCCGGAACGCGACATGCTCGTGTCGCCGAACCACCGGATGCTGGTCGCCAACGACCGCACGGCGCTCTACTTCGACGAACGCGAGGTTCTGGCCTCGGCCAAGCACCTCGTGTCCAAGGGCATCCAGGTGGTCGATGTGAAGGAGGTGACCTACATCCACTTCCTCTTCGATCATCACGAGGTGGTGCTTTCGGACGGCACGTGGTCGGAAAGCTTCCAGCCCGGCGACTACTCGCTCAAGGGGATCGGGAACGCCCAGCGTCAGGAACTGTTCGAATTGTTCCCGGAACTGGAGACTCGCCAGGGGATCGAGGACTTCACCTCGGCGCGCCGCATCCTGAAGAAGCACGAAGCGAAGATGCTTCGCAAGTAACGCAGCGGCCCGCCGGGGCGACCCGGCGGGCGACCTGACCTGAAAGGGGAGGGGCTGCCCCCGGTCCGTTCGACGGACCGCGTTTCGGCCGGTATCGCGGTACGGCGTTTCAGTGTTCCGAAGGCAACCTTGCGGCATGTCCTGCGAGGTTGTTTTTGGTTTGGCGTGATCTTCCGTCGTCTGCTAAGAGATGTGACGGGGCCGCCTTGGTCCTGCCATTGTTTCGCCATTTTAATTATTCCGAAACAGAAACGCTTATCGTTTCCATATTCTGAACAATAGAGCCTGTCGGACCCGCATATGCCCAGGAAAACAAGGGTCGCGAAGCCCAAATCGGTCCTTCGTGGCCCTGCGGCGCACCGGATTCGTAGTGGGTTCGCCAATGGCCAAGTTGGGGGCCGGAATGTGGCGAAATCGGGCGAATTTGTGGCATCTGAGACAGGGCGCCCATGAAAACAAGGGTTTCGGGCCGTTTCGGATCGGCCGGATTTTCCCGAATTGCTTCATATTTCGGGCACCATTGCCGTCTAGGTTGATCCTCGAACACCTGCGTAGACCGATTGGACGACCGCCATGTTGCATTTCCGCTCTCCTGCCGTCGACCGCGACCTCGACCCGGGCTTGCCGTTCGACAAGCGCGGCAACTCGCCGCTGACGACGTTCTCGACCTCGGGCTTCGCGCCCTCGGCGGTGATCGAGACCGTGAAAGGCCCCGTCCTGTCGCGCGATCTGAAGCCAGGCGACGAAGTCATCACCCGCGACAGTGGCAGCGTCCCGGTGCGCTGGGTCGGTGAAAGCATGTCCGTCTATGACAACGAGAACGAAAACGCGCTCGATTCCGCGCGCGGGCCGGTGCGCATAAAGGCGGGCACCTGCGGCACCGATCCCGAGGCGGGCAACCTCGTCCTCAACGCGGGTCACCGCGTGCTCGTGCGCAACCCAGTGAACGAACTCTACTTCGGAACCGACGAAGTGATGGCGGAGGTCGGCGACCTCACGCATCTCGACGGGATCGATTTCGTCCCGCGTTCGGTCATGCGGTTCAAGCATGTGCTGCTCGACACCCATGAACTCGTCCGCGCCAATGGCGTATGGATGGAAAGCTTCTCGCCGGAGATGTGGTCGATCCGCGTCGGCTTCCCGGACCAGTGGGCCGAGATCACCGAATGTGTGCCGCGCCTGCGCTACGACAACGGCGATGCGAATTACATCTCGCCGCGCATGTCGCTCGAATCGCGCGAAGCGCGCCTCCTCGACCTGATCTGAGTTATCCTTCGCGACCCGCGCGCCAGGCATCCCAGTCCTCTGGGGTGTCGAGGTCCGTGCGGGCATGGGAATAGGGCAGGGAGACGGCCCTGATCCTGTCCGGATTGTCCTCCAGCACCGACTGCGCGCCGCTGTCGCCCTCGAGCGAACGGAGCGCCGTGAAATCCCGAAACGGGAACACGACCGGATGGCCCAGCTTGCCGTCCGCCGTCGCGCCGCGCAGGATCATGTCCCCGTCGAAGGCGTCGAGCACGCGGCGCATGTCCTCGGTCGTGACCTCCGGCATGTCGGCGAGAAGCACCATGACGGCCACTGCGCCTTCGGGCAGCGCGCTCACACCGGCAGCAAGGGAGCGGGACATGCCGTCCTCGGCCCCGTCGACCTCGACCACCGCCACCGGCAGATCATCGAGGAGCTCCCATCGCGCGGGGCGCGCATCGCGCGGGGGCAGCGTGACCAGAACCGGCTGGCCGGTGGCGCGCGCCGCCTCCACGCGGTCGAGGAGAAGCGGCTTGCCGTCCACCTCTTCCATCAACTTGTCGCGACCGCCCATCCGGGACGACATCCCCGCGGCGAGGATGAGAACCGGGAGCGCGAGGCCCGTCATTTTTCCGGAATCAGCCCGCGTGGGCTGAACCTGAGCACGAGGAGCATGATGACCCCCATCGTGAAGAGGCGCATCTGCGCGGCGCTGCCGAGCAGGTGTTCCTTGAGCGGCGATCCATCCGCCATGCCGGCCGTGATGAACTGCATGAACGCCTGGCCCATCGGTTCCACCTGAACCCAGAAGAACCAGATGATGAAGCCGCCGAGCACCGCGCCCCAGTTGTTGCCGGAGCCGCCGACGATCACCATCACCCAGACGAGGAAGGTGTAGCGCAGCGGCTGGTAGGAGGCGGGCGTGATCTGCCCGTCCAGTGTGGTCATCATCGCCCCGCCGATGCCGATCACCGCCGAGCCGAGGATGAAGACCTGAAGGTGGCGGCGTGTGACGTCCTTGCCCATCGCCTCCGCCGCGACTTCGTTGTCCCGGATCGCGCGCATCATGCGGCCCCAGGGCGAGCGCAGCGCCATCTCGGACATCCAGATCAGGATCAGGAGCACGACGAGGAACAGCCCGGCATAGCCCAGCTTAACCACGACCGAGGAGGCCGCGACCGGGTCCGCGCCCCAGCTCTGCGCCCAGGACACGAAGCCCTCCGAGCGTTGCAGGTCGATCTCGTAGGGAACCGGGCGGGGCAGGCCCACCACGTTCTTGACCCCGCGGCCGAGCCAGTCCTCGTTCTTCATCATCGCCACGACGATCTCGGAGATGCCGAGCGTCGCGATGGCGAGGTAGTCGGAGCGCAGGCCGAGGGCAGTCTTGCCGATGGCCCAGGCCGCCGCGGCGGCGAGCGCACCGCCCACTGGCCAGGCGAGCAGGACCGGCAGGCCGAGCCCGCCGAGGAACCCGGTCGCCGCAGGGTCCACCGCCTCGATCGCCTCGACCGCCGGGTCGAAGATCCAGCGGTAGATGAAGAACCCGACGACGAGGAACACCACGAGCGCGAGCGAGCGCATCCGTCCCGGGGTCATCCGCTTGTAGATCTGCACACCGCCCAAGATCACCGCGAGCCCGACGACCAGCGCGATGATGACGCGCACGCCCCCGGCCGCCCAGGCCTCGCCCACCGGCGGGACCGAGGTGACGACCACCGCCAGCCCGCCCAGTGCGATGAAGCCCATGACGCCGACGTTGAAGAGCCCCGCATATCCCCACTGCATGTTCACGCCGAGCGCCATGATGGCCGAGACGAGTCCCATGTTCAGGATCGTGAGGGCGAGGTTCCAGCTCTGGAACATCCCCGTGCCGAGGATCAGCAGGGCGACGAGGGCGAAGAGCCCGATATTGCGCCAGTTCAGGGTCATACGGATTTCCCTTTGAAGAGGCCGGTGGGGCGGAACAGGAGCACGATCACGAGGATCGCGAAGGAGACCGCGAATTTGTAGTCGGTCGACAGGAGTTGCAGGAGGCTCGACGGCTCCCACGCCTCGGGGACCAGGTAGGTCACGACCTTCTTCCATGCATAGGTCACCATCACCTCGGAGAACGCGATGACGAACCCGCCCGCGATCGCTCCGACCGGCGAGCCGAGGCCGCCCACGATGGCGGATGCGAAGATCGGAAGCAGGAGCTGGAAGTAGGTGAAGGGCTTGAAGCTCTTGTCGAGGCCATAAAGCGTGCCAGCGATGGCGGCGAGCGCGGCCACGATGATCCAGGTGATCATCACGACGCGCTCCGGGTTGATGCCCGACAGGAGCGCCAGATCCTCGTTATCGGAATAGGCGCGCATGGATTTGCCGGTGCGCGTGCGGTTGAGGAACCAGAACAGGAGCGCGACGACCACGGCGGCGGTCACGATGGTGATGCCCTGCGTGGTCTTGAACGCGAGCCCTTCGGACAGCCCGGACCACTCGCGGAACTGGCGCGCGTTGATGATGAAGCGCTCGCCGTCGGCGAAGTTCTGATCCCCTGGCCCGATGATGAGGCGCACGATGCCGTTCAGCACGAACATCACGCCGATGGAGGCCATGACGAGCACGATTGGCTTGGCCTTGACCCGCCTGTAGTAGGAATAGACCAGCTTGTCGGACACGAGGACGAGGCCCGCGGTGATGACGATGCCGAAGGGCAGGGCGAGGAGCGCAACGGGCAGGGGGCCAAGGCTCCAGCCCCACCCCTGGAAGAGCCAGGTGAACAGGATGACCGCCATGGTCCCGAAGGCCATCGTGTCGCCGTGGGCGAAGTTGGAAAACCTCAGGATCCCGTAGATCAGCGTGACGCCGAGCGCGCCGAGGGCGAGCTGGCTGCCATAGGCCGCCGCCGGGATGAAGACGAAATTCAAAAACGCGACGATCGCGTTCAGCACATCGATCAAAACGGGGCCTCGCAAGTCAGATCGGTGAGGGACGCCGTAAACGGCGCGGTGGTGGTGTCGAGTTCGTGCAGGAGCACGGGAACGCCGTCATTGGTCGCGTCGCCGTCGACCATGAGTGTGATCTTCACCTCGTCGTCGATCCAGCTCCACGGGCCGAAGAAGCCGGCGGCGATGCCGGGGATCTGGTCGTCGCCCACCGTGATGCGCCCGACGCCCTCGTCATCCACGGAGACGGGGGCGAAGATGAACTGGCGCGATGCGTCGTCCGCACCCGTGCAATCGAGCACGAGCCGGGCGCCTTCTGCGTGGGCCGCGAACGGGGTCGCGAATGCGACGAGGATAGGCAAGCGGTTCATCGCGGCGCGCACCTCCCCGCGTAGATCGTGCGTTCGGCCCCGTCGTAAAGACCCTGGGTGTAGACCTCGACCACGGACCAGTCCGGGGTGAGTGTCAACAGCCCCACCTCGCCGGTTGCCATGTTCGCGCCGGACCAGGCGGTGTGGCCCGCGTCTTCGGCGAGGAAGTCGTAGCGCATTTCGCCCGCCATCGAGGACATGAGGATCGCGCCGTCCTCCATCGTGCCCACCGAGAACTCCCAGTCCGAGGAGGTGCAGGGGGTGGAGCCGTAGCATTCCTCGACGATCTGGCAGTCGACCATGTCGGCCAGCGCCGGTGTTGCCAGTGCCGCGGTCGCGAGTGCGAGTGCGAGAACGGTGGTCTTCATCGCGTCATCCCCCCAGGAAACTCTGGCGCACTTCGGGGTCGGCGAGAAGCTCCTTGCCGGTGCCGGTATGCGCATTGGCACCCTGGACGAGGACATAGCCCTTGTCGGCGATCTCGAGCGCCTGGCGGGCGTTCTGTTCGACCATGAGGACGGGCAGGCCGGTGCGCGCCACCTCGATGATCCGGTCGAAAAGCTCGTCCATCACGATGGGCGACACGCCGGCGGTTGGCTCGTCCAGCATCAGGACCTTTGGCTGGGTCATCAGCGCGCGGCCCACGGCGACCTGCTGCCGCTGCCCGCCGGATAGCTCGCCCGCGGGCTGGTAGCGCTTTTCCTTGAGGATCGGGAACAGGTCGTAGACCTGCTCCATCGTCGGGCGGATGTCGTCGGTGCGGATGAAGGCCCCCATCTCGAGGTTCTCCTCCACCGTCATGGAGGTGAAGATGTTATGGGTCTGGGGGACGAAGCCCATGCCCTTCTTCACCCGGTCCTGGGGCGTGAGGTCGGTGATGTCCTCGCCGTCCAGCCGCACGGCGCCGGAGCGCACGTTGAGCATCCCGAAGAGCGCCTTCATCCCCGTGGACTTGCCAGCGCCGTTCGGGCCGACGATCACCGCGATCTCGCCCTCGTCCACTGCGATGGTGCATTCGTGCAGGATGTCGGGGCCGTTGCCGTAGCCGCCGGTCATCGCCTCGCCAATCAGGAAGGGGCCGCCGGGCGCGGGGCGCGCCTTGCCGTGCTGGGGGCCGGGCTGCATCGTGGCGCCGCCCTCTTTCGTGACCGAACGGTCCTTGTTGCCCCTGTCGCCGTATGCGTCGCTCATAGGTCGTCCTCCACCAGCGCGTGGAGGGCCGCGCGATGGTATTCCGTATGTTTTTCAGTCATTTCCGTGCCACCCTCAACCGTCTGCACGAGGTGCGGAAGGCCTGACAGGTCGATCACAGTGACGAGCGAGATCATGTCGGGCTGCACCATGTAGGTAAGCGTTTCGGCGACGATATCCGTGCCGAGCATGGCGGGCCGATCCATCGCCTGCACGTCTTCCTGCGCCGGAAAGGTCGCTGCGGCGCGTGCCACGTCACCGGGGTTGTCCACCCAGACCTCATAGGCGAAGGGCGGCAGCGGGCCGGTCGCGATCATCACGCTGTCGGGGTAGTAGAACGTCACCCCCATGTCCTGCGCAAACTCGCCCTTGAGACCCTCGAACGGCGTGCCTTCGGTGCAGAACAGCACGCCGTCGCCCACCGTGTCGCAGGCCTGCGCCAGGACCGGGGACGTCGCGAAGAGCGAAGCGATGAGCGCCGCACGGATCATGCGCCGACCTGTTCCTTGTTCTTGAGCCCGGTGCCGAGATACGCCTCGATCACCTGCTCGTTCGCCTTGATCTCGGCCAGCGTGCCTTCGGCCAGCACCTTGCCCTCGGCCATGCAGATGACCGGGTCGCAGAGCTTCTCGATGAAATCCATGTCGTGCTCGATCACGACGAAGGTATAGCCGCGCTCGACATTGAGCCGCTTGATCGCGTCGGCGATGGTGTAGAGCAGCGTGCGGTTCACGCCCGCGCCCACCTCGTCGAGGAAAACGATCTTGGCGTCCACCATCATCGTGCGGCCCAGCTCGAGCAGCTTCTTCTGCCCGCCGGAGACCTGTCCCGCGCGTTGGTCGGCGATCTGTTCGATGGTGAGGAATTCCATCACCTCGTCGGCCTTGGCGCGCAGGGCGCGCTCTTCCTCGGCGATGCGCTTGCGTCCGAACCACGTATCCCAGAGCCGTTCACCCGCCTGTCCGCCGGGCACCATCATCAGGTTCTCGCGACAAGTCATCGAGCCGAACTCGTGCGCGATCTGGAACGTGCGCAAGAGCCCCTTGTGAAACAACGTGTGCGGGGGGAGCCCGGTGATGTCCTCGCCCTCCATCATCACGCGGCCGGAGGTCGGTTCAAGAACGCCCGCAATCACGTTGAAAAGCGTGGTTTTTCCGGCGCCGTTCGGGCCAATGAGGCCGGTGATCGTGCCGCCTTCGATGGTGAGGCTCGCGCCGTCCACCGCGTGAAAGCCCCCGAAGTGCTTGTGCAGGTTTTCAACCGTTATCACGGTAAGCCCCACCTCCCTGATGTACCAAGCCCGGGGAGAGTGTCCCCGGGCTTGGGCCGTTTGTCTAGGAAAACGCGATCAGCGGTACTGGACCGTCGAATAGCCGTCCTCGGTGATCTCGTACTCTTCGTACGACCCGGCGGCTTCGCCCGGCTCGATCAGCTCGACACCGGAGGCACCGACGTAGTCGATGTCGCCGCCGTCCGCGAGGATTTCGAGGGCCTTGGCCAGCTCGCCCGGCAGGATCGGCTCGCCCGGCGCGTTGGCCACGTCCATGACGTTCGCCGCGATGGCTTCGCCGGTCGCTTCGCCACCCTTCATCGCCGCAAGCGCGAGCAGGGCTGCCGCGTCGTAGCTTTCACGGGTGAAGGCCGAGGAGCCGTTGATACCGGCTTCGTCGGTGATCGAAACAAAGGCTTCCATGCCTTCGCCCGCCGCACCCGGGATGGTGCCGTAGGAGCCGACGAGCATGTCGCCGAGATCCGCGATGAGCGAGTCGGCATACATGCCGTCACCCATGGCGAAGGTGTCGAAGGCGCCGGTGTCGATGGCCGACTGGATCACGCCTTTCCCGCCGGAGTCCGCATAGCCCAGCACGACGAGCACGTCGCCGCCCGCCGATGCGAGGGAGCCGACTTCGGCCGAGTAGTCGCCCTTGCCGTCTTCGTGGGGCACGGTGGTCGTGATCGTGCCGCCGGTCGCCTCGAAGGCCGCGTTGAACGCATCGGCAAAGCCCTTGCCGTAGTCGTTGTTGGTGTAGGTCACGGCGACCGAGGTCACGCCCTTGTCGGCGAGGACCTGGGCGAGCACTTCACCCTGGCGCGCGTCGGAGGGCGCGGTGCGGAAGAAGAGGCCGTTGTCCTCGACCGTGGTCAGCGCCGGCGAGGTGGACGACGGCGAGATCATCGGAACGCCGTTCGGCAGGGCCACGTTGGCCAGCACGGCGGTCGTGGCGCCGGAACAGGCCGCGCCCATGATCGCGATCACGCCTTCGTTCGACACGAGGCCTTCGCCCGCCGCCGTGGCCGCCGAGGCGTCGACACAGGTCGTGTCGGCCTGCACCGCCGAGAGCGTCACGCCCTCGAGGAACATGCCGGACTCGTTCACTTCGTTCAGTGCGAGCTCGGCGCTTTCGGCCATGTGCGGGGTGAGGGATTCGATCGGGCCGGTGAAGCCCAAGAGAATGCCGATCTTGGCTTCCGACATGTGGCTTTCCGCCAGCGCGCCGGAGGCGACGAGGGACGTCGCAGCAGTCGCAAGTAGGAATTTTTTCATTTGTATACTCCCTGTTGGATCTTAGTCCTGACGCCACCCTAGCGTGGATTTCGCGAATGAAAAGGGGGGCCGGTGGGTCTGCTGCACCCCGATGGCTCGCCTTACGCATGGTCACGTTCCCGTGTCCGGCAATTGCACGGGGGGCGAGGGGGGCTCATCGTCTCAGGATGATCTTGAACAGCATTCTTCGCCCCGCCACCGCCGCGCTGGCCGTCATGGCCGTGCTTCCCGCAACCGCCTCAACGGTCGAGACCGGCGCAGGTCCGATGGAAATCACCGAGGTCGTGGGCGATCTCGACATGCCCTGGGGCATGGATTTTCTCCCAGATGGCGGGTTCCTCGTCACCGAAATCGCGGGACGCCTGTGGCGTTACGACGAGACCGGCGCGCGGGTCGAGGTTTCAGGCGTGCCCGAGGTGGTGGCACAGGGTCAGGGCGGGCTGCTGGACGTGGCCGTGGCCCGGGACTTTGCCGAAACCCGAGAGGTCTTTCTGACCTATGCCAAGGCCCAGGGGAACGGCGCCGGCACGGCGCTGAGCGTCGCGGTGCTGAACGAGGCGGGCGACGCGCTCAGCGGGGGCCGCGTGCTCTTCGAGATGGCCGACGGAGGCAATACGACCCGCCATTACGGTTCGCGCGTTGTCGAGGCGGAGGATGGCACGCTCTTCGTCACCGTGGGCGACCGGGGGCGCAAGGAACAGGCACAGGATCTGGGCGAGCACAACGGCTCGGTCATCCGCGTGGCGCGCGATGGCGGCGTGCCGGACGACAATCCTTTCGTCGGACAGGACGGCGCGCTGCCGGAAATCTGGACCTACGGCCACCGCAACCCGCAGGGCGCCGCTCTGGACAACGACGGCACCCTCTGGGTGGTCGAACACGGCGCGCGCGGTGGCGACGAGATAAACCGGATCGAGGCCGGGACGAACTACGGCTGGCCCGAGATTTCCTTCGGCACCAATTACGACGGCTCCCAGATCGGCGTGGGCACCGATGCCCCGGGGCTGGCCCAGCCCGAATACTATTGGGACCCCTCCATCGCGCCCTCCGGCATGGCGATCCATTCCGGCGAAATCGCTGACTGGGAGGGCCATTTCTTCGTCGGCAGCCTGAAATTCGACTATCTCGCGGTGGTCGACCCCTCCGACTGGAGCGAGGAAGAGATCAAGACCCGCGAAACCCGCCGCGTTCGCGACGTGGCCGAGGCCCCCGACGGATCGATCTGGTTCATGTCCGAGGACAACGGCGCGATCTACCGGATGGCGCCCGACGGTTCCGGCGCCTAGCCCGCCGTTTCCGCCCCCGCCTGGCTCCCGCGTTCCCGGTAAGGCGTGGTGCCATACTGCGCGCGGTAGCACTTGGAGAAGTGCGAGGGGCTGGTGAAGCCGCAAGCGAGCGCCACGTTGATGACGTTCATCTCGGTCTGCATGAGCAGATTGCGCGCGCGTCCGAGCCGGAGTTCCATGTAGTAGCGCTTGGGCGAGCGGTTGAGGTAGCGGCGGAACAGCCGTTCCAGCTGTCGCGTGGACAGGCCGACTTCGGTGGCAAGCGTCGCCGGGCTGATCGGGTCCTCGATATGCGTCTCCATCTTCTGGATGACCGTGGCGAGCTTGGGGTGACGCACGCCGATGCGCGTGGGGACCGAGAGGCGTTGCGTGTCTCGGTCGGTGCGGATCGATGTGTAGATCTGCTGATCCGCGACCGCGTTGGCCACGTCCGCCCCCACGTCCCGGCTGATGAGCGTGAGCATCAGGTCCATCGAGGCCGTGCCGCCCGCCGTGGTGATGATCTTGCCATCGATGACGTAGATCGACTTGGTCAGGTCCACGTCCGGAAAATCCTCGAGGAACCCGTCGTGGTTCTCCCAGTGGATCGTCGCGCGCTTCTCGTCGAGCAGGCCCGCCTTGGCGAGCGCGTAGGCCGCCGTGCAAAGCCCGCCGATCGTGACGCCGCGCCGCGCCTCGCGCCGCAGCCATGAGACGAGCTTGGGCGAGGTGTGGCGCGAGACGTTGGTGCCGGAGCACAGCAGCACGACGTCGTCGTGGCGAAGTTCCTCCAGGTCGCCGTCCAACTCGAAGCTCGACCCCGCCGAACAGGTCGCCGACCCGCCGCCTTCGCCGATGAGCCGCCATTCATAGGCCTTGTAGCCCAGTTGCCGGTTCACGAGTCGCAGCGCGTCGAGGGCGCCCGCGAAACTCAACAGCGTGAACTCGGGCATGAGGACGAAAACGAAACGGCGGGTCTTGTGGCTGGCGTTCTGGCTGGGCATCCGCGTCTATTCTCTGGCGACTCCCGTAAGGGGTTGAGCATTAGGACCACTTTTCTTCCCCAGCGGCAAGAGGCGGGCAAGTTTGTTTTGCCAATAGGGCGGCGGGCCGCTATACCGCCCCTGTTTCCCGGACATGTTGACGCTAACACACACGCTCCGGGACAGAGCGATGGAGAAAGACATGACACAGTGGACCAAGTCGGCCTGGCGCGAAAAACCCCGCGTGCAGATGCCCGAATATACGGATCCGGCCCGCCTGGCCGAGGTCGAGGCCCAGCTTGCCAAGTATCCGCCGCTCGTCTTCGCGGGCGAGGCACGCCGGCTCAAGCGGGAACTCGGCGCCGCGTCACGCGGCGAGGCCTTCCTGCTGCAGGGCGGCGATTGCGCCGAGAGTTTCGCCGAATTCGGTGCCGACAACATCCGCGATACCTTCAAGGTGATGCTGCAGATGGCGATGGTCCTGACCTACGGCGCCAAGGTGCCGGTGGTGAAGGTCGGCCGCATGGCGGGCCAGTTCGCCAAGCCGCGCTCGGCGCCCACCGAAACGGTGAATGGCGTCGAACTTCCCAGCTACCGCGGCGACATCATCAACGAGCTTGCCTTCACCGAGGCGGCGCGGGTCCCAGACCCGGCCAAGATGCTGCAGGCCTACACGCAGTCGGCGGCGACGCTGAACCTGCTGCGTGCCTTCTCGACAGGTGGTTTCGCGGATATTCACCGCGTCCACGCCTGGACGCTGGGGTTCACGGAAAGCGATGAGGCCGAGAAGTACCGGGATATGGCTGGCCGTATCCAGGACGCGCTCGACTTTATGGGTGCCGCGGGCCTGACGTCTGACGTGAACCACGAATTGTCCACCGTGGACTTCTACACCTCGCACGAGGCGCTTCTGCTCGAATACGAGGAAGCCCTGGCGCGGGTCGACTCGACCTCGGGCAGCGTGGTCGCAGGCTCGGGCCACATGATCTGGATCGGCGACCGCACGCGCCAGCCGGACGGGGCGCATGTCGAATTCGCGCGCGGTGTCATCAACCCGATCGGTCTGAAATGCGGGCCGACCACCACCGCGGAAGACCTCAAGGTCCTGATGGAAAAGCTCAACCCCGAGAACGAGCCCGGGCGACTGACGCTCATCGCGCGTTTCGGGGCGGGCAATGTGGCCGAGCATCTGCCGCGGCTCGTGGAAACGGTCAAGGCCGAAGGCGCCAACGTGGTCTGGTCGTGCGATCCGATGCACGGCAACACGATCAAGTCGCCCTCGGGCTACAAGACGCGGCCGTTCGAACAGGTTCTGTCCGAAGTGCAGGAGTTCTTCGCGGTGCATCGCGAGCATGGCACCGTCCCCGGCGGCGTGCATTTCGAGATGACCGGGCAGGACGTGACCGAATGCACCGGCGGCCTGCGTGCGGTCACGGACGAGGATCTATCGGACCGTTACCACACGGCCTGCGATCCGCGCCTGAACGCCTCCCAGTCTCTGGAACTCGCCTTCCTCGTGGCCGAAGAGCTGTCGACCAACGGGTTCCGGACGAAAGCCGCCGCCTCGGCGTAAGCCCGCCTTCGGACAATGATTGGAAACCCCGGCCGTTGCGCCGGGGTTTCTTTCGTTTCACGCTCCTCATTGGCCTCTCTTGCGGGCCGGTTTTTGCGGTGGCGCTGGGAGAGGCGGTCATGCCGGATCGTTATGAGTGGGACGACTACGATGTGGGTCGGGCCGAGGTAACGAGCGGCGCAAGGTCCTCTTGAAGTCGCGCGACGACGAAAGCCGTCGGCCTGGATCAAAGACGGCGGCTATCCGGACACGAACCTGCGCTACCCCTCGCGATCGTCCGCGTTGTGCACGAGACGCAGGAGCGGCGCTCCGGCATTGTCCGCACCGTCGAACGGCTTTGCCTCCTCAGACGCTTCAGCATGCGTGTGAGCGCGTTCATCAGGCATCGAAAAGCGGCTTGGCGCGTCGCCGAGGATGGGATCGACCTGCTTTCCGGTGATGCGGAACCGGCGCGGCCCGCGGCCTATGGTCCCATGGGTCTGCAGGGCGCCGAGAATGCGCGTGGGGCGGCCATGTTCGTCCTTGAGCGGGAGAAGGACCATCTGTGCCTGAAGCGCGGGGCGCGTCAGACCCCGCTCCGCCTCCAGCGCGAGCCGCGCCGTCGCCGGGCGGTCGAGAAGGGTCTCCAGCACGCCCTGCAACTCCCGGCGCGCTTCGGGGAGGAACATCGCCGTGACCGGCATGCCACGGACCTCCATCCCCATGATGTCGTTGAGGTGCATGCCCGCGAGGCGCAGGCGGGCCACGCCCGGTGCCACTTTTTCAAGGATGAAGGAGAACTCGAGCACGTCCGAGATCCCGCGCGGATCCACGTCGCTGCGCGATGGCATCAGCCGCCCGTTGCGGATCGCCTCCCAATAGGCCTCCACCCGCGCGATGGACGGAAAATGGGCCTCGGCGCGTTTCGCCCCGATGGAAACGATATTCGATCCGGATACGGATTTACTCTTCATGACGACCTTGTGCCGGGGATTTATTGCCCCGTGATGCACCCTCTGTTAACGAATGGTCGGTGTTCCTTACCGATGCCTTAATCTGCCACAATCTCGTCCAAATTGGGGCGAAACCTGAAGAAAGGGTTAACGCTTGACCAAGTCGATGACGGGGTTCGCGGCGCAAAAAGGGGCGCTGGCGCCGTGGAACTGGAGCTGGGATATCCGTTCGGTGAACGCGCGCGGGCTGGACATGCGTATTCGCGTGCCGGACTGGATCGAGGGGCTGGAGCCCGCGATCCGCAAGGCGGTCTCGGGTGCGGTGGCGCGGGGGAACGTGACCGTCTCGCTCCGGGTGCAGCGCGACAGCGAGGAGGGGGTGCTCGCGATCAATCCCGCCGGACTCGACCGCGCGCTCGGGATGCTGGCGGAGATCAGTGCCGCCGCAGCGCGAAACGGCTTGGAACTCGCCCCGACCCGCGCCGTGGACATCGCGGGGATGCGCGGCGTGATCGAGACGGCGCAGGGCGAGGACGACACCGCGCCGCTGTCGAAGGCCCTGACCGCGGAACTCCCGGGCCTGCTTGCCGCCTTTGACGCGATGCGTGCCCACGAGGGGGAGGCGCTGCGTGAGATCCTGGCCGGCCAGCTCGACGAGGTCGCTGCGCTGGTCGAGGAAGCCGAAGGTCTGCTCGACGCCCGCACCGAGGATCAGGCCCAGTCGCTCAAGGCATCGCTTGCCCGCGTGCTCGACCATGCCGATGGCGTGGACGGCGACCGGGTGGAACAGGAGTTGGCCCTCATCGCCGTCAAATCGGATGTGCGCGAGGAAACCGACCGGCTCAAGGCCCATGTCTCGCAGGCGCGAAGCCTGCTGGAGGGGGACGAGCCGCGCGGGCGCAAGCTCGACTTCCTGATGCAGGAGTTCAACCGGGAGGCCAACACGCTCTGTTCCAAGGCCGGATTCCAGCCGCTCACGCGGATCGGGCTGGACCTCAAGGCGCTGATCGACCAGATGCGTGAGCAGGTTCAGAACATCGAATGAGGCAGACATGAAACGCCGCGGCCTTCTCATCATCCTGTCGTCGCCCTCGGGCGCGGGGAAATCCACGCTCGCCCACCGGCTGATGGACTGGGACCCGACGCTGACCTTCTCTGTCTCTGCCACGACACGCCCGCCGCGTGACGGCGAAGTGGACGGCAAGGACTATCGTTTCATGGACGATGCCGGGTTCCGCGCGCTCGTGAACGAGGGCAAGATGCTGGAACACGCGCATGTCTTTGGCCACTTCTACGGTTCCCCGGAAGCCCCTGTTCGCGAGGCGATCGAGGCGGGTCGCGACGTGCTTTTCGACATCGATTGGCAGGGGGCCGAGCAGATCAAGATGTCGGCGCTCAAGGATCACGTGCTGTCGGTCTTCGTGCTGCCACCTTCGATTTCGGAGCTTCACCGGCGGCTGGTCAGCCGGGGCAAGGATTCCCCCGAAACCATTTCCAAGCGGATGCAGAAGAGCTGGGACGAGATCAGCCATTGGCACGGCTACGACTACGTGCTCGTGAACGACGACCTGGACGCCACCTTCGCCAAGCTCAAGACGATCATCGAGGCAGAGCGGCTGCGACAGGCCCAGCAGCCGGACCTGTTCCCATTCATTCGCCGCCTGCAAACCGAATTCGAGGAGGCCGACACATGATTTATGAACTCGACGGCATCGCGCCCACGATCGACGAGGACACCTGGGTCGCGCCGGACGCGAACGTGATCGGCGACGTCGTGCTGGAGGCGGGCGCGAGCGTCTGGTTCGGCTCGACCCTGCGCGGCGACAACGAGCGGCTGACCATCGGCGCGGGCACGAATGTGCAGGAAAACTGCGTCTTTCATACCGACATCGGCTTCCCCCTCACGCTCGACGAGAACGTGACGGTGGGCCACAAGGCGATGCTCCACGGCTGCACTGTGGGCGACGGCAGCCTGATCGGCATGGGGGCCACGGTTCTGAACGGGGCGAAGATCGGCAAGGGCTGCCTCATCGGCGCGGGGGCGCTGGTGACGGAGGGCAAGGAGATCCCGGACGGCTCCATGGTGCTCGGCGCCCCCGGAAAGGTGGTGCGCGAGCTTGACGAGGCGCAGAAGAAAGCGCTGATCTGGTCCGCGCAGCACTACCAAGACAACATGCGCCGCTTCAGGTCGGGCTTGAAGCCGGTCGGCTAACGCCCTGTTTTCATTTTGAATGCTGGAATCGGCGCGAAACCGGAATCACGGCGCGTACACATGCTGTACACACGATGTGCATACGCACGACTGCCCGTCAGGCGTATCCGGTCGTTTAAGGAAATCGTCGGAGAGGTGAGCGTTTCGGCGCGCCTCATCCGGGGCGTCACCCCGTCTTCGGCTGGTCCGTCCGCGCTCCTCGCGATGAAAGGCCACCGGCCTTGAAGAGCGTCAGTCGGTGCCGCGGTAGGGTTCGACGTATTGGAGCGCCATGTCCCACGGAAAGAAGATCCAGGTGTCTTGGCTCACTTCGGTGATGTAGCTCTCGACCATGGGCTTGCCCTTGGGCTTTGCATAGACGGTCGCGAAATGCGCCCCGGGCATGAGTGCGCGCACCACTTCGAGCGTCTTGCCGGTGTCCACGAGGTCGTCGATCACCAGGACGCCCGTTCCGTCCCCGATCACCTCCATGTCGGGCGACTTGATAACCTGCGGTTCCGTCTGCGTCTGGTGATTGTAGCTCTTCACGCTGATCGTATCGACGGTGCGAATGTCCAGCTCGCGCGCCACGATCATCGCCGGGGCGAGGCCGCCGCGCGTGATGGCCACCACGGCCTTCCACCCGCCGTTGTCGGGCCCCTTGCCGTCGAGCCGCCAGGCGAGCGCCCGGCTGTCGCGGTGGATCTGGTCCCAAGAGACGTGGAACCCTTTTTCGTGGGGCAGGCGGTTGTCGATCATGGGGTGTTCCGTCAGTTGGTGGCGTCGATGTCGGGGGCGTCCACGGCCTTCATTCCGACGACGTGATAGCCCGCATCCACATGGTGCGTCTCGCCGGTCACGCCAGAGCCGAGGTCGGACAGCAGGTAAAGCGCCGACTTGCCCACGTCGTCCGTGGTCACGTTGCGGCGCAGGGGCGAGTTCAGCTCGTTCCATTTCAGGATGTAGCGGAAGTCGCCGATGCCGGAGGCGGCCAGCGTCTTGATCGGGCCCGCCGAGATCGCGTTCACGCGGATGCCGTCCTTGCCGAAATCCTCGGCCAGGTAGCGCACGGAGGCTTCGAGCGCCGCCTTGGCAACGCCCATCACGTTGTAATGCGGCATCACCTGCTCGGCGCCGTAATAGGTCAGGGTCACCATCGACCCGCCGTCGGGCATCAGCGCAGCCGCGCGTCGAGCCACCGCGGTGAAGGAATAGACGGAAATGTCCATCGTCATGGTGAAGTTCTCGCGCGTCGTCTCGGCATAGCGCCCGCGCAGCTGCGACTTGTCGGAGAACCCGATGGCGTGCACGATGAAGTCGAGCTTGCCCCACTTGGCCTCGACCTCGGCGAAGAGCGCGTCGATGGAGGCTTCGTCGGCCACGTCGCAGGGCACGACGAAATCCGACCCGAGTTGTTCGGCGAGCGGCAGGACCCGCTTCTTCATCTGGTCGCCCTGGTAGGAGAAGGCGAGTTCCGCGCCGGCCCCGGCACAGGCTTTCGCAATGCCCCAGGCCATCGACTTGTCGTTGGCCAGGCCCATGATCAGCCCGCGTTTCCCGTCCATCAATCCGCTCGACATTGCCTGTTCCCCGTCCCGTGGATTACGTGTTAGCCCGGTTTATGAGATTGGCCCCGGGGTCGCAAGCCTGCCGGACAGGCAGGGCGCCCAAGAGGCAGGCGATACGGGAACAGGTCGAAATGGCGGACAGGACGGGAATTTTTGCGGGCGACGATCCTTTCGCGATCGCGCGGGCATGGCTCACCGAGGCGGAGGTGTCGGAACCGAACGATCCGAACGCCATCGCGCTCTCGACCGTGGATGCCCACGGGATGCCGAACGTGCGCATGGTGCTTCTGAAGGAGATCGAGGCGGAGGCCTTCGTCTTCTACACCAATTACGGATCGGTGAAGGCGCAGGAGATCGACACGGCGGGCAAGGCCGCCTTCGTCATGCACTGGAAGTCGCTCCGGCGGCAGGTGCGGGTGCGCGGCCACGTGGAGCGGGCCGACGGGCCGGAGGCGGATGCCTATTACGCCTCGCGGTCGCTCAAGAGCCGGCTGGGCGCCTGGGCCTCGGAGCAGAGCCGGCCGCTGGACAGCCGCGCCACCCTGATGGCCGAGGTCGCGCGGGTCACGGCGAAGCACGGCACCCATCCCGAGCGGCCGCCGTTCTGGGGCGGGTTCCGCATCCGGCCGGTCGAGATGGAATTTTGGGCAGACGGGGCCTTCCGCCTGCACGACAGATTCCGGTGGAGCCGTGCCGATTTGCAAAGTTCTTGGAATATCCAGCGGTTACATCCATGACAGATTCCCAAAATGAAAATCTCTGCCAAAAAAGGTAGGTTTGGATGCCTTGTGTCATCCCCGTGGCTGGGCCACATTCCAACGGGGGATGCAGAGCACAGGGACCTACCGGAATGGACGACGACGCCGAGTCGCAAAGGAAAAGGCTGTCGGGATACGTGAAGTGGTTCGACCCGTCGAAAGGGTTCGGATTCGTCGTGCCCGACGCGGGCGGACCGGACATCCTCCTGCATGCCAACGTGCTGCGCAATTTTGGCCAGAGTTCGGTGGCCGACCGTGCGCGCATCGAGATCATCGTGCAGGAGACGCCGCGCGGGATGCAGGCGGTGGAGGTCGCCGCAATTGCCGCGCCCGATCCCGATGAGACCGAGATTTCAGGGTTTTCCGAGGATCTCGACCTGTCGCGGGCGGATCCGCTGGAGCCCGCGCGGGTCAAGTGGTTCGACAAGGGGAAAGGATTCGGGTTTGCCAATGTCTTTGGCAAGGCCGAGGATGTGTTCATCCATATCGAGGTGCTGCGCCGCTCCGGCCTCGCCGACCTTCAGCCGGGTGAGGCGATCGGGCTTCGCGCTGCGATGGGGGAACGCGGTCGCATGGCGCTCCTCGTGACGGCTTGGGATGCGGCGCTGGACGGAGAGGCGTGACGTGAAGAGTATCTGGTTCATGATCGCCGCCTGGGCCGCGGCCCCGGCGTTTGCGCAGGATTGCAGCTCCGATCAGGTCGATCTCAGGGGAGATTTCGGCACCGCGCGTTTCACGGTGGAGATCGCGGATGACGATGCCGAGCGTGCGCAGGGCCTGATGTTCCGCGAGAGCCTGCCGTCCGGGCAAGGGATGCTGTTCATCTATGAAGCGCCGCGCACCGCCTCCTTCTGGATGAAGAACACGCTCATCCCGCTGGACATGATCTTCGTCGGAGCAGACGGCGTGGTGGATTCGGTTCACGAGAACGCGGTGCCGGGCGATCTCTCGCCGATTTACGGCGGAGACGAGATCCTCGCGGTTCTCGAGATCAGGGGCGGGCTGGCAGGAGCCATCGGCATCGAGCCGGGCGCCGAGATGCGCCATCCCGCGTTCGGCGCGGATGCGGTTTGGGGATGCGGGGCGCAATAGCCCTTTCCAACCCGCGCCGGTGTTTGTAGAGAGGCGCCGTCGGGGCGTAGCGCAGCCTGGTAGCGCGTCTGTTTTGGGTACAGAAGGTCGTGAGTTCGAATCTCGCCGCCCCGACCAAGTTTCCTCCCAGAAAGTCTGCACGCAAGCCGGCCGGCCACCAGGTCGGCGCCACCTGGATTCCGTGCCTGGCGATTCCCGGATGGCCGCGGGTCACGACCGAACGGCTACCCACATCTGGTGGGGCGACACCTAGGATCACAATATATCTGGTGAAACGTCGCTGGAATTTTGCGCGATTCGATGCATTTTCGAACATCTTCGATCTGGACTGTGACCTCTGCGCCGCAGCCCGAATGTGACAGTCGGGTGACAGTTCCGATTCACCCGTCACGCCAGCTTGATGCAGGAACACACTGAAAAAACGGCGGGATTTTTGGGGACTGAATCGTTAACTTTTCGGCGGCAAACAAAGCGCGTTCATCGTCAACGGAAAAAAGAGGTTAACGGGCCCCTAAATCTCGTTGACCCATCGGTTCGGACACGTCAGGTTGTTGGTGCTGGTCGGGAAGCCACAACATATAGTGGCAGTCGACGGGAAGGGACAACTTACCCAATCACGAGCCCCACATGTTGGGGATCAAGCTCAGCTTCGCACCGTCGTGCGGGCTGTCGGGGTCTCTTTTTCGCTCGTGTCGGCCAGCACGAATTGAACCGCAGGTCTGCGCGAGCAGGGGCCTGCATCCGGCAGGCTAGATTTAGACACAGGGGCCAAGATGAAAATCGCACGCAAGTTTACCGAGGCAGGCAAAGACGCATACGACGCGATCACCTTCACGCGCACGACCTCCGAGATCCGCAACCCGGACGGCTCGATCGTCTTCAAGCTCGAAGGCATGGAAGTGCCCGAGAAATGGAGCCAGGTCGCCTCCGACGTCATCGCGCAGAAGTATTTCCGCAAGGCGGGCGTGCCGGCCGCGCTGAAACCGGTGAAGGAAGACGGCGTGCCGGAATTCCTCTGGCGCCAGGTCCCCGACGAGGCCGCGCTGGAAAAAATCGATGAAAGCGAGCGGTTTACCGGCGAAACCTCGTCCAAGCAGGTGTTCGACCGCCTCGCCGGTGCCTGGGCCTACTGGGGCTGGAAGGGCGGCTATTTCTCCACCGAGGAGGATGCGCGCGCCTATTTCGACGAGATGCGTTACATGCTGGCCACGCAGATGGCCGCGCCGAACTCGCCCCAGTGGTTCAACACCGGCCTGCACTGGGCCTATGGCATCGACGGTCCGTCGCAGGGCCACTACTACGTCGATTTCGAGACCAAGGAACTTACCAAGTCGGCCTCGGCTTATGAGCATCCGCAGCCCCATGCCTGCTTCATCCAGTCGGTTGGCGACGACCTCGTGGGCGACGGCGGCATCATGGACCTCTGGGTCCGCGAGGCGCGGCTGTTCAAGTACGGCTCCGGCACCGGCACCAACTTCTCGTCCCTGCGCGCCGAGGGCGAAAAGCTGTCGGGCGGCGGCAAATCCTCGGGCCTCATGGGCTTTCTCAAGATCGGCGACCGCGCGGCGGGCGCGATCAAGTCGGGCGGCACCACGCGCCGCGCGGCCAAGATGGTCATCGTCGATGCCGATCACCCGGATATCGAGGAATACATCAACTGGAAGGTGAAGGAGGAGCAAAAGGTCGCGAGCCTCGTCGCCGGCTCCAAGATGCACGAGCGGTGCCTCAACGACATCTTCACCGCGATCCACGGCTGGGACGGCTCCATCGACGCCGCCACCGACCCGAAGGAGAACGCGCAACTCAAGGACGCCGTGCGCGCCGCCAAGAAGGTCGCGATCCCGGAGACCTACATCAAGCGCGTTCTGGACTACGCGCGCCAGGGCTACGCCTCGATCGAGTTCCCGACATACGACACCGACTGGGACTCGGAAGCCTATGCCTCGGTTTCCGGGCAGAACTCCAACAACTCCGTGCGCGTCACCGATGCCTTCCTCAAGGCCGTGAAGGACGACGCGGACTGGGAGCTGATCCGGCGCACCGACGGCTCGGTCGCCAAGACCATCAAGGCGCGCGACCTGTGGGAAACCATCGGCCACGCCGCCTGGGCCTGTGCCGATCCGGGCATCCAGTACCACGACACGGTCAACGCCTGGCACACCTGCCCGGAAGACGGGGAAATCCGCGGCTCGAACCCGTGCTCGGAATACATGTTCCTCGACGACACGGCCTGTAACCTCGCCTCGATGAACCTGCTCACCTTCCTCAAGGACGGCGAATTCCAGGCCGAGGACTACATGCACGCCACGCGTCTGTGGACCGTGACGCTGGAAATCTCGGTGACGATGGCGCAGTTCCCGTCCAAGGAAATCGCGCAACTCTCGTACGACTTCCGCACCCTGGGCCTCGGCTACGCCAACATCGGCGGGCTCTTGATGAACATGGGCTACGGCTACGACTCGAAAGAGGGCCGGGCGCTCACCGGCGCGCTGACCGCGATCCTGTCGGGCGTGGCCTATGCCACCTCCGCCGAGATGGCCGGCGAGCTTGGCGCTTTCGACGGCTACAAGCGCAACGCCGACCACATGCTCCGAGTTATCCGCAACCACCGCACCGCGGCCTATGGCGCCGAGGACGGCTACGAAGGGCTCGAAGTGAAGCCCGTCGCGCTCGACCACGCCGGGTGCCCCGACGCCAAGCTCGTCGACCTCGCCATGTCCGCCTGGGACGAGGCGCTGGCGCTGGGTGAGAAGCACGGCTACCGCAACGCGCAGGTGTCGGTCATCGCGCCGACGGGCACCATCGGGCTCGTCATGGATTGCGACACGACCGGGATCGAGCCGGACTTCGCCCTGGTGAAGTTCAAGAAGCTGGCCGGTGGCGGCTACTTCAAGATCATCAACCGCTCGGTGCCCGCCGCGCTCGAGAAACTCGGCTATTCCTCGGCCCAGATCGAGGAAATCATCGCCTACGCGGTCGGTCACGGCAGCCTGGGCAATGCGCCGGGGATCAACACGCAGACACTGATGAACAAGGGCTTCGGCAATGCCGAGATCCAGAAGATCGAAAAAGGCCTCGCCTCGGCCTTCGACATCCGCTTCATCTTCAACCAGTGGTCGCTGGGCGAGGAGTTCTGCAAGAACGACCTCGGCCTGACCGATGCGCAGCTGAACGACCCGGCCTTCGACCTGCTCAAGCACCTGGGCTTCTCCAAGGGCGACATCGAGGCGGCCAACGACCACGCGCTCGGCACCATGACGCTGGAGGGTGCGCCGCACCTCAAGGAAGAGCACTACAAGGTGTTCGACTGCGCCAACCCCTGCGGCAAGAAGGGCAAGCGGTTCCTGTCCACGGACGCGCATATCTACATGATGGCCGCCGCCCAGTCGTTCATCTCCGGCGCGATCTCGAAGACGATCAACATGCCGAACACGGCGTCGATCGAGGACTGCCAGAAGGCTTACGAGCTGTCCTGGTCGCTGGGGACGAAGGCCAACGCGCTCTACCGTGACGGCTCCAAGCTGTCGCAGCCCCTGGCCGCGGCGCTGATCGAGGACGACGACGAGGCGGCCGAGATCCTGGAGAGCGGCTCGCAGCAGGAAAAAGCCACCGTCCTGGCCG